>NZ_VPFK02000046.1:0-213008 GCF_008634075.2 Saccharibacillus sp. WB 17 | reverse complement strand
GTCTCGCGGCGCTCGCCCGCGCGTTCGCGCACGCGCGCCAGCCGGCCGTGTTCCTCGGCCGCCGCGTCCAGCTCCGCGCGCCGGGCTTCGGCCGCCAGGCCGGCCGCGTCCAGGGCCGCCTTCGCGTCTTTGACCGCTTCGGCCGAAGCGAGGCCGAGCCCCTGCTGCTCGGCTTCGAGCGTGCGCAGCGCGGACTCCGTCTCTCGCGCGCGCTTGCTCAACTTCTGCACCAGCCGGTCGCCGTACTGTTCCAAATGGAACAGCCGCTGCAGCATCTGCCGGCGGTCGCTGCCTTTGAGCGACAGGAATTCCGCGAATTTGCCCTGCGGCAGAACGACGGCGCGGGTGAAATCGTCCATTTTGAGGCCGATTCGTTCTTCGACCGCTTTGGTCACTTCGGCCAGCTTGTCGGCTACCACTTCGTCGCCTTCCGGCTTGACCTCGATAAACCGGCTGAGCGTATTGCTGACCGACACTTCGCCGGTCCGCTTGAAGCGGCGCTCCACGCGGAAGCGCCGCACGCCCGCGGCCGATTCCAGTTCGAACGTAAACGCGACGTACAGCGTGTCTTCCGAATGGTTCATGATGCCCTGCGTACCGCCGTAAGCCCGTTCGACTTTGCCGTACATGGCGAGCGTGATCGCGTCGAGCACGGTCGATTTGCCGCTGCCCGTCGGACCGAATATGCCGAACAATCCCGTTTCGCACAGTTCCGTGAAATCGATCTCCTGCGCTTCGCGGTAACTTTGCAGCCCGGACAATCGGAGCGTAATCGGCTTCATTCGACTTCGCCTCCTTCCGGCTGTTCCCGTTCGTCGGCGGCCAATTCCATAAAGAGCGAGATCAGCGCGTCGTCCGGCTCCGCTCCGCCGGTCTGCCGGCGATAGAACGTCTTGAACAATTCGTGCATCGGCAGCCGTACCCGTTCTTCCGGCATATCGATCTGCTCCAGCTGCGGATAGACGGGCCTAATATGCACAAGCCCGTCGCAGGCCCGCCGCAGCGCCTGGATCTCGCCCAGCGCCATCGCTTCGGTCAGCGTGATGCGCAGGTCGATAAACGCGCCGGCATCGCGGCCTTCGTCCAGCCAGGACTGTACCTGCGCCAGACCTTCCTTGGCATTCCATTCCACCAACGGACGTCCGCAGGACAAATAGATCTCCTGCAGCTTCGGTTCGCTGCCCGGCTCGATCTCCATCAGCATGACCGACTTGGTCTGTCCCGCTTCCGAAAAGCTGTACGCGATCGGCGAACCGCTGTAGCGGATAATCCCGTCGCCTTTGACGGCCTGCGGACGATGCAGATGGCCAAGCGCCGTATACTGCGCGCCGCACGACAGCGCCGACGGATCGACCGTGTAGGCGCCGCCGACCTGAATCGGACGTTCCGAATCGGATTCCAGCCCGCCAAGCACGTAAATATGGCTCATCGCCAGATTGACCGTGCGCGGCGAAAACTCTTCGGCCAACTTGCGCATCAGCAGGCCGACCCGTTCGCTGTACGCTTTGCGCAGCAAATTTTCGTCCGTGCCGTCCAGCGTCAGCAGCTCGTTGAGCCGGGCTTCGGACGGATACGGCAGCGCCGCGATCACGGCCTGTTCGCCCGTTCTCGGCACGTTCAGCTTCAGCGCCCGTTCGGTCGGCAGGCCGACGAGCGAAATGCCGCTGCCTTTTACGAGCGGGCGTACGGACGCTACCCGTTCCGGATGGTCGTGATTGCCCGCAATCGCAGCCAGCAGACAGCCTTCCGCCCGAATCCGGGCCGCGCTTTCATAGAAAAGCTGCTCTGCCGCCGCCGGCGGGTTGACCGTATCGTAGACGTCTCCCGCCATCAGTATCAAATCGACCTTTTCCCGCCGCACGATCCCGACGAGTTCGTCCATGAATTTTTCCTGTTCTTCGAAGCGGCTCCGGCCTTCCAGGGTTTTCCCCAGATGCCAGTCCGCCGTATGCAGCACGCGCATCGTTGGAGCTCCTCCCCGTGACGGCTTCCAAGCCGTTCTGTCTATGTGTCAACCGATCCGGCAGCCCTACAAGCGAACGCCCTGACCTCCATCGAAAAAGTACAGCCATTTCTCGTGCACCGGCTCGCCGAGCATGTCTTCGACGGCCCGGGCGTAAAAGTCGAGCTGGAACCGGTAATGGTCGGCCAGCGCTTCGATGCCCCGTCCGGGCTTGATCCGGTCGGTCTTGTAATCGAGCAGGATCAGCTTGCCGTCTTCCCGGAACAGGCAGTCCAGCACGCCCTGCACAAGCACCCGCTCTCCCGGCAGCCTTTCCAGCCGGATGCGGCGCGCGCCGCTTGCGCTTGGCCGCGCGTCTTCCGATTCCGGAATGCCGGCGGCGCCTCCGTGGACGGGCAGCACCAGCGAACCGAGCTCCTCGTCCGCGCCGACACCCGTGCTGAACGGCTGTTCGCGGCGAAGCCACTCCGCCGAGACGGCCCGTCTGCCGATATCGCTGCGGATAAAGCCGGCGACGTCGCCGGCCTGCACCGTATCGGCTTCCGCCTGCAGCAGGATGTTTTTGCGAACGAGTTCGGCCAGCGTCTCGTTCACTTCGCGCTCGCCGGTATCGGCATGCAGCGGCAGATGCTGCATGAGCGTATGGTACGCGGTCCCCCGTTCGGCTCCGGTCAAGCTGCGCCGTTCCATGAAGCGCGGACGCCGCAGCTGCAGCGTCGTGCCTCCGGCCGGCCCGGCAGAGCGGTCCGGATCGACTCCGGTTGCCGCCTCGCCCTGCGGCGCGGAACCTGCTTCGCGCTCGTCGACTTCGCTGTCATATCCCGCCAGCAGGCGCGCCGCTTCCATCGCGTCGGCGGCCGGATACTCGTCGCCCGCGAAGCGGGACTTGATCTCCGTGACCGACGTTTTGGCCGCGGCCATGCCCGACGCTTCATGCGGATAACGCCACGCGAACCGCTCGGCGAACCTGGAGCGCTCGCCCTGATCGCCCGCGGACTCGCCGGCGATCAGCGCTTTGAGGCGCTGAATCCGCTCGGCGTACAGCTCTTCCCCGTCGCGTTCGGCGGCCGATTCCGCATCGCCGGACCGGACGGAGAACGTCCAGCCGTATCCCGCGGAGGAATCGTCGGGCAGCAGCGAAGCGTCCGACAAGCCGCGCAGCTCTGCCGCTCCCGGCTCGAAGATCAGCGCCGGCCCGATCCAGTCCATGTACGAGCGGGCTTTGGCGAGCGTGTAATCGGCGATCCCTTCCGCTCCTCCGGCCGCCTGCATCCAGGAGTAGATCCGGGCGGGCAGGTCTTTGACCGAAGCGGCGAGGATCATCTTGTCGCGCGGACGCGTAAGCGCCACGTAGAGCACGCGCATCTCTTCCGCCAGCAGTTCCATCTGCATCCGCCGGCGAATGGCGAGCGCGGGAAGCGTCGGATAACCGACCCGGCTCTCTTCGTCGACGAAACGCGGGCCGAAGCCCAGTTCCTTATGCGTCATAAAGGAAGCGTTCAGATCCTGCATATTGAAATTTTTGGACAGCCCGGCGATGAAGACGACCGGGAACTCCAACCCTTTGCTTTTGTGGATCGTCATGACGCGCACCGAATCGTGCAGCGCTTCGGCGGGCGCTTCGGCCAGATCTCCGCCGTTTTCCTTGAGCCGTTCGACGAAGCGCAGGAAGCGGAACAAGCCTTGTGCCGAAGTCGATTTTTCGAACTGTACCGCCCGGTTATGCAGCGCCAACAGATTGGCCCGGCGCTGCGCGCCGCCCGGCAGACCCGACGCCCAGTCGGCGTAGCCGGTCTCGCGGTACAGTGTGCGAATCAGTTCGCTGAGCTCGCCGCTTCGCGCGAGAGCGCGCCAGCGTTCAAGCGAAGCGAGGAACTGCCGCAGCGTGCCGGCAAGTTCCGCATCGCCGTCCGTTTCGCCGGGCGGGGAACCTGCCGACGCCGCGTCGGAACGCTCCGACGAAGATCCGCCGTTTTCCTGCGGGATCTCCGCGTCTGCGCCAGCCGCTGCGCGGACCGCGTCGTAGAACGACAGCCGCGGGCCGTGCAGCCGAATCCGCGCCAGCTGGTCTTCGTTCAAGCCGACGATAGGCGAACGCAGCACCGAAGCCAGCGGAATGTCCTGCTGGGGATTGTCGATGATGTCGAGGAGCGACATGACGATCTCGACTTCGGTCGCGTCGAAATACCCACGCGCCGCATCGCCGATCGCCGGAATGCCGGCCAGCCGCAGCTCCTCGATCATCAGCGGCGCCCACGCGCTCACCGCGCGCAGCAGGATGACCATGTCTCCGTAGGCCGCCGGACGCAGTCCGCCCGCGCTTTTGTCATAGATCATCAGCGGCGCATGTCCTTCGGCCTGTCCGGTCAGTTCGTGAATGCGCGCGGCGATCGCACGCGCTTCGAGGCGCGCCGTCTCGATCTCCGCCGCTTCCGCGGCGAGGGCGCTCTCGCTGTCCGCCGCTTCTCCGCCGTCTGTTCCGTCCGCGGCGTTTGCGCGTTCGATCAGCATCAGTTCCGGCGCGTATTCGTCATGCTCCGCCGCCGGGTACGACAAGGCGCCGTACGCCAGTTCGGCCCGCTCGTCGTATTCGATCTCCGCCACCCGCTGATTCATGATGCGGCGGAAAATGCCGTTGACCGCTTCCACCACTTCATTCCGGCTGCGGAAATTGCGCGCCAGATCCACGCGCAGCCCGCCGCCCGAAAAATCGCTGCCGTAAGCGCGATACTTATGCAGGAACAGTCCCGGTTCCGCCAGACGGAACCGGTAGATGCTCTGCTTGACGTCGCCGACCATGAAGCGGTTGCCGGCTCCTTCGCGCGCGATCAGCAAGACGATCTCTTCCTGGACCGAATTCATGTCCTGGTATTCGTCGAGCAGCACTTCGTCGAAGCGCTCCCGGTATTCCAGCGCGGCCGCCGACGGAACCGGGCGTCCCGGCTCGGAAGCGGGATCGCGCAGAATGCGCAGGCAGTAATGCTCCAGGTCGGAGAAATCGACCATCCCTCTCGCCTTTTTGGCTTTGGCGTACCGTTCGCCGAATTCGATCGTCAGTTCGGCCAGTTCTTCCATCAGCGGGGCGGCTTCGTGCAGTTCCACCAGAAATGTTTCGGGCGGACGGCCGAAATAGAAGTCCCGGATCCGTCCCAGGTCTTTTTTGGCCGCGTCCCGCAGATCTTTGACCTGCTTCTGAAGTTCGGGGTCGTATTGGTCTTTGGCGCTGACCCGCTTGAGCGTGACGAACGCCAGCGACTCGAAGTGCGCGTACAGCTTCGGCCACGGTTCCTGCTCCGCGGCGGCGCGCAGCCGGCGCATCTGCTCAAGGTCGCTTTGCAGCGCTTCGGCGTAAGGGGCCGGTCCGCCCGGCAGCGAGCAAAGGTCGAACGCCCGCAGCAGCAAGTTTTCCGTACCCGCAAGTTCCATCCGGGCATCGGCCGCAAGGCTAGCCGCCCAGATCGTCTCGCCGAGCGCCTCCGGATCGGAGACGCGGAAATCGGCGGCGGACTGCCGCAGCCAGTTCTCGGGCCACGGATGGCTGCGCGCAAAATCGTACAACCGCTGCACGAGCGCAAACGCCGGATCGTCGGAACGTTCGCCGCCGAACCAGTCGATCAACCGCCGGAACGTGGCACCGTTTTGTTCCAGCGCGTACTTTTCTTCGAACAGTTCTTCCAGCGTCTCCTGGCGCATCATCTTGCTCTCGTGCTCGTTGGCGATCCGGAAGCCCGGATCGAGCGGGATCAGCGTGTAATGGCGGCGGATCACTTCGAGGCAGAACGAATGCAGCGTCGTGATCGACGCCTGCCCGAGCAGCGACAGCTGGCGGCGCAGATGTTCATCCTGCGGATTCGCCGCCAGTTCCTTGTTCAGGGCGTCGCGAATCCGCTGGCGCATCTCTGACGCCGCCGCTTTGGTAAAGGTCGCAATAAGCATTCGGTCGACGCCGGTTCCTCTGGCGGGATCGGTCACTTTGCGGATGATCCGTTCGACCAATACCGCCGTTTTGCCCGAACCGGCCGCCGCGGCGACCAGCATGTTGCCGCCGGAAGCGGCGATCGCCGTCCATTGATCGTCGCTCCATTGGCTGCCTTCCGGCTTGTCGGCAATGTTCATGACCATTTATCGATTCTCCTCCCTGTAGGCGTCTCCGTCCGCTTCGCGAAACAGGTCCCAGACCCGGTCGCGTCCCGGTTTGCCCAGATGGTTGTAACCCGAATCGTCCAGGCTCTCGTCAAACTGGCAGACCGAATGGTACGGACAAAAATCGCACGCTTTTTCCTGCTGGATCCGGTACGGACGGGCTTCCGATTCGCCTTCCGTGATCCGCCTGCCGATGCCCGCGATATTGCGCCGGACGCCTTTGAGCAGCGATTCCCACTGCTGCGGATCGGCGACGGTCGAGCTGCTGTAGAAGCCGCCGTCTTTTTTGAGCGCGACCGGAATGACCGGAGACTGGCCGCTCGTCAGGTCGCGGTCCATCTTCGACACCACGTCGTGATCGGCCAGCACAAGCCCTTTCATCTTGAAGCGCTTGAGCATCTCCTGCGCCGCTTCCTGGCGCGCCATGCCGTTGGCCGACGTCAGCAGCGGATTTTGCACGTGGAAATAGAGCGTTCCCGCCGGCAGCGCCGGCGCGCCGATCCAGTCTTCCGCGTGCGTCAGCAGCACGTCCATATAGGTGAGCATCTGCAGCGACAATCCGTAATACACTTCGTGCAGATGCAGCTCTTTGCCGCTCGACTTGTAATCGATCACGCGCAGCAGCAGGCCGTCTTCGCCTTCCGCGACGTCGACCCGGTCGATCCGGCCCACGATTTCCATCGTGCAGCCGTTGTCCAGCTCGAACATCAGCGGAGGCAGGTCTTTGCCGGGACCGAAATCGAGTTCGATGCCGAGCGGTTCAAAATCGCCCCGGCGGGCCTGCTCGCCCAAAATGATCGAAGCCCGGCCGACGATATCCATCAGCTTGCGCGAAATATAGCCGTACCGGCTCGTACTGAACAGAATCTCGCCCTGCAGCCTCGGCGCGATCTTGTCGACGGCTGCACGCGCTTCGGCGAGACATTCCTCGGCCGAGAGCGAGCCCCAGCTGCGGTTCTCCAGTTTGAGCCGCATGGCGATATCGCTCAGCGCCGCATGGAACAGCTGCCCGATATCGGGCGCGTTCAACTTGTACAGCTGCCGCTCTTTGAGCTTAAGCCCGTGCGAAGCGAAATGGGAAAACGCGCAGGCCGTAAATTTCTCCATGCGCGAGACGCTCGAACGCAGCTTGCGGCCGTAGAGCCGCTGGCTCGTCTCCCGCGTCAACCGGTCCGATTCGTTCGTGTACACGAGCGAAGCCAGCCGGCTGACGAGCAGCGATTCCCATTCGGGACGTTCCTGGTAAGCGCTCAGCACGTCCCACCACAGCGGATGGATCTCGGTGCCCGCTTTCCACAGCCGCAGCTGCGAGAGCAGATGCGGCAGCGTCGCTTCCGGCCGCGTGACGAAATTGCGGTATTCGGCCGCAGGCAAGCCCGGCAGCGGCAGGGCATTTTCGCGGCGTTCGCCGATAAACGGGAACGCGGCGCGCAGATCGAGCGCGATCTCCGACGGCAGCAGCGGCTTGTCTTCGTCGTCGCTGAGCGCGTAGCTCAGCCACAGCCTGTGCGAAGCGCTGGTCAGCGTATGGTAGACGAGCAGCTTCTCGTCGAGCAGCCGCCGTTCCGAACCCGGCGCGAGTTCCAGCCCGCTTTCGGCCAGGCGAATCCGCTCCGGTTCGCTCAGCAGCCCGTTTTGCAGCGGGGAGAGCGGCACGACGCCGTCGTTGAGGCCGAGCACGAAGGCGTACCGGATACCGAGCGGACGCGTCCGGGCCATATCGCCGAGCAGGACGCGATCGAGCGCCGGAGGCACGAGGCCGAGCGTCAGGCCCGCGATGCCGGTCTCCAGCATGCCCGCGAACTGCTCCACGGTCACTTCCTCGGCGTCGATCAGCTCGGCGATCTGGTCGAGCAGATCCATCATCGCTCCCCAGATCTGCCGATGCACGTCCGCCGCCTGCGGATCGCCCTGCCGCGCCGAGACCTGCGCCATCCGGTCGAGACGCTGCGGCGCTTCGGCCGCGTCCAGCATCCGGTAGACGGCTTCGCACATTTCCCGGGCCGTGACCGCCCGGTTCAGTTCGCGTTCGAACGCGGCCAGAGGCGCCGTGATGCGGTCGCGGCACGCTTCGAGCCGCTCCATGCGCGCCGCCGATTCCGCGGCTTCTTCTTCCACTACCGGACGTCCTTCGTCGTCGAGCGACATTTTGGGCGCGTCGCGCCACGGCCGACCGTCGGTCCAGCGCGTGCCGCGGATGCCCGACGCCAGCACGAAGTTCTCCAGGCGGTCCATATCGTCGCGCGAGATGCCGCCTTCCCGCGCTTCCGGCAGCAGCAGGTCGGTCTTCACGCAGCGGAACACGTCTTCGTACCGCCAGCGGTACTGCACGACGTCAAGCGCGCCGCGCACAAATTCGGCGAGCGGATGATGCAGCACGTTTTTGCGGCGGTCGGTGAACACCGGAATGCCGTATTCTTCGAATACCGGCGCCAGCACCGACTCGTAATCGTCCAAATTGCGCACGAAAACGGCCATGTCCCGATAACGCGCTCCGTGCTCCCGCGACAGGCGCAGCATCTCCCGCGCCGCCGCGTCGGCTTCCGCCCGGCGGTCGTTGGCGGCGTGCAGCGTGATCGCCGGTTCCCCGTCAGCGTTCAGCCGTTCGCGTTCGCCGACTTCGCGCGCGCCGCGCCGGCCGCCGCGCAGCTGTTCTTCCAGCGCGGCCAGCAGCGGGCTGCCCGCGAAGCGCGGCAGCGAATCCGCCGCTTCGGCTTCTACCGTCTCGCAGCCGCTTCCGGCGCCTTCGGCCAGCTTGCGCAGCTTCCGGTAAGTCGAAGCGGTCTGGTGGAACAGGTCCAGGTCGTCCGGTCGTTCGGCGCCGTCGTACGGCCGGTCGAGCGTCAGCGAACACGCGACGGACTCCGCCGTCCCGAGCAGCCCCGCGATCACTTCGTATTCGCGCGGCGTGAATCCGTAAAATCCGTCGATCCACACCTGTGCCCCGCGCACGAGCGACGATTGTCCCAACTGCTCCGCCAGGCGGATCAGTGTATCTTCCGAATCGACGTACAACTCGGACAGCTTGCTCTCGAAATCGCGGTAGACCGGCAGCGCGTCTTCGAGCTTCTCGCGCAGCAGCGGCGAATGGCCGGCCGACACGAGGTCCTGCATATGCTGCTCCAGCACGGCCGAATCGATTTTGTACCGTTTCAGTTCCGTGTACAAATCGTTCAGTTTGGCGATAAATCCCGGCTGCTCGCTCGACGCGCCGAACAGCCGCAGGTCGCTGCGGCGCTCCCGGAGCAGCCGGTACAGCAGCATCCGCTTGCCTTCGTCGCCGATCGCCGTCAGCGCGGAACCGCCCGTCTCCTGCATGACGCGGTACGCGAGGCGGTGGAAACTGAGCACCTGGGCGCGCAGGCTTCCCCCGCCTTCCTTGCCGGCAAACAGCGCGTATTCCGTCTGGAACGTCGACTGTTCCGGCACGATCAGCAGCAGCGGCGGGCCCAGCGGATCTTGTTGCATTTTCGCGCGAATCTCGTCTAGAATCCGGCTTGTTTTGCCGCTTCCGGAACGTCCGAGCCTAATCTGTAAAGTCATCGGCCGACGGCCTCCTTGTTCTGCAATCTCGTATTCAGCTTCTTCCTACAGTATACCGCATCGCGCGGCAGAAAAACAGAAAACGGGAACAAACGTTCCGAACCCTTTTGCCGCCTTGCGCAAAAAGCCCGCGTTTCGCTGTCGGCGAAACGCGGGCCCTGCCCGGGCTACCTTTTGAATGAATCGAACTGAACGCGGATCGGACGTTTACCGGCTGCGCACTTCAAAAATCGCGAACTTCAAATAATGGCCTTCTTCGACGCCGAGCAGCTGCGGATGGTCTTTGCCGGCCGCCTGCCATTCGATCAGGCGCAGCGTTTTGCCCGCATCGCGCGCCGCTTCGTGGATCGTGTCCAGGAACAGATCCGGCTTCATGTGGTACGAGCAGCTCGCCGTCACCAGATAGCCGCCTTCGCTGACCAGCTTCATGCCGTGCAGATTGATGTCCTTGTAGCCGCGCACCGCGCCTTTGACGGCCGCGCGCGCTTTGGCGAACGCCGGCGGATCGAGGATGACGACGTCCCAGCTGCGTCCGCCGCCGGCCGGCATCGGAACCGACGTATCGACTTTGGACGTGCCTTCGGAGCGGCGTTTGCGCTCTTCGAGCCCTTTGACGTTTTCGCGCAGATAATCGAACGCGTCCGCCACGACGAACTCGACCCGATCGTCGAAGCCGTTCAGGCTGACGTTCTCCCGCGCGCTTTCGATCGCATGCGCCGAAATGTCGAGACACGTCACTTTTTTGGCTCCGTAGGCGCAGGCGTGCAGCGTGAAGCTGCCCGTGTGCGAGAAGCATTCCAGCACCGTCGCGCCGTCCCAATAAGGGAAATCGACGACTTTGCCGTTTTTGTTGACGGGACGGGGCGTGCCTTCCACGTCCTGCAGTTCGATCCCGCTGCGCTCTCCCCAGCCGGTCATGAGCGGAGCGATCGAAGCGCGGTTCTCCCGTTGATCGAAGAAATAACCGGTCTTCTGTCCCTGCTCGATATCGACTTTGAGCTTCAGTCCGTTCTCGGACACAGTTACGTGGCGCGGGCATTCGCCATACAGCACGCCCGTCGTTTCTTCCAGTCCTTCCAGCAGGCGCACCGATACGTCGCTGCGCTCGTAAATGCCGGCCGGAGACAGCACTTCGACCAGCGCGCTGACGATTTCGTCTCGCCGGCGATCCATGCCGAGTGTCAAAATCTGCACGACGAGAATGTCCGCGAAGCGGTCCACGATCAATCCGGGCAGGAAATCGGCTTCCCCGTAGACGAGGCGGTACGCGTCACCGTCCACGAACCGGTCGCGGTGGCGCAGGCAGTCCCGGAAACGCAACGCGAAAAAGCGCTCGTCCATCTTTTCGACGACGCCGTGCGACAGCAGCCGGACCGTGATCTGCGAATTTTCGTTGTAATAGCCCGTGCCGAGCGGCTTGCCGCGATGATCGGTCACTTCGACCAGGTCGCCCGGCGCTATGGCGCCTTCCGTACCGGCGATCTCGCTTTTATAAATCCACGGATGGCCTTCTTCAAGACGCTTTTTCCGGTTTTTGTCCAGTATGACTTTTGCCAAATTCTTTCCTCCTCAAATTGCCGCTCTTGCCTGTCTGCCACGCTTACAGCTTCAGGCCGAGCATTTGCATAGCCGATCTCAGAATCGGGTGGTTGTTTTCGTACCCCGATTTTTTGTGCAGAATCAGCGCTTCTTCCGGGGAAAACCACTCGACGCCCCGAATTTCTTCCTGCTGCGCTCTCAGCTGTCCGCCGAGCGCTTCGACCAGGTAATACCGGACTTCCTTGTCGACCAGCCCGTATTTTTCGTTCTCGTATTGGTAGCGGATGATGTCCACGAGTTCTACGATCCGCCCTTCGATTCCGGTCTCTTCGCGAATTTCGCGCAGGGCCGCTTCCCTCGGCGTCTCGCCGACTTCGCGCTTGCCTTTGGCGAGCGAGACTTTGCCGTAGCGGTCCTGAATGAGTTGGATCTGAAGCTTTCCGCTTTCTCTGCGATATACGACGCCGCCCGCCGATATTTCCGTTCTGCTCACCGTCTTCTCTCCTCGTCCGTGCTTGACCGTCCCGCAAGCAAAAGGACTCCGCGGCTGTCGGCGAAGTCCCCTGCTGCCTGTCTCCCGCTTCCGCCTGGCTGCGCACCGGACGGAATTCGGATCGTGCTCAGGATACCGACGCCGCCTGGACTTCGTCCAGAACGCGCAGCAGCTGGCCGCGGCATTCGTTCGCGCCTGCTTCGGTAATCTTGACCCGGCACAGTTTGCCCTGCAGTTCTTGCGAACCTTCGAACAGGACGGTCAGGTAGTTGTCGCTGTGTCCGGCAACCCAGCCTTGCGGATACAGTCCTTTTTCGTTTTTCTCGGGAATGACGTCGACGACCTGGCCGACGAACTTCTCCGCGTATTCAAGCTGCATGCGTTCCGACAGCTGGATCAGTTCGTGAACGCGCGCGTTTTTGACCTCGTCGTCCACCTGGTCTTCCATCCGCGCGGCCGGCGTGCCGGTACGCTGCGAATAAGGGAAAACGTGCATTTCCGAGAATCCGATCTGCTGCATGAACGCATAGCCGTTTTGGTACATTTCTTCGGTCTCGCCCGGGAAGCCGACGATTACGTCGGTCGTGATCGCCACGTCCGGCATCGTCTCGCGGATACGCGCGATCTTCTCGGCAAACTCGGCGACCGTATACTTGCGGCGCATCCGTTTGAGTACCGAATCGTCGCCCGCCTGCAGCGGAATATGGAAATGGCGGCACATTTTGGTCGACCGCTTCAGTACGTCCAGCATCTTGTCGTCGATCTGGCTCGCTTCGATCGAACTGATGCGTATCCGCTCCAGTCCTTCGACCTTGTCCAGTTCTTCCATCAGGTCGGACAGGCGGTACTGGTCCATATCGTCGCCGTAACCGCCCGTATGGATACCCGTCAGCACGATTTCTTTGTACCCGGCGGCGACCAGCTGGCGCGCCTGGTTCAGCACGCTTTGCGGATCGCGGCTGCGGGACAGTCCGCGCGACCACGGGATGATGCAGAAGGTGCAAAAATTGTTGCAGCCTTCCTGGATTTTGAGAAACGCGCGCGTATGGCCGTTGAAGCTCGGCACGTCGAGTTCTTCGAACGTGCGCGTCTTCATGATATTGCGCACGGCGTTGATCGGCTCGCGCTTGGCTTTGATCTCGTCGACGAGCGGCAGGATCTTCTCGCGGTCCTGGGTGCCGATGACGAGATCGACGCCGGGAATTTCCAAAATTTCGGCCGCGGACGTCTGCGCGTAGCAGCCTGTCACCGCGACGATCGCGTTCGGATTGCGGCGCACGGCGCGGCGAATAATCTGGCGGCTTTTCTTGTCGCCGGTATTCGTGACCGTACATGTATTGATCAGGTAGACGTCCGCCGTCTGATCGAACTCCACCTGTTCGTACCCTTCTTTTTTGAACAGCTGCCAGATGGCTTCCGTATCATAGAAATTGACTTTGCAGCCCAGCGTATAAAAAGCGACCGATGGCATCGTTAAATTCCTCCCATTTCTCCGGACTCGTACAGGATGCAGGACAGCGCGGTCATTCCGGCCGTCTCCGCTCTCAGGATGCGTTTGCCCAGGCCGGCGACCCTGGCGCCCGCCGCGGACGCTTCGTCCGCTTCGCGCTCGGAGAACCCGCCTTCCGGGCCGACGACGACGAGTATGTTCGCCGCGCCTTCCGGCCGTCCTTCCGCAAACGGGCGCACGAGATCCCGCAGCTGTTGTCCGTTTTCTTTTTCATAGCAAAATAAGACGAGGTCGTACGCTTCGAACGTCTTCAGCAGCTGCTTGTACGTCAGCGGCTGAAGCACGCCCGGAATGCGGCTGCGATGGCTCTGCTCGGCCGCTTCCTTGGCGATCTTGCTCCAGCGCTGCAGCCGTTTCTCTTCCTTCTTCGCGTCGTACTGCACCACGGTGCGCTCCGACAGAAACGGTACGAACGCCGCCGCGCCGATCTCCGTGCATTTTTGGATCACCGTCTCCAGCTTGTCTCCCTTGGGCAGACTCTGGGCGATACTGACGCGGAAGCGGGCTTCGCTTTTCTCCGCGATCTCTTCCAGCACGGACGCGACCACTTCGCCCTGCTCGACCGTTTCGAGTTCGGCCAGCACGAGGCGTTCCCGTCCGTCGCAGACGATGATCCGGTCTCCCGGCCGACCGCGCATCACTTTGCCGATATGACGCGCGTCTTCGCCGACGATACGAACTTTATCCTGTTCAAACTGCTCTTTTTCCACAAAATATCTCTGCATGTCTCATCCACTTCTCTTCCGTTTTTGACCAAATTCCATCATACACAATTTGCCCGCCGCTGACCAGTGGACATAGCGAAAAACCGGCTTTCCCGCGTGGGAAAACCGGCAGAAACGTTACGTGAACAATCGGACGCCGAAATCGAACATCGCCTGCGAAAGTTCATACACCCAGATGCCGATCCGGCCGATCGTATTGTCGCGAAGCGGCGGGATGAACACGATCATCAGGAAAATGAAGATGGAATACGGCTCGATCGCCTGAAGCTTGCGGCGCAGCGGCTTTGGCGCGATATCTTCGAGAATCCGGTACCCGTCCAGCGGAGGCAGCGGCACGAGGTTGAACAGGAACAACAACACGTTGAGCTGGATCAGTTTTTCGAAAAAGAGCACGACCGCTTCGACCCCTCTCGACGTCGAAGCTGCGTCCAGCACGCCGTTTACCTGCAGCCCCGCATAGACGATCGCCCCGACGAAAGCGATCAGCAGGTTACTCAGCGGGCCGACCGCCGAGACGATCACGCCCATCAGACGCGGACGGCTGAAGTTCTCGCGGGTGACCGGGACGGGACGCGCCCAGCCGAAGCCCGCGATCAGAATCAGGATCATGCCGAGAAAATCGACGTGGCGCGCCGGGTTCAGCGTGACGCGGCCGAGCAGCTGCGCCGTCGGATCGCCCAGTTTGTACGCCGCGTACGCATGCGCGAATTCGTGCACGGTAAACGCGATAATCAGCACGATCAGAACGAACGGAAGTTCATCGAACGGAAAAGCAAGAAAGTTTTCCATTTACACCACCTTTTCCGCGATAAACGCCAACCATTCCTCCTCGCGATGCACGTCGCGAATCGTCAGGCCGGCCGCGGTCAGACCGTCGCGTACCGCTTGTTCCTTGTCTTTGTAGATGCCGGACGCCAGGTACAGGCCGCCCGGACGCAGCGCCGCGTACACGTCGTGCGTGAACAGCAGGATCACTTCGGCCAAAATGTTGGCGACGACGATCTGCACCGGCAGCTCGACGTTGATTGAGGCAGACTGCCCTTCTGCGTTCGGGGTCAGCACCGACAGCAGATCGCTTTCCTTGACCAGAATCTGCTCATCCAGCCCGTTCAGCGTCACGTTCTCCCGCGCGCTTCGCACGGCGACAGGGTCCAGATCGAGCGCCATGACTCTGTGGGCTCCGAGCTTGATTGCGCCGATCGCCAAAATGCCGGAACCCGTGCCGACGTCGATCACTTCTTCCCCGCCCTGAACGATGCTTTCGAGCGCCCGCAGGCACAGCGCCGTCGTCGGATGGGTGCCGGTACCGAACGCCATGCCCGGATCGAGTTCGATCACGTGTTCGCCTTCCGCCGCTTCATACTCTTCCCATAACGGCTTGATCGTCAGTTTGTCGGACACTTTGAGCGGCTTGTAATACGCTTTCCAGGCGGTCGCCCATTCTTCTTCGTCCACCAGGCGGCTTGCGAACGTCGGACTGCCGGTATCGATATCGAACGTCGCAAGTTCCGTCGTACGATTGCGCACTTCTTCCAGCACCGACTCGATATCGATATCTTCGGAAAAATAGCCTTTGATCTCGGCGCGGCCTTCCGGAATATCGTTCAGCGGTTGGTCGTACCATTCGCCGTAAGGACTTTCGCGCTTCTTATTCAAATTGCCGGATTCTTCGATCGAAACGCCGCCCGCTCCCGCTTCGTGCAGGAAATTCGAGATCGCTTCCACCGCTTCCTCGGTCGTATGTATGGTCAATTCGTGCCACAGCATCATCAATCGCTCCTCAATATTAACTTTTGCGTTCGTTTCATTGTACTATAGACGAAGAGACAGCACAAAACCCTGAACGTTTTCGGGAGAAAAGAGGACAAGCCGATGATCTATTGCACAAACTGCGGAGCCCCGTGTCCGGACGACGCCAAGTTTTGCGGAAAATGCGGACATGCGTTGAGCGGAGGCACCGCGCCGGGCGACACATCGCATCAGGCGCCGTCTGCGGCAAAGGAAAATCAGTCTATGGGCGAAGAACAGACGCTGTGGGAAGGCCGTCCGTCCGATCTGGGCGACCAGATCCGTACCGGACTGCTGCTCAACAACGTCCGCTACACGATTACGAGCCAGCGGCTGATCGTCACGACCGGTCTGATCGGCAAAAAGTCGGAAGAACTGGAATTGGTCCGGGTCAAAGACATCACGCTGGAAAAAACGGCAATGGACCGCATGATGGGCGTCGGCACGATTACCGTCCATTCGAGCGACCCGACCACGCCGACGGTGCTGCTCGAAGACGTCAGGGACGCCGAGAAAGTCAAAGACCTGCTGCGCGGCGCGGTACGCGCGGAGAAAGAGCGGTCCGGCACGCGTTACCGCGAAGATCTGTAGCGGACGCTTCCCGTTCGCGACAGGCGGCGGATTGAAGTTCGGCGATGCACGCGATAAGCGTCGTGCACAAGTCACCCAACAGCAAAAACCCCGTACTCCGAAAATCGGAGTACGGGGTTTTTCATCTCGCGCGGCGGATTGGAATCGTTCGAACGTTCCGCCGGACGGAGCTGCAGGAAGACCGTTATGCTTTTGCGTTTTCCGCAGGCGTGGTCGGTACTTTTTTCGCGGCCGGTACGCCCTGGCGTTCCACGATGACGCGTTTGATGAAGAAAGCGAGTACGAACGCCGCAGCCGTCATCCACGTGGCGACGACAAATGAATGGTTGATGCCCTGTACGGTCGCTTCGCGCGTGACGGTCGCCATTTGCGCCGCATCCTGCGGGTTGATGCCCATGCTGACGACCAACTGCTTGCCGATTTCGGCCGCTTTGTTGGACATGATCGAGACGAGCAGCGCCGTGCCGAGCGCGCCGGCAATCGTGCGCAGCGTGTTGGACATCGCCGTGCCGTGGCCGTTCAGACGGGCCGGCAGCTGGTTCAGGCCGGCAGTCTGGATCGGCATCATCATCAGCGACATGCCGAACATCCGCACCGTGTACACGATGATCAGATGGCGATACGTCGTATCGATACTAAGCTGGCTGAACTGGTACGTCGTGATGGTCATGATCGCAAGACCTGCGACCGCGAGCCAACGCGCGCCGATTCTATCGAAAATATAACCGGTGATCGGCGACATGATGCCCATCAAGATCGCGCCCGGCAGCAGCATGAGACCGGATTCGACCGGCGTGAAGCCGCGGACGTTTTGCAAATACAGCGGAAGCAGGATCATGCCGGAGAACAGCGCCATCGTAGCGATGACGTTAATAATCGTTGTGAGTGTGAATACGTCGTATTTGAATACGCGCATTTCCAGAATCGGCTTCTCGCTTCTGAGCTGGCGAATAACGAACCAGAGCAGCGAAGCCGCGCCGATCGCAAGCGTCCACAGCACTTCCGCCGATTCCCAGCCTTGCGAACCCGCCTGGCTGAAGCCGTACAGAATGCCGCCGAATCCGATCGTCGAGAGGACGACGGCGAGCATATCAAGCTTCGGCCGCGACGTCTCGGTGACGTTGCGCATGAACAGGATGCCGAGGATGATCGAGATCACGCCGAACGGCAGAATCAGATAGAACAGGTAATGCCAGTCGTAATGCTCGACCATCCAGCCGGACAGCGTAGGTCCGATCGCCGGAGCGAAGATCATGGCCACGCCGACGAGGCCCATGGCGGAACCGCGTTTTTCGATCGGGAAAATGGTAAGGATCGTGAACGTCATCAGCGGCATCAGGATGCCGGCTCCGGCAGCCTGGACCATACGGCCCGCGAGCAGCAGACCGAACGATTCGCTGAACGCACACAGCAGCGTGCCGGCGGTGAACAAACTCATCGCGGTAATAAACAGGTTACGCGACGTGAAACGGGCCATCAGGTAAGCGGTGACCGGAACCATGACGCCGTTGACGAGCATGAAGCCCGTGCTCAGCCATTGAATGACGGTCGTCTCGACGCCGAGGTCGATTGCCATGGTCGGCAGCGCCACGTTGAGCAGCGTTTGGTTCAGCAGCGCCACGAAAGCGCCGATCAGCAGAGCGACGAGGATCGGTCCCTTTTTCAGGGTCTGAATATCTTGTACAGCGGTTCGGTTATTCATGGTGGTTTTCATCTCTCACTTCTTCTAATTTTTTGATGATCTTGCGGTGCACGCCGAGCATGGCCCGGACTTCTTCGGGATCGAGATCGTTCAACCCCGACAAATACTTGCGGTAGGCGGCGTCCGCTTCTTCCAGAACCTGCATCCCTTTGGGCGACAGCTTCAGCACGATCGAGCGCCTGTTGTGGTTCGGCCGTTCCCGGCTGACGAGCTCGGCCTTGACCAGCCGGTCGATGACGCCGCTGACCGTGCTGCTGACCAGCCGCATATGCTCCGCCAGTTCGCCGAGCCCGATCTCCGGTCGGTCCCGCAGCGCTTTGAGCGTCATCAGCTGAATGCCCGTCACGCCGAACCGGCACGACATTTCCGACATCAGTTGAAAAAAGAGCTGCTTCACTTCCCGGAAAGAATCGACAATTTCATGCAGTTCAATCTCCGTATTGGTGTTCACCTATATCGCTGTCCTTTCTCACCTGCCTGAACGTTCTCCTGCGAAATGTTTCTATAGCAATAATTGGTACCAGAACAATTCGTATACGAACTATTATACCGCAAATTTTTATAGTGTCAACATTTACATAGAAAGGCGCGGGATTTTCGGGAAAAGCGGGATTTTCGGTGCTTCGCTCGGGTTGTTTTCCTGCTCGGGACTGTAAAGCAGTCCGCGAGTAAAGGGAAAGCCAAAAGTCGCTCAGCCCCGAAAATCCCGCTTCCGATCCGGGGGAAGCAGGCGGCCCCTCGGGCCGGACCGCCGGGCGGGCAGGCGGCGGCTTCGCCGACCGCAAGGGCGGACGGGCAGCGGCTCTGCCGGCTGCAAAGGCGAGAACGAACAGGAAGGCGGCGGCTTCGCAGACCGCAAAGGCAAAGCCGATTCGGGAGTCTGTCTTTTATATTTAAGCGCGGCGCAAAATTTTAAACGCTTTCGCGCAAAAAAGCGCAGGCTCTCCTATCGGGAGCTGCGCTTGAAGGCTTAAAAGGCAGGGAATCGTGCCGAGCGGCTAACGGCTCGGAGCGCGGAGAACTTTATCGCCTTATGAGGCGGAGCCGATCAGATAAAAGTATCCGCACAGCGCAAAAAGCAAGGCGGCAAAAAAAAAGCTCGCCCATTCCCGTACATACGTTTCCGCGGTCGGGTTAAGGGAACGAATCAGAAAATGCATACAGCTGTAACCGACTGCCGAAATCACCAATAAAATCACAAAAATCATCTCGTTGTCCTCCCTATCGTGTTCAGTCTCTGTATGAGGAACGCGGCCTGTCGGGTTTTCATTACGATTTTTCAAAAAACAAAAAGAACCGTCCGAATGGACGGTCCTTAACTTATAAGGGATGGAGCACGCGTGTGCGTTTCCGGGTTACGCCAATCAGTCGCCGCGGAAAGCGCGCTTCATTTTATCGAAGAAAGACTGCTCCTGCTCGTGCGTGTTTTCGCCGCTCAAGCCGGAGAACTGGCGCAGCAGGTCTTTTTGCTCTTCGGTCAGCTTGCTTGGGGTCACGATGACCACTTTGACATGCTGATCGCCCTGCCCGGTGCCGCGCAGGCGCGGAACGCCTTTGCCTTTGAGGCGGAAGTACGTGCCGGTCTGGGTGCCGGACGGAATTTTCAGCTTGACCTTTTCGGTCAGCGTAGGGATTTCGATCTCGTCGCCGAGAGCGGCCTGGGTGAACGTCAACGGCACTTCGCAGTAGATGTCGTCGCCTTCGCGATCGAAGAACTCGTCCGGTTTGACGCGGATGACGATATACAGGTCGCCGGCCGGGCCGCCGCGCAGGCCGCCGTCGCCTTCGCCAGTCATGCGCAGTTGAGCGCCGTCGTCCACGCCCGCCGGAACGCGGATATGCACTTTACGCTGCTTTTTCACATGGCCGCTGCCGCTGCACGTAGCGCATTTGTCTTTGATGATCTTGCCGGTGCCGCTGCAGTTCGAGCAGGCTCTGCGGTTGACCATGCGGCCGAAAGGCGTGTTCTGCACGACTTCTTCCTGCCCGCTGCCGTGGCAGACGGTACAGACTTCCGGCTGCGTGCCCGGCTTGGCGCCGCTGCCGTGACACGTGTCGCAGCTCTCGGTGCGCGGAATCGTAATGTCCAGCTCTTTGCCGAACACCGCTTCCTTGAACTCCATCGTCATCGTGTACTGCAGGTCGTTGCCCCGCTGCGGCGCGTTCGGGTTGCGGGATCTTCCGCCGCCTCCGCCGCCGAAGAACATGTCGAAGATATCGCTGAATCCGCCGCCGCCGAAATCTCCGCCGCCGCCTCCACCGAAGCCCTGGCTCGGGTCGTCGTGGCCGTACTGGTCGTAACGGGCCCGCTTCTGGCCGTCACTCAATACATCGTACGCTTCCTTGACTTCCTTGAACTTCGTCTCGGCATCATCCGCTTTGTTGACGTCCGGATGATATTTGCGCGCCAGCTTGCGGTAAGCCGACTTGATGTCCTGATCGCCCGCGCCTTTTTCGATGCCGAGCACCTCGTAATAATCGCGCTTGTCCGCCATCGGTGCACTCCAACTCCTTTATGCTCATAATCTGTTTTTTCACGCAAAAGGGAAGTCCGGTCCGGGATGACCCGGCCTGACCTCCCCAGCCGGCCCGTCCGCCCAACCGGCGGAAACGGGCTCTCGTTTATGGATCAGAATCGCCTGTAGGGGCAATTAGTCTTTTTTGTCTTCGTCGACCACTTCGTAATCGGCATCGACCACGTTATCGCGATTTTGCGAAGAAGCGCCGCCTTCCGGTTCTCCGCCCGCCTGGGCGCCTTCGGCATTGGCCTGCTCGTACAGCTTCACGGACAGCTGTTGGATGATTTCCGTCAGCTCTTCGGTTGCGGATTTGATTTCGTCCACGTTGTCGCCTTCCAGCGCTTTTTGGACTTTCTCTTTGGCCGCGTTCGCTTTTTCGATCTCGGCCGCATCGACTTTGTCGCCGAGGTCCTTGATCGTTTTGTCGACTTGGTACAGCAGCTGATCGGCGTTGTTTTTCGTTTCAACCAGTTCTTTGCGCTTCTTGTCTTCTTCCGCGTGCAGTTCGGCGTCTTTCATCATCTGCTCGACTTCGGCGTCGCTCAGACCGCTCGACGACGTGATGGTGATCTTCTGGCTCTTGTTCGTGCCTTTGTCGGTCGCCGACACGTTCACGATGCCGTTGGCGTCGATATCGAACGTGACTTCGATTTGCGGCACGCCGCGAGGCGCCAGCGGGATATCGCCCAGCGTGAAGCGTCCCAGCGTTTTGTTGCCGGCCGCCATTTCGCGCTCGCCCTGCAGAACGTGGATCTCAACGCTCGGCTGGTTGTCGGCATACGTCGAGTAGACCTGCGATTTGCTGGTCGGGATCGTCGTGTTGCGGTCGATCATTTTGGTGAATACGCCGCCTGCCGTCTCGATCCCGAGGGACAGAGGCGTAACGTCCAGCAGAACCACGTCTTTGACTTCGCCCGTCAGGACGCCTGCTTGCACGGCAGCGCCGAGAGCGACGACTTCGTCCGGGTTAACGCCTTTGTGCGGATCTTTGCCGGTCAGCTTTTTGATCGCTTCCTGTACGGCAGGAATCCGCGTGGAACCGCCGACGAGCACGATCTTGTCGATTTCGTTCGACGACAGGCCGGAGTCTTTCAGCGCCTGGCGCGTCGGAGCGAGCGTGCGCTCAACGAGCGTAGCGGAAATTTCTTCGAATTTGGCACGGGTCAAGTTGAGCTCCAAATGCTGGGGAACCCCGTCGACCATCGTGATGAACGGCAGCGAGATCGTCGTCGTCATAACGCCCGACAGTTCTTTCTTCGCTTTTTCCGCCGCGTCTTTGAGACGCTGCACAGCCGCTTTGTCTTTGCTCAGGTCGACGCCCTGCTCTTTTTTGAATTCGGCTACCAGGTAGTCGATGATCACTTGGTCGAAGTCGTCGCCGCCGAGGTGGTTGTCGCCGCTCGTCGCTTTGACTTCGAAGAAGCCGTCGCCGAGTTCAAGGATCGATACGTCGAACGTGCCGCCGCCGAGGTCATAGACGAGAATCGTTTGATCTTCGGATTTTTCCAGACCGTAAGCCAGTGCCGCAGCCGTAGGCTCGTTGACGATCCGCAGCACTTCGAGGCCCGCGATTTTGCCGGCGTCTTTGGTCGCTTGGCGCTGGGCATCGTTGAAGTAAGCCGGAACGGTAATAACCGCCTGCGTAACCGTCTGGCCGAGGTAAGCTTCGGCATCGGATTTCAGCTTCTGCAGGATCATGGCCGAAATTTCTTGCGACGTGTAGTCTTTGCCTTCGATCGTTTCTTTGTGGTTCGTGCCCATATGGCGCTTGATCGAAGCGATCGTGCGGTCCGGGTTCGTGATCGCTTGGCGTTTCGCCGTTTCGCCGACGATGCGCTCGCCGTCTTTTTTGAAGCCTACGACCGAAGGGGTCGTGCGTGCGCCTTCCGGGTTAGGGATAACGACGGCTTCGCCGCCTTCCATAACAGCCACACAGGAGTTCGTTGTACCAAGGTCAATCCCGATTACTCTACTCACAGTAAATATCCTCCTCAGGTAAAATGCGATTGGTTTTGAAACTGCTTATTCATGTCGGAACATTGGGCGTACCCATGCGCTGCGTCCAGACTGCGGACCCTACGCTCTATCATAACGGTTTGGCGCGCGTTTTCAAACTTGGGTGCCTTTTTGCGAAAACGCGGCTCAGCCGCTGACTTTCACCATCGCGGGACGAAGCACTTTGTCTTTGAGCATATAGCCTTTTTGCAGTTCTTCGACCACGATGCCTTCTTCGTGCTCGTCGCTCTCGACCGTCATGACGGCTTGATGGAATTCCGGGTTAAACGGCTGCCCGATCGTCTCCATCGCGGTCAATCCTTCGGCCAGCAGGACGTTTTCGAATTGGCGATGGATCATCTGCACGCCCTTGACGAACGACTCGGAGCCTTCGCCTTCGGGACTCGTCTCCAGCGCGCGGCCGAAGTTGTCGATGACCGGCAGAAGTTCGGAGATCAGCTTCGACGAAGCATATTTGCCGAGTTCTTCTTTTTCGCGGATCGTGCGCTTGCGGAAGTTATCGAAATCGGCCTGCGAACGAGCCAGGCGCTGCATATATTCTTCGGACTGCGCTGTCAGGGCCTGAACGCGCTCCTGCAGTTCTTCCGCGCTTGCGGCAGCCGGTTCGCCTGCGTTCTGCGCATTGAACTCTTCGGTATCGTTCTCGGCTGTCTCTGCATCCTGGTAATCTTCCATAATTTCGACTTCGTGTTCCGGGTGCAGCGGTTGTTCTTTCTTCAAGATGCATTCACCTCCTTGTGTAGATCAAGCTTGTATGCGGCGGGCTTGCCGCCTGCACGGGTCTGACAGACTTCTATGCGACGTTACGCTCCGTACCTGCCTCCAAGCGCACGGCTCATCGCCCGCGACAGCAGGTCGAGCGTTCCGATGACTTTGGCGTATTCCATCCGGGTCGGACCGAGAATGCCGATCGTGCCGAACGCTTCGCCGTCGAGCGAATACGTAGCCGTGATCAGGCTGCAGTTGACAAACGCCTGATGCACGTTCTCGCTGCCGATCCGGACCTGGATGCCTTTCCGCTCGGAATTCAGCAGACGCGTAAGCGTCGGCGTCTCTTCCAGCAGGTCGAGCACGGTCTTGAGCTTGCCGATGTCCCGGAATTCGGGCTGGATCAGCATGTTCGTCGTTCCGCTGAGGAACACTTTCTGGTCTTTGCCGCTCGCGAACGAATCGTCGAGCAGCTTCATCAGTTCCTCGTAGTGTTCGGCATGGCGCTGGATCTCCTGCCCAATCTCCGAGTACAGGCGCGCCTTCAGCTTGTGCATCGGCACGCCGGCAAGCTTGGCGTTGAGCAGGTTCGCCGTGCGCTCCATATCGGAAGCCGACAGACCCGGCGGGATGGACACGGTCCGGTTCTCGACTTCGCCGGTGCTCGTCACGATGATCGCGACCGCTGTCGTCTCGTTGAGCGGCAGCAGCTGGAAGTGGCGCAGCGAAGTATTGAACATTTCCGGTCCGAGCAAAATCGACGTGTAATTGGTCATCGAAGCCAGAATGGTTCCGGCATGCTGGACGACTTCTTCCACGGCGCTCAGCTTCTCCGCGGCCAACTGCTTGAACAGCTTCAGGTCTTCGGCCCGAAGCGGCTGCAGCGGAGCCAGATGATCGACGTAATAACGATATCCTTTATTGGAAGGAATACGCCCCGCCGACGTATGCGGCTGCTCCAGAAAACCCAACTCTTCCAGATCGGCCATTTCGTTGCGTATGGTCGCCGGACTGAACGCCACATCGCCCCGCTTGGAGATGCTGCGGGACCCGACCGGTTCGGCCGAACGAATGTAGTCGTCCACGATCGCGTTCAAAATCATGCTCTGACGTTCGCTTAACACGAGATCCCCTCCTGTCCGGATCGATAAGAGCCAATCGGAACCTTCTTCCGTTAGCACTCTATTCAAATGAGTGCTAAACTCTAATACAAAAATACCAAACCGGACTTGGCGTTGTCAAGTTCGGTTTGGCGCTTAAATAGACGTTTTTGCATTCCCGGCGGACAAAATCAGCCGATGATTTTGAGTACCGCGATTTCGTCGCAGCGGTCGCGCTTCGCGCAGTGGATACAGTCGGTCCATACCTTCTCCGGAAACACGTCCATCGGCACGACGGTAAAGCCGTTTTTCACGAAAAAAGAAACTTCGTACGTGAGCGCGATAATCTTCGGAATCTGCTGCTCGATCGCGAGCTCGATCAGTCGATCGACGAGCTTCGACCCGATCCCTTTGCCTTTGTTCCCGTCCATAATGCCGAGCGAGCGGATCTCTACGAGATCCGGACCCAGCAGGCAGAGCGAACCGCACCCGATGACTCTGCCGTCTTCTTCCGCCACGACGAAATTGTCGATCTGGCGCCGCAGCACTTCTCTGGAGCGCGGAAGCATGATCCCCTTGCGCGCGTATTCTTCGATCATAAGATACAGCGGTTCGACATCTTCCGTATTCGCTTGTCTGCATGTCACGGTAACGGCAGGCATAAGCCGTTCACCTCCCTGTTCATTTAGGATTGTTCTCGGCATGTTTTCGTAAAAGCTTGAGGCCGGATAAGTTTTCGATTGGATAAATATACATCATTACGCATACTTTTTCAACACTTTTGTCGAGAACTTTTCATGGAATTTAAAATAAAGCCCGAAATCGCGCTTGGCACTCTTTACCCGATCTTGCGTATCCATAACCGTAAGCGAGCCGCTTGGGAAAGCGTTAACACCGAGAACCCGCCAAGCTTCGACCTGCGTGCCGCTTCAGCCCCCCGGATCGTTTTTCGCCAAAAAAACGCAAAAAAGCCGCCGAGACCCGCTCGACGGCTGCCTGAAAAGCACGTATTTCCGGTTGGGCGCTTTTGCTGCGCGCTTTGCACCCGCTATGCATAAACGCGTTCTTTTCCAAGTCCGGACCACTTTCGAAGACCGACGTTATTACGCGCCCACCGTCAAATACCCGATAAATTCGCCGAACACGTCGTTGCCGAACAGGATGCCTTTTTCGCTCAGTCGGTAGCCTTCGAGATCCGTGCGGCGCTCGATCAGTCCGAGATCCGTCATCTTTTTGAGCGGAGCCGCGAAAATCTCTTCCACCGGCACGCCGAACTGGTCGCGGAACCGTGCGCTTTCCATGCCGTCCAGCATGCGCAGCCCGACCATCATGAAATCTTCCATCGCTTCTTCACGCGGCACTTCGAACTCTTCGAGTCTCGGCAGTCCGCGGCCTGCGGCTTCGTTGTAAGGATTGACGCCTTTGATGTTGATATGGCGCTTGCGTCCGACGTAGCCGTGCGCGCCCGCGCCGAAGCCGTAATAATCTTCGTTTTTCCAATACGTGATATTGTGCAGGCTTTCTTTGCCCGGCTTGGCAAAATTGCTGATCTCGTACTGTTTGTAGCCCGCGCCCCGCATCCGGTCCATGAGCAGCTTGTACATCGCCAGCTCGTCGTCTTCGTTCGGCAGCGGAAGCTTGTTTTTGTTGAACAGCGTATGGAACAGCGTGTTCTCTTCGACTTTGAGGCTGTAGATCGAATAATGCGGCAGGTCGAGTTCAAGCGCGCGCGTGATACTCTCGTCCAACATCGCGACCGTCTGGTTCGGCAGCCCGAACATAAGGTCGATCGACAGATTGTGCAGGCCGCTTTTGTGCGCGTTCTCCAGCGAGCGGTACACGTCGTCCGTGTTGTGAATCCGTCCGATTTCGCCGAGCAGACTGTTCTGGAACGCCTGTACGCCGAAGCTGACACGGTTCACGCCGCCGTCTTTCATGACTTTCATCTTGTCGAGATCGGTCGTGCCGGGATTGGCTTCCATCGAAAATTCGATATTGTCGGCCCAATTCGGAAAATGCTTGCGGACCGAGGCCAGGAAAAAGGCCATCTCGTCCGGCTTCAATACCGTAGGCGTGCCGCCTCCGACGAAAATGGTCTTGATTACGCCCGGAGGCGTAATCAAGACGGTCTGCTCCATTTCCCGGTCCAGCGCGCGCAAATAATCCATCACCGGCTGGTCTTTGAGGACATACGAGTTGAAATCGCAATAGAAGCATTTGTTGGTGCAAAACGGAATATGGATATAGACGGCTTCCGGCGCTGCTGCGGCACGGTTCCGGTCGATTTCTGTAGTCATGGGTGGAGCCTCCTAACTAATGGTTGGACAGATGCTATCCAATATGCCGACGCGTAAAAGCGCCTTAAATCTTCAAAAAGGAAAGCCGGAGTCCGGCTTTCCTTCTGCATACCCAGCGTCGAATACTCCGCGCTGTTTTTTCACTTATGAGCTAAACAGCCGCATTTGGAAATCGGGAAATCCACCTTATCCGGCTTCCATCTTATTTCCCGATTCCAACGGCGGTTAAGCCCGACCCCTTTTCCCGGCCGACCGAGGCACGCACCTGCGCACCCGAGCCGCCCTTGAACTTTCGCGCCTACTCCGCGCAAAAAGAAAACTACTCGTCCAGCTTCAGCACAGCCATGAACGCTTCCTGAGGCACTTCGACGTTGCCGACCTGCTTCATGCGCTTCTTGCCTTCTTTTTGCTTCTCGAGCAGCTTCCGCTTACGCGAGATGTCGCCGCCGTAACATTTGGCGAGGACGTTTTTGCGCATCGCTTTGACCGTCTCGCGCGCCACGACCTTCGTTCCGATCGAAGCCTGGATCGGCACTTCGAACATCTGCCGCGGAATGAGCTCGCGCAACTTGGCGCAGATGATGCGTCCGCGCTGGTAGCCGCGGTCCCGGTGCACGATGAACGACAGGGCATCGACCTGTTCGCCGTTGAGCAAAATGTCCATTTTGACGAGATTGGACTTGCGGTAGCCCGAAATTTCGTAATCGAACGAAGCGTAGCCTTTGGTGCCGGACTTCAACTGGTCGAAGAAATCGTATACGATTTCCGACAGCGGAATCTGGTACGTCAGCGTAACGCGCGTCGTATCGAGGTATTCCATGTTGACGAACTCGCCGCGTTTGTTCTGGCACAGCTCCATGACCGTACCGACATAATCGTTCGGGACGATGACGGCCGCCTTGACGTAAGGTTCTTCGACGTAGTCGATCCGTCCGACTTCCGGATAGTGCGACGGGTTGTCGATCTGCATGATCGAACCGTCGGTCATGCCGATCTTGTACACGACGCTCGGTGCGGTCGTGATCAGCGCGATATCGAATTCGCGTTCGATCCGCTCCTGGATGACGTCCATATGCAGCAGGCCGAGGAATCCGCAGCGGAACCCGAAGCCGAGCGCGCTGGACGTTTCGGGCTCGAAGGTCAGCGAAGCGTCGTTGAGCTGAAGCTTTTCGAGCGCTTCGCGCAGATCGTTGTAATCCGACGATTCGATCGGGTACAGGCCGCAGAACACCATCGGATTGATCTTCCGGTAGCCCGGCATCGGTTCGGCCGTCGGATTCTTCGCGTCGGTAATCGTGTCGCCGACCTGCGTGTCGCCGACGGATTTCATGCCCGCGACCACGAAGCCTACGTCGCCGACGTTCAATTCGTCCACCATCGTCATGCGCGGCATGAAAGCACCGACTTCGATAACTTCGAACGTTTTGCCCGAAGCCATCATCTTGATCTTGGAACCGGACTTGATCTTGCCGTCCAGTACCCGGATATAGACGATAACGCCTTTGTACGGGTCATAGTGCGAGTCGAAGATCAGCGCTTTGAGCGGCTCATTGGGATCGCCCGTAGGCGCCGGCACTTTGGCGACGACCTGTTCCAAAATTTCCTTGATGCCGATGCCCGCTTTGGCGGAAGCCAAAACGGCGTCGCTCGCGTCAAGGCCGATCACGTCTTCGACTTCCTGCTTCACCCGTTCGGGATCGGCGCTCGGCAGGTCGATCTTGTTGATGACCGGCAAAATCTCCAGATTGTTGTCGAGCGCCAGATACACGTTGGCCAGCGTCTGCGCTTCGATGCCCTGAGCGGCGTCGACGACCAGCAGCGCGCCTTCGCAGGCGGCCAGGGAACGCGAGACTTCATAGGTGAAGTCGACGTGTCCCGGCGTATCGATCAGGTTGAGCAAATACTCTTCGCCGTCATCGGCTTTGTAGGTCAGGCGTACGGCTTGAAGTTTGATCGTGATGCCGCGTTCGCGTTCGAGTTCCATCTGATCGAGCACCTGCTCCTGCATCTCGCGGGAAGTCAAAGCGCCGGTATATTCAAGAATCCGGTCGGCAAGCGTAGACTTGCCGTGGTCGATATGCGCGATAATGGAAAAGTTCCTTATCTTCTTCTGTCTTGCTGCAATGTCAGTCATTCCTTACCTCCGCCTCAATTTGACAAGTCGAATCAATCCACTCATTATAGCAGTTGACGATAATCCCAGCAATCCCATGAACCCCCCAAACGGCTCTCTTTGAGACATGCTTCAAAAACAAAATGTAAAATGGCGAAGAATGGTTGCCTTTTTGCCTGGCTCATGGTAAGATACTTTAAGTTGTGAAACTTTCGATGTTTCGTATATGCTTTACAGGAGGTGAATGCAATGCCTAATATCAAATCCGCCATCAAACGCGTGAAGACGAACGAGAAACGCCGTGCGCTTAACGCTTCGCAAAAATCCGCACTTCGCAGCGCAGTAAAAACCGCTACGACAGCACTGGAAAGCAACGATGTGGAAACTGCACAAACTGCAGTCAAGAACGCTTCGCAGAAGCTGGATAAAGCCGTAACCAAAGGCCTGATCCACAAAAACGCGGCAGCGCGCAAAAAATCCCGTCTCGCTAAAAAAGCGAACGCTCTGACAGCTGAAAAAGCCTAAGGCAATCGCGTTTTGCGATATAATCGCTCGATACAACCTTGCTTACAAAACCCCGGAATCCTTCAGGATATCGGGGTTTTTAAGTTTTTCGGCATCCGAAAACCCAAAAGAGCAGGTTCGATGCGGAGCTCCGCGTCAAACCTGCCCTTTTTACGTCCAATCCTGTTTACGTTCAATCGTTATATCCGGCTTACCTCCATCCCAAACCTACGCGCCCAGTTTGAGCAAAAACATTTCCAGGCCGAATACTTTGTCCACCGCGCCCGTTTTGATCTCGTGATCGAGCTTGGCGATCGAAGACAAAATGCGCCGCAATCGCGCCGCCTCGAACCGCCGCGCCTGCTCGGACGCGATCTTCACCGCATACGGATGCAGCCCGAGCTGCCCCGCCATCTGCTGCTGCGAATAATTTTGCCCCGCCATTTCTTTTACCTGAAGAATGATACGGAACTGCCGCGCGATCAGCGAGACGATCTTGATCGGTTCTTCGCGCTGCTTCAGCAGGTCGTAGAAGACGCCGAGCGCCTGCTGCAGCTTGAGATTGGCGATATGCTCGACGAGCACGAACACGCTCTGTTCCGTCCCGATCGCCACGAGCGTCTCGACGTCCAGCGCCGCGACCGCTCCGCCTTTTCCCGCAAACAGGGACAGCTTCTCGATTTCCCCCGACAGTGCAGCCAGCGACGTGCCGGCCCGCTTGAGCAGCAGGTTCGCCGCATCCGGTGGGATCGATACGTCGTTATGGGCGAACTGTTTGGCAATCCAGCCGGACAGCTCGCCTTCGTTCATCTGCGCGAACGCAATGACCTGCGCCGACGCTTTGAACGACTTGACGAGCTTTTTGCGTTCGTCGAGCTTGTCGGCATAGGCCAAAAAGACGAGCACGCTGTAGTCCGCCGGATTGGCGAGATACTCCAGCAGCTTCTCGATCCGGTGCTCCACTTTGGTCGATTCTTTGCCCGCCATGAACAGGCTGCTGTCGCGCACGACGATCAGCTTGCGTTCGGACAGAAACGGAGCCGTCTCCGCTTCTTCGACCACGATCTCTACCGGCGTCTCCGCCAGATCGTAATGCGCGATCGCGAACGCCCGCTGATCTTCGGCGATCAGTTCTTTCTCCAGCATGGAGACGAATTGTTTGATTCTGTATTTTTCGGTGCCGTAGCACAGATAGACCGGCGAGACTTCGCCCGCTTTGACCTGTTTGACCGCCGTTTTCAAATCCATCGGTTTACAGCCTCTTTTCCGCTTGCGCCGATCGGGTCGACCGGCTTCACTCGTTGAATAGGTACGGCTTCGCGTCTGCGCCGCCCGCACTGTTTCCATTGTACCGAATTATGCCGGGAAACGCATCCGCAGACGTCTCCTTTCCGTTATTTTCCCGCAAAAAAACGCAAAAAACGGCCGTGCATCCGCTCAATCGTCCGCAAAGCGGAACGTTGAAACGGCGCATGGCCGGTATAAATATTCGTATGCGAGAGTTCCGGCTTATTTGCTGCCCGTCTCGGGCTTGGCGTCTTCGACCTTCCACGTGCCCTGGGCAGACGTGCCGTCCGGCTTGATCAGATCGTAGGTGAACGTCCGGCCGTCGGCCGACCAGACGCCTCCGGCGACGCTTCCGTCCACTTTGCGGCTGCCCAGCTCGATCGAGCGGTCGCCTTTGAGCAGCTTCAGCGTATTTTGCGAATACGTCACGAGGTAGGCGTTGTTCGGCGAGACCCATTCCGAAGCGACCGCCGTCAATCCGAAGATCCGGCTGTCCGCCACTTCGGGCGACGCGGCATCGGCGCTTGTCGAATCGGACGATTCGGTACCTTCGGAATCGCTCGGCACCCGGTCTTTGGGCGAAAACGTGCCGATGCCTTCGTTCGGCTGCGTCTCTTCGTCCGCGCTTCCGGCAGCGGCCGGGTCATTGCCCGTCGGCGCTTCGCTTGCGGAGATGGAATCGTTCGCAGGCTGTCCTTCGTTCGCGGCGGCGGCGTTTTCTTTGGGCTTGCCTTGTGGTTTGTCTTTGGGTTTGTCTTTTGCATTTTCTTTTGGCGCTTTATCTTGTGGGACCGGTTCTTTGGAATGATTGTTCTTGCCTTCGGTGTCGGCGGCCGCGTCGTCGGAACGATCTTGAGCGGTGCCCGAAGGGCTCGATTGTACCGGCGGAGCTTCGGAAGGCGTCTTGCCGCCGCCGGACGGCGCCGCCTCGTCGGCCGCGGGAGCGTCTTCGGCGCCGCGCGTCGAAGCTTGCGGGCTGTCACCCGCAGCCGGCACGTCGGTCGAAGGTTCGGCGGAATCTCCCGGCTGGGCCGGCTCTTGCGCCGCGCCGTCTTCCGGCACGGTCGACCGCTGCGCCATGACGTCGTCATCGGCTTTGAGCGTCGCTTCCGGCTGAATCGGTTCGACTTCCGTGCTCGGATCGGTCACGTCCGGCAGCTCTTCGCTGTTCGTCGTCTGTCCGCTGTCGGACGGGACGAGCGTATCGTCGAGCGCGCCCGATACGGCCGTGGACGACGTGATCTCCGCGTTCGGCATCTGCTGCGGTTCGTACGTGGCGACGAAAATGCCCAGCACCGCGACCGCGACGCTCGTGCCGCCGACGGCGCGGCCCAACGTGGAGCGCCAGAACGAAGACGCCCGGCGGCGGGCCGGTTCTTCTGCGCCGAACATTCGCTTGCTTTCCATTTCCGACAGTTTCTCCGGTTCCGGCGCGGCTGCCGAAGCCGCAATGTCGATCTCGTTCAGGCGGGGCAGAATCGAGTCGACCAGACTGATCGGCGGCTTCACGTCCGGCAGCGATTCAAGCTTGTCCGACAGACTTTGCAAAAAATCGAAATCCGCCTGCGCTTCCGGAGAGTCGCCGAGATGACGCAGCAGCTGCTCCGTTTCTTGGGCATCCAGATCGTGGTCCAGATAACGGTTCATGTATTCCAACGCTTCTTCATGCTTCATCTACAGCGCACCTCCTTTCTGATAATCTCGAAGCAGCTGCTGCAGCTGGCTTCGGGCTCTGAATAAATAAGATTTCACCGTGTTAAGCGGCAGGTCCAGGCATCCGGCGATTTCGTTGTACGACATATCCTGCACGTAGCGAAGGATCACGACCGTCCGGTGATGTTCCGGCAGCAGATTAATCGCCCGGTCGATATCTTCGCGGGTATACGCCCGCATGACTTCGCCTTCCACGCTGTCGCTTCCTTCGAACACCATCTCGTGTTCTTCGATCGACACCGTAGGCTTGGCGCGTCTGAATTTGTCGATACAAATATTGGTCACGATTCGCTGCACCCAGGTCTTGAACTGCGCTTTCTCTTCGTAAGAACCGATTTTGGTATAAATGCGGATCAGCGCTTCCTGCGCCGCGTCCATCGCGTCCTGTTCGTTGTTCAGCGTATAGTAAGCCGTCTTGTAGACAGCCGGTTCAATTTCTCGCAATAGGGTGATAAGAGCATCGCGATCGCCCGATTGAGCGGCTCTAATGAGTTCCTGCTCGACCACTAAGGGTCCCCCTCTCTTGCACCTTTTCAGACGAGCGTTCCCGCCGAAAGGTTGCGTTCTTTTTCTGTTTTTTCAAAAAAATCGTTTCAAATTGAGTTGCTGCGTTCCTAATCTGGGTGTCGAAATGGCCGGGCGCCGACTTCCCGGTTCTGCGCATATCTCCAATCAGTCTACCAGAAACGCATATGCCCGTCATCTCAATGATTTTTCGCCGCCGATCAGGGTAAAAGCCTTTTCGCTTCCGCACCCGGTTCAGCGCTCGGCCCCGGCCGGATCGGCGGCTCTTGCGAGCTTCGTGCGGATACGCAGCGATTCGCCAAACGGCGTCGACACCTGGATTTCGCCGTCCAGATCGGTCCGCCGCACGGCCGAACCGGCGTCTTCCAACCTCTGCACCACGTCCGGATTCGGATGGCCGTACGTGTTGTTGACTCCGGCCGAGATCAGCGACAGTTCCGGCGAAAACGAACGGACCCAAGCGGCGGACGACGAATGTTTGCTGCCGTGATGCGCGACTTTGAGCACTTCCACTGCACCGGCCTGTTCGCTTCCGCCGAGACGTTCCAAAATGTCGCGTTCGGCCTCGGCTCCGATATCCCCGGTAAATACGAACGAGTGACCGTTCATCTCCAGGCGGAACACGACCGAATGTTCATTCTGCTCTTCAAGCCGGGGCAGCGCGGACGTGTCGGCCAGAGCGCCCGAGGGGCTCAAAAATTCCAGCGACGTCCGCTCGTCGGGCTGCCACAGATCCCCGCCCTGCGGCGCGTAGATTTCGGTTCCGCGTGCAAGCGCCGCAGCGAACAGTTTGTCAAGGTCTTCGCCGCCGCTGCGGGTGCCGTTCATAATGAAGCGATCGACGGGAATCTCGTCCAGCACGGCGAGCAGCCCGCCGTAATGGTCCCGGTCGCCGTGCGTCAGGATGACCGCATCCAGAGCGTGCACGCCGCGCTTCTTAAGCAGCGGCACGACCACTTCGCGGCCCACTTCATACGGATCGAGCCGCCGCTTCCACGCTTCGCCCGGACGCTCGAACGTGACCGTTCCGCCGCCGTCGATCAGAATCTGTTTGCCCTGCGGCGTCGTCACGAGGATCGAATCGCCCTGCCCGACGTCCAGCATCTGCACGACGCCTGCCGGATCGAAGCGGGGCGTATACGCGCTTGCGATCAGGCACGCCCACACCAAGCCGGCCGCAGCCGCCCCGATCGGCCTAAGCTTCGCGCGGCGATCGTCCAGCGGGCCGCCGTAACGGATCGACGGCGACGCCGCTGCGGCGGGCAGTCCGGCCGCGCGCAGACCCGGCGCAAGCGGCACGGTGTCGGGAGCGAAGCCGCCCGGCGAAGAGTGTGCCTGCTGCGGCGCGGGTGCCCCGCCGAGCGCTTCCGGGTCGTCGGCGGGCGACGGCCTCCTCGCTTCGAGATGCGCGGCAAGCAGGCAGAGGCCGCCAATCAGCGCCGCTTCGTACAGCAGCATCCAGAGCGGCGACGGCGACGCCCAGATCGTTCGGGCCGCCTGCACGGAACCGGCCGCTTCCGCGCTGCGGAACACGGCGGCGTTCAGCAGCCGGACCGGATACGCGGTCCACTGCGCGCCCTGCATCCAGAACGTGCCGAGCAGGAGCGAGATCGTTCCGACCGGGATCGACACGAAGCTGATCAGCGGCACGAGCACGAGATTCGCGGCCAGTCCCAGCAGCGGATATTGATTGAAATAGTACAGGCTCAATGGAAAAGAAACGAGGTCCGCGACGAGCGAGACGGCGGCTCCCGCCGCGACCGCTTTGGGCAGACCGCGCAGCACGCGCAGGATACGCTGCATGGGAGCGGTAAGCACAATAATGCCCGCCGTCACGGCAAACGACAGCTGGAAGCTGATCGAAGTCAGATAATACGGGTCCCAGACCAGCATCAGCAGCGCGGCGAGGCACAGAACCGGCAGGCCGTCCTTGAGCCAGCCGCGCCTTGCCGCGTACAGGGCGATCATGCCCATGATCCCGGCGCGAACCGCGGACGGCGACGAGCCGGTCAGCAGCACGTAAGGCGGGACGAGGCAGAGCACGATCAGCAGCGCCGTTTCTCTGGGCATTCCGCTTCGGCGCAGCAGCAGAAGCGCTCCGCCGACGTACAGCGCGACATGCATGCCGGAAATGGCCAGGACGTGCGTCATACCGAGCCGGATAAAATCGGTATACGTCCCGGGATCGAGACCGTCCTGCAGACCGAGCAGCAGTCCCTGCATATACCCGGCTCCGATACCGGGATAGAGCCGCTCCAGCCGCCCGGCCAAGAAGGCGCGCAGTTCGTCGTTGCGGCGCAGCAGATTGAATCCGCCCGGCGCCGCTTCCGATTGGCTTACGCCGGAAACCCCCGCCGCGCGGGCGACCCAATGAATGCGTTTGTCGCGCAAATAACGGCGATAATCGAACGCGCCGAAATTGCGCGCTTCCGCGGGCCGCTCCAGATTGCCGGAGACGACCAGCCGGTCGCCCCGGCGCCACGAAGCGGCAACCGCCTGCTCGGCTTCCGCCGCCAGCTTGACGCGCACGACCACGGTTTCGCTTTTGGACAGCGGCTTGAACGCTTTGCCGGTGTTCGGGGCGTGCGCGGTTCCTGCCGCCGCCGGCTTCGGACCGTCGGCCGCCGTACCGCCCGCCACCTGGTCCACTTTCATTTCGAACATCGCCAGATCGCCGTCCACTTTCGCAGGACCGGCCATTTCCCCTTGAAGCCGGACGCCGGCGTAACCGCCTTCGACCGCTGCGCCGAGCCGCTGCGGCACGGCGGAGACGTTGGAAGCTTCGCGAAACGTGCCGTAACCGGCAGCGGTCCACAACGCCAGCGCCAAGAGGAGCAGCAGCCTGCGCGGCGTTCGGGCGCACAGCGCGGCCGCGATCAGCAGCAGCGTCAACCCGGACAGCACGGTCGCCAATCTGATCCCTCCGTACAAATGCGCGGACGCCGCGCCGCACAGCCAACAGACCGTAAAAGCGACCAGGGGTCTTCGATTCATCGGCCGCCCCTCACAGTGCCAGCTCCGGCATCATCTTCTCCAGCATTTTTGTCCCGATGCCTTTGACTTCCAAAAGCTCGGTCACGTCGCGGAACGGACCGTGCTTAGCGCGATAATCGAGGATCGCCTGCGCTTTCTTCGCCCCGATGCCGGGCAGTTCCATCAGGGCGGCCGCATCGGCGGAGTTCAGCCGGATCTTTCCGGCTTCGCCCGGTGCAGCGTCGCCCGGCGAAGATTCGGCTGCGGCGGAAGATTTCGTCGCGGTTGCGCCCGAAGCCGCTTGCGCCGTAGTCGAACGCGGAGCCGTTTTCGCCTCGGGTTCGGCGTTCCCGTTCTGCGCAGCCGGCTTCTCGTCCGGCCGGCTAGGCTGCGGCTTCTGCGCGGGCAGAGCGCCGCGGGCAGGCCGGCCGCTCCCGGCTTGCCCTTGGCCTGAACTTGCACTCGCGCACTCGGTCTGCATCCCCCCGCTGCGGCTCCGGTCCGCCGCTTTGTCCGTCTCTTCCTGCACCGCCAAAGCCGTCTCGATTTTCCCGTTCAACGTTTGCCAGGGCAGACCTTCCGCTTCGCGGCCTCCCGACAACAGCAGGACGCCCGTTCCCAATACCGCCGATATGCACGCCGCGATCCATACTTGCTTTTTCATCTGTTTTGCCTCCCGAATGTAAGGATGTTGGATTCTTCGCTTCGGGTCAGGCGGCAATTCGTTCGGACGCTCCTTGGGCTATGTGAAGCGGCATCGCCAGCGATGCCTGCTTCTTCGGTGAGCTGTGCCTTGCGCTGCAAGCAGCCGGCCGCAAACCCTGTTCTCCTGCTCGACACTGAATTTGACCCCTCGTTGGAAAACGCAAAAACCCCTCGTCCCCAGCGGTATACGCTAGGACGAGGGGTTGAATTCCCTTGCTGCCCTAGTGAATGACCGGGCGTGCTTCGCCCGTCATTGACTATCATCCGCTAACGGAGATGAACCGGAATCTGCATGATTCGTAAAAAGAGCCATCGACTGCCCTCATTATATCACACTGAAATTGGATCGATCCAAAAATAAACCGAGCCGAATCCATACGGCATGACGCTCAGACAAGCGGCTCCGCCGAAGCCGTCGGCGGGCTGTACGGTCCGATGCCGCGAAAAGCGATGCCTTTTTGCTTCATCATCGCCTGCACTTTGCCGCTGTCTTTCGGATAGGCGCGGCAGTAGACGACTTCCGTGATGCCGCTGTTCGCCAACATGTTGGCGCACGTCCAGCACGGCTCGTCGGTCACGTAGACCGTCGAGCCTTCGCGGTCGGCGCGGTCGGTGAACAGCAGCAGATTCTGCTCGGCGTGGATCGTCCGCACGCAGCGCTGCTTTTTGATTACCTGTTCCGCGCCGTTTGCCTGCACCAGCTCGTATTCTTCGGCGATCATGCAGCCCGCTTCCGAACAGTCCGGCACGCCCATCGGCGCTCCGTTATAGGCGGTGCCGAGCAGCTTTTTGCCCTGCACCAGCACCGCGCCGACCTGCCGCCTCGGACACTGCGAACGCGTCGACACCATAAAAGCGATATCCATAAAATACGTATCCCAATCTTTGCGCGGACTGCTCCCCATGTCATTCCCACTCCCGTTATCCGCCGGATTCGCTTTCGAGCCTGTACGAATCCTGCACATACAGCACCGCTTATCCGACCGGACGAGCTTTTAGTTCGCGACGATGTTGACCAGTTTGCCCGGTACGGCGATCACTTTGCGGACCGTTTTGCCGGCCAGCGCGTTCTGCACGTTTTCCAGGCTCATCGCGTGGTCTTCCAGCGCTTTGGCGTCCCAGTCTTTCTGGACGTTGGCGCGCTGCACGATTTTGCCGTTTACCTGCACGACGATCTCGACTTCGGATTCCGTCGTCCACGCTTCGTCGAATGCCGGCCAGGCCGCATAGGTCAGGCTGTCGCCGCGTCCGACTTTTTCCCACAGCTCTTCCGCGAGATGCGGCGCAAGCGGAGACAGCAGTTGAATGAAGTCCACCATCGCCTGGCGCGGCAGTTCTTCCTGCTTGTACGCGTCGTTCGTGAAGATCATGAGCTGGCTGATCGCCGTGTTGAAGCGCAGGGCTTCCATGTCTTCCGTCACTTTTTTGATCGTTTTGTGCCACGTGCGCTTGAATTCGTCCGTGCCGGCTGCCGTATCGGAAATTTTCACGCTCAGGCTGCCGTTGTCGTCGACGAACATGCGGTAGACGCGGGCCAGGAAACGGTGCGCGCCTTCGACGCCGTTCGTGTTCCACGGTTTGGTCGCTTCCAGCGGTCCCATAAACATCTCGTAGATGCGCAGCGTGTCCGCTCCGTATTCGTTCACGATCTCGTCCGGGTTGATGACGTTGCCGCGCGATTTGCTCATTTTCTCGTTGTTCGGGCCGAGGATCATGCCCTGGTTGACCAGCTTCTGGAACGGTTCCTTCGTGCTGACCACGCCGAGATCGTACAGCACTTTATGCCAGAATCTTGCGTACAGCAGATGCAGAACCGCGTGTTCCGCGCCGCCGATATACAGATCGACCGGCAGCCAGTGATCCAGCTTCTCTTTGCTGCACAGCTCCTGATCGTTGGTCGGATCGAGGTAGCGCAGATAATACCAGCAGCTGCCGGCCCACTGCGGCATCGTGTTCGTCTCGCGGCGGGCTTTCATGCCCGTCTCGGGATCGATGACGTTGACCCAGTCGGTCGCGTTCGCAAGCGGCGATTCGCCGGTGCCCGACGGCTTGATCTCGTCCATTTCCGGCAGCAGCAGCGGCAGGCTGTCTTCCGGCACGGTCTTCATGCTGCCGTCTTCCAGATGCAGAATCGGAATCGGCTCGCCCCAGTAGCGCTGACGGCTGAACAGCCAATCGCGCAGACGGTAAGTCGTTTTGCCTGCGCCTTTGCCGCCTTCTTCCAGCCATTGTATCATGCGCGCGATCGCGTCTTCCTTGTTCAGGCCGTCGAGGAAGCCGGAGTTGACGTGTTCGCCTTCGCCCGTATACGCTTCTTGTTCGATATCGCCGCCTTTGACGACTTCGATGATCGAAATGCCGAATTTCTTGGCGAATTCCCAGTCGCGCACGTCGTGGCCCGGTACGGCCATGATCGCGCCGGTGCCGTAAGCGGCCAGCACGTAATCGGCGATCCAGATCGGCAGTTTCGCGCCGTTTACCGGATTGACCGCATAAGCGCCGGTGAACACGCCGCTTTTGTCTTTGTTCAGGTCGGTCCGCTCCAGGTCGCTTTTATGCGAAGCTTTTTCCTGGTACGCTTTGACCGCTTCTTTTTCGTGCTCGGTCGTAATGACGTCCACGAGCGGATGCTCCGGCGCCAGCACGCAGTACGTCGCGCCGTACAGCGTGTCCGGACGGGTCGTGAACACGTCGATCGACTCGTTCGTACCTTCCACCTGGAACGTCACTTCCGCGCCTTTGGACTTGCCGATCCAGTTGCGCTGCATGTCCTTGATGCTTTCCGCCCAATCCAGTTCGTCCAGATCTTCCAGCAGGCGGTCGGCATATTCGGTAATTTTCAGCATCCACTGACGCATCGGCTTGCGGATGACCGGATGGCCGCCGCGCTCGCTTTTGCCGTCGATAACTTCTTCGTTCGCCAGCACCGTACCGAGCGCGGGACACCAGTTCACCGGAATCTCGGCGACGTAAGCGAGTCCTTTGTTGTACAGCTGAATAAAGATCCACTGCGTCCATTTAAAATATTCCGGGTCGGTCGTGCTGATCTCGCGGTCCCAGTCATACGAGAAGCCCAGCGATTTGATCTGACGGCGGAAGTTGTTGATGTTCTGAATCGTAAATTCGCGCGGATGGCCGCCTTTGTCGATCGCGTACTGCTCGGCCGGCAGACCGAACGCGTCCCAGCCCATCGGGTGCATGACGTTGTAGCCTTTCATCCGTTTGTAGCGCGACACGATGTCCGTGGCGGTCATGCCTTCCGGGTGACCGACGTGCAGGCCGGCGCCGGACGGATACGGGAACATGTCCATCGCGTAAAATTTCGGTTTGGAACGATCGGCGTCGTCTGTTTTGAACGTTTTTTCCTCGTCCCATTTTTGCTGCCATTTCGGTTCGATCGTCTGGGCGCGGTAACCTTGCGGACCGCTTCCCTGCTCGTATCTTTCGCTCATCGTCATCTGTCCCCTTCGCTTCTGAAATCAAAAAGCCCCCCGTCTCCAGCGTCAACGACGCTAGGGACGAGAGGCGCTGCTTCCCGTGGTACCACCCTAGTTAGCGGCCGAATGTTCTCTGCTGCCGCTCACTTAAGCATCCGTTATCGGGGATGAGCCGATGCGACTTACCGCGCGCATGCCGGTCATACCGGACGTGCCGCATTCTGCCGCATATCTCCGAGGCGAGTTCGTACAGGGTTCGCTGCCGGCTTCCACCATCCGCCGACTCTCTTGGAAACGTACCGCTGCCTACTGCTCCTCATCATCGACGAGTTTTTTTACCTGTGCAATGCCCCTATTATATAGAAAACAAACGCAAAAAGTCAATGACTCCGCGCCTTCCGCTCTCAAGCTGTGGTATACTGGTAGGCGCACTCGAAGCACTTGAGGAGGAATTTTCATATGTTCACACCCGAACAGGTCAAACCGTTTATCACGCACGCCGACCCGCTCGTCAGCAACGCGGCGATCCGGTTTTTGGCCGAGACGTATAAATACCCGCAGGACATCTCCGCGCTGGTACTGGAGAAACTGGTCGCCGCCCCGCGCAAAGAAGACGTGTATCTGCACCGCGCCGCGGCTTTTCCGCAGACCAAAATCACGGTACAGGCGATGCTCCATCTGCTCAAAGCGAATCTCGTGACCGGCAACGCGCGCCTCTTCCTGTCCCGCATGCTGCTCGGCAGCAGCCCGGAACTGCTCAAGCCCCATCTGGCGGCGATCCGGGAGCTGGACGAAGACTGGCAAGGCGAAGCGGCCGAGCGCGTGCGCGTATCGGAATTGACCGACGAATGGGTCCGCCGTCTTTTTAATGAAGAAACGCAAAAAAACAGCGGCCTCGATTACGGCGAGATCGACTACGATACGCTCGATCTGCTGCTGGGCGAAATGATCGAACGCGAGATGCTGCAGCCGCGCGAGACGATGGACGAACTGCAGGAACAGTACACCAAAGACCCGGCATCCGTCCGCACGGTGTACCTGATGCAGGCGGCCGGCAAATTGAAGATCGCGTACGCGCTGCCGCTGTTCTACGACGCGCTCAAGTCCGACAACGATCTCGTGGCCGAACAGGCCGCCGATGCGCTCGTTCGCGTCGGCAGCGAAGAAGTGGTCGAGAAGCTGGTACAGATGTACGCCGAGGAAAAAGACGGCTTCCTGCTGCTCGGCATCGTCGATATTCTGTCGCGTATCCTGCTGCCGTCCGCCGAAGAAGCCTTGATTGCCCTGCTTGAAAAAGAAGACCATTTCACCCGCATCGCCAAACTCGCCGACGGCCTGTGCCGCCTCGGCTCCGAGCAGGCGCTGCCGGTCGTGCAGGAACTCGTGAAGATCGGCTACGACAAAGACTACGTCGAACTGAAAGAGTCGGTCTACGCCTGCTGCGTCATGATGGGCCGCCTGCTGCCCGAGCTCGACGAATGGCGCCGCGAGATCGCGGCCGAAGACGAAGAACGGGCGAAGAAATTGCAGCGTTAAACACTAACGTGATACTCCCCTGGCCCCCGGCGAATCCGACATCGGCCGGGAACGCGCCAAGCCCAAGCCGAATACGCCAAGCAAAAAGAGCAGACCGCGGTCTGCTCTTTTTGCTGTCGGGCAAGCGGCACGCGCCGGGCGCAGCGGCGGGGAGTATGGCCCGCTGCCCGGAGTCAGCGCACCAACACCGACGAGACGAACATCCCCGCGAACAGGATCAGGATGACGACCGGCATCATCGCCATGCCAAGCGATCCGACGACGAGGCCGACGAGCAGCGGAATGACGGTGGAACCGGTATACGCGCTCGCCATTTCAAGGCTGATGACGCTTTGCGAAGCTTTTTTGCCAAATCGTTCCGGCGTCATATGCACGAGGCTCGGATAGATCGGCGCGCCGCCGAAGCCGAGCACGAACAATCCGACTCCCGCCAGCAGAAGACTCGAAGAACCGATTAATACGATCAACCCCGCAGCGCCGATCAGGATGCCGTAGCGGATCAGCCGTTTGGCGGATAGCTGTTCGGACAAAAAGCCCGACAGGACGCGGCCGACGATGATGCCGATAAAATACAGCGACGAATACGCCGCGGCTTCGTTGACAGCCAACCCTTTGCCGGCGATCAGATAAGACGCCGCCCATAAGCCGATTGCCGTCTCCGAACCGTTATAGAGCAGCATCACGAGCATGGCGGGCTTGACTCCCTGAATACGGGAAGCTTCGCGGCCGCTCATGTACTTGGGCTCTTCTTCTTCCGGCTGTACGCGGCTCTCGAATATTTTCCACAGCGGCAGCGCCAGCAGCAGCACGGCGACGAGCCCCAGCAGGATCAGCGCGACCGTCATGAATCCGCCGCGCCAGTCTTCGCCGCCGCGCAGATGCGCCGCCATCACCAGCGGACCGGCCGTCGCGCCGATCCCCCAGAAGCAGTGCAGCCAGCTCATATGCTTGGCTTTGAAGTGCAGCGCCACGTAATTGCTGAGCGCCGCATCGACCGCGCCCGCCCCGAATCCGAGCAGCACCGCGCCGACAAGCAGCAGTGCGAAGTTCGGCACAAGCGCGTAGCAGACGAGCGCAAGCGCTGTCGACAGCAGGCTGCACGCGACCACTTTGCCCGTGCCGAACCGGTACAGCAGCTTGTTCGCCAGCAGGCTGGACGCGACCGTGCACAGCGAGACGACGAACGGGACGAGGCCCGCCATTTCCGTCGTCGCGTTCAAGTCCGACTTCATGACCGGCCAGGCGCTGCCAAGCAGCGAATCGGGCAGACCCAAGCCGATAAAAGCCAAATAAATCATAATAAGCAGCAAAGTAATCATAGTTCTTCACGAAGAAACTCCGAATATGGACCGACAGGTATTCGGAATTTCCGCTCCCCTCCGTTTGATGTTCGGTCCGAAATCCAAACTATCATAATAGAGGGTATAATCATAGAGAGAAACGTTCCTTGAGGGGAAGCTTCTCCAATCCGAATTACATAAAGGAGGAATTTTGTTTGAATCCGTCCGATTTCCAACATTTCCGCTGGTTGAACGAAAGCAAGATCCGTTTCGAAGAGCATCGAATCGTTCTGGAAGCTCCTGCGAACAGCGATTTTTTCTGCAATCATGGGAATGCTTCCGAAGAAGGGACGACTCCCGAATCGCTCACGAACGCTCCTTTCTTTTACACGGAAGCGGAAGGCGATTTTGTGATGCGGGTCAAAGTCGAACACGACTTCAAAGACGTCTACGATTCCGCTTCGGTCATGGTCATGCAGGACTTGAACGTCTGGGCCAAACTCTGCTTGGAGCGTACCGATTTCGCAACGAATGCGGTGGTCAGCGTCGTCACCAATCAAGTATCCGACGATGCCAACGGCAGCAATCTGGACAGCAAGCAGGCCTGGCTTCAGATCGCACGCGTCGGTCCGTCGTTCGCTTTCCACTATTCGGCAGACGGGATTCGCTACGATATGATTCGCTACTTCACGCTGCCTGTCGGCGATACGGTCAAAGTCGGATTCGTGCCTCAGGCCCCGACCGGACAAGGCGGAGAACGCATCTATTCGGACTTTTCGCTGGAAGCCAAGACGGTCAAAAATATTCGGGCCGGAATCTGATCCCGAACCGCAAACCGAGACCGAATACAAAAAAAGAAACCCCCGACTGCCGATTGGACAGTCGAGGGTTTCTTCAGGTCGCATACAACGATCGCTTGGATTTCTCCGCGTCGCCCCGAGTCAAAGCTTGCGCCTTTACTGCTGCGCTTCCATTTTCGCTTTGTACGCGTCCAGCTGTTTTTGCAGCTCGGCTTTGACTTTGTCATAGCCGGCCGTTTTGAGCTTGGCGCGGAATTCTTCGACGGCCTGTGCCGGATCGGCGACTTTGCCGAAGTTGATCGCGGGACCGAGTTCGCCGGCGACCTGCGAGATGGCTGTCAGCTCACTTTCGACCGGTGTTTTGTCGAAGACGAATTGACCGTACGGATAAGGGATCTTGATCTTGTCGTATTCGGCGTAGACGGTATCGATCTTGTCCCAAGTCGTATCGCTCGGAATTTCGAACTTGTCGACGCGGCCGCCCCAGAAATCGGAGTAGAACTGGTCGCGCGCTTCTTCGTAGCCGGCCGGACGGGTCCGTTTGCCGTCTTTGAGTTCGTACTGCACGCCTTCGATGCCATAGTTCAGCAGATGGTAGATCTCTTCGTTGTTGCGGATCAGATCGTATGCCATGAGGGCGCGTTCCGGATTTTTGCTGTGCGCGCCGAGCGACGTGCCGCCATGCGTGATCGACAGTTCCATCAGGTTTTTGCCGCCCGTCGTGTTGAAGGCGAACATTTGCAGCTCCGAACCCGGCTGCGCTTTGTCCATTTCGACCCGCAGGCCCGAGAACGTCTGGGTGTGATGCTGGTCCATGCCGGACAGGCCGGCTTTGAGCGCGACGCGGTTATCGTTTTTGTTGTTCAGCGCATCTTCGCGCCAGAACCCTTTGTCGGCCCATTCTTTCATCAGCTTCGTGTAATCAAGCAGCGTGTCGCTGAATACCGGTTCCGCGACCGTATATTTCTCGTCGTTCGATACGGCGGTGAAGATCGGCATATAGCCGGTCGAGATCGGCAGGCCGAGATTGTCCGTGTAGGAATCGACGTAGCCGCCCCATGTCATCGCGCCCGAAGCCATATCCCACGGCACGACGTCCGGTTTGTTGTCTTTGACGTATTGGAGATACTCGCCGATCTGTTCCCAGTTGGTGATCGGCTCGTTCAAGCCGGCCGCTTTGGCCCAGTCGCCGCGGTAGAAGAACCCGTGGTTGACCCACTGCGTGTAATCGTTCTCCGGGATCAGGACGATCTTGTCATTGTATTTGCTTTCGTTCCAGTCTTCTTCCGGAATCGATTTCCACGTCTCCGGCGCGTAGGTCGGCAGCAGTTCGTCCAGGTTCATGAACGCTCCGCGCTGCGCGTTGGCCCATGTGTCGAGCCAGTCGGTGCCGATCGTGATCAGGTCGACCGGTTCGCCGGAAGCGAGCAGCAGATTGTATTTGGTCTGCCAATCCGCCCATTCGACCCATTTCCATTCCAGTTCGGCATTGATTTTTTCTTTCATGATCACGTTCACTTTATCCATGACGGCTTCGAACTGCCCGTTCTGCGGCTTGTCGCCGAGGACGACATAGCTGATCTTCACGAACTTCGACGTATCGGGCGTGCCGTCGGCTTTCGTTCCGCCCGAAGCGCTCGTCCCGCCGCCTCCGCCCCCGCCTCCGCATGCCGTCAATACGACCAGCATTGCGGACATCAGCAGTGCCATACTTTTTTTCCATCTCAACATCTGTATACCCCCTCTGAATATTTTGGTCGGTGCCAAATCTTCAAATCGGTTGGCCTACGTATGAAACGGGAAGCGATCAGCCTTTGACCGCGCCTACCGTAATGCCCTTGATGAAGTAACGCTGCACGAACGGGTAGAACAGAATGACCGGCCCTGTCGCGATGACCGCGATTGCCATTTTCATCGTCTCGATCGGGACGTCGCTGAGCGGCACGTTCGACGCGGCGGCGGAGTTGCGGATCGCGTCCGCTTTGGTGACCACGTTGTACAGATACAGCTGCAGCGGCCTGTACTCCATGTCCGACGAGAGGAACAGCATGGAATTGTACCATTCGTTCCAGTAGCCCAGGGCGATAAACAATCCGATTGTAGCCAGCGCCGGCGTCGTCATCGGCAGGATCAGCTTGACGAAGATCGTGAAATCGCCGGCGCCGTCGATTTTGGCCGATTCGGTAATCGCATGCGGGATGGAGCGGACGAAGCTTTTCATCATGATGATCAGGAACGGGCTGAGCAGCCCCGGCAGCAGAACGGCCAAATAATTGTCTTTGAGATGCAAATACTGGGTGATCAGCAGGTAGAACGGGACGAGCCCGCCGGAGAACAGCGTCGTGAAGTAGATGAAGAACGAGATTTTGTTGCGGAAAATAAAGTCCGGACGCTGCAGCGCGTAGCCGGTCATCGCCACGATCAGCAGGCCGGCCGCGGTGCCGACGACGGTAATGCCGATCGTGACCAGGTAGGAACCGAGAATCTGCGCCGGATTTTCGAGCACGATCCGGTAAGCGAACGTACTGAATTCTTTTGGCCAAAAGTTGAATCCGCTCTGCTTGACCGCAGCTTCGGAAGTGAACGAAGTGCCGAGCACGAGCAGGAACGGCAGCAGGCAGCATAGCGCGAAGCCGCCGATACACACATAACTGATGGCGCGAATGAGGATACTGCTGCGATCGGTCGTTTTGCGGGTGCGGATTCTTTCTTCATCCATAACGCCCATAAGAGGCCCCTCCTTTTTTTAAAAGAGTGAATTTTCCGGCGACAGCTTGCGCACGAGCCAGTTGGCCGTCAGCACGATCGCGAAGCCGAACAACGACTGGTACAGACTGACCGCGCTGCCCAGCGAGAAGTTGAAGTTGGTCATCAGGGAACGGAACACGTACGTCTCAATGATGTCGGTCGTGGCGTATAGCGCCGTGTTGTTGGCTCCGACCAGGTTGTAGATCAGGCCGAAGTTGCCTTTGAGCACGCCGCCGAGCGAGAAGAGCAGCAAGATGATGAACGTCGGTTTGAGCCACGGAAGGACGATGTAGCGAATCCGCTGGAACGCGTTCGCTCCGTCGATCTCGGACGCTTCCACCACTTCGTTGTCGAGTCCCATAATGGCGGCGAAGTAGATGATGGAGCCGTAACCGGTCGCCTGCCAGAGGTAGGTGAGCACGATGATGAACGGCCAGGCGTTCGGCGTCGAGTAGACTTTGACCGGTTCCATGCCGAGCGCTTGCAGAATGCCGTTGAGCAGGCCGTAGTCGTAGCTGAGGATGTTGTAGGCGATCAGGCCGATCAGGACGGCGGAGATGAAATGGGGCAGAAACATGAGCGTCTGGGAAATCTTTTTGAACCATTTGCCTGTGAGTTCGTTGAGCAGCACGGCCACCGCGATCTGCAGCACGTTGCCCAGCAGGATAAACGCCAGGTTGTACGCGACGGTGTTGAAGGTGAGCTTCCACAAGTCCCCGGTGATGACGAGGAAGCGGAAGTTCTCGAATCCGACGAACGGGCTGTTGAATATGCCGTCCGAGTAGTTGTACTTGATAAAGGCCAGGTACAGCCCCGGCATCGGCAGGTACGCGAACACGATGAAAAAGACGAGAGCCGGCACACACATGATCAGCAGCGTACGGTTGTTTTTGAGCTTTTTCCACCAGGAGCCCGCCCGTTTGTTGGCAAGTTCCACGCTCATTTCTTTCTCGGTCAATACGGACAACGCAATCCCCTCCTTCTCTGGTCGACGGCACGGAACTCGAATGAAACCGATTACATTTTTGTGGCTGTAAAAAGGGACCTATCCAATCAGGTTTATGCGTCTTCTCATACACGACATACGAGTTAAAGCGATATTCCCGGATAGCTCCCTGTCCCACTGCCTATTTTTATGAAACCCGTTTCACTCCGAACCAAAATGTAATCGCTTTCTTTTGACATCAGAATAATCCCTGTTCCTGCTCTTGTCAATATTTTTTTGTGAAAAAAGATTTACAGCGACGGCCCCGTATAAAGCGCCGTCGTTTCCCGCACGACCAGCTCCGGCATGATCGATTGCAGCCGCGGCACTTTTTTGCCGGCGATCATTTTGTCGAGCGTTCGCGCGGCCTGGCGGCCGATCTCCTGCGACTGGAGCGAGACGGTCGTCAGTTCCGGGATGCTGTAAGTCGCCTGCGGAATATCGTCGTAGCCGACGATGGACAGTTCTTCCGGCACGCCGAGACCGACGCGGTGCGCCGCTTTCAGCGCCCCGATCGCGAGCAGGTCGTTCATGCAGAAAATAGCCGACGGGCGCCGCTTCGCCCCGAGCAGCCTCGACGCGAATTCCCGCCCTTTTTCTACGGAAAAGCCTTCGGTCAGTATCCATTCCTTGCGCACGGGCAGACCCGCTTCCTTCATCGCCGTCCGAAAACCGAGCAGCCGCTGCTGCGTGTTCGTCATCTTGGCGTAACCGCCGATCGCCGCGATGTCCCGGTGCCCGAGATCGATCAGATGCTGCACCGCGAGCTGCGCGCCCAGCTTCTGGTCGGCGGAGATCCGGTTCAGCTTCGTCTGCGGCAGATTGCCGTTGAGCAGCAGCACGGGCACCCGCTTGGACGCTTCTTCCACTTCACGCTCCAGCTCGCTGCCCGGCTTGGCCAGATCGACGCGCCCGCCGATCATGACGATGCCGTCGACCTGCTTTTCCATCAGCAGATTCAAATACTGCGACTCGCGCTCGTACTGGCGATCGTACTGCCGCTCGTTTTCTTCGTTCGTGGAGATCGTATCGCACAGGAAATACGTATAACCGAGCTTGCGCGCTTCGTAGTCGAACCCGGACAGTACCTCGGGGAAAAAAGGATTCGTGATGTCCGGCAAGATGAATCCGATCATGCCCGTTTCTTTGCGCGACAGGCTGCGGGCCAGCGCGTTCGGCTGAAACTGATGCTTGTGCATGAGCGCGACGATCCGTTCCCTCGTTTCTTTTTTGACGGGCGCGGTATTGTTGAGCACTCGGGATACGGTTGCTACGGACACATTCGCTTCTCTGGCGATATCGTAGACGGTCACCGGTCGCATCTGCATTCCTCTTTCCCCTGGGAAATTTGTGTTTGTGAAACGGGTTTCATTATGCGTTCGATTATACGCCCCCACCTGGCCGGAAGCAACGAAAAAGAAGGTCGGACAGCCGTGCTGCCGATAACGGTATCGGCAGCAGCGTTCAACAGGAACGGCGAGCGAAGGTTCAGCCCGATCCTTTGCGGCAGGCGCCCGGCGTCGTGCCGGCAAACTGCTTGAACTGCCGCATGAAATGGGTCTCGTTCTCGTAGCCGCACAGCCTGCCGATCTCCCCGACCGGCAGCCGCGTGCTGAGCAGCAGGTATTGGGCGTATTCCACGCGGCCGCGGATCATGTCGGTGACGACCGAACAGCCGAACGTCTCTTTGTACAAATGCTGAAAATGCGACTTGCTCAAGCTGACCTTCGCCGCCAGCTCCTCCACCGATACCCGCGCGTCCGGCGAACCGTACAGATCGGCCCGCAGCCGCGACAGCGAGTCCGCGTAGCGCAGCGTCCGGGCCGGCGGAGCCGGGCGCACGAGCGCGGCGGCAAGCTTGGTCAGCAGGCTGCGCAGTTCGAGTTCGGCGATCTCCGCACGGAACGGTCCTTCTTCCCGCCCGGCGCTTTGCAGTTCCAAAATATGCCTCGGCACGAGCGCCGGATCGGGAGCGGACAGCAGACGGTCCGTCGGCAGGCCGAGCCGCTGCAGCAGCTCCCCGACCCCGCCGCCTTCGCAGTGAAACCAGTCGTTGACGTACGGCCGCTCCAGGTCCCGGTACGCGTGCGGCGTATCCGGCGAGAACAGAATATACGAGCTGCGCTCCGCCTGAAACGCCCGGCCGTTCACCGTCACTTCGGCCCGCGTACGAAAAAAGACGAACGCATAATTGCCCGCGCCGTGCGGGCGTTCGATCCGGATGCCTTCGCGGTGCGTAAAGCGGCAGCCGCAGTTCACCAGCCGTATCATCTCTTCCCTCCTCCGCCTTCGATCCAGCACGATCCGTCAGTTTTTAGCCATTATAATTCATTGTTTCCCTTTTCGGCAAACGGTTATGGTAAACAGATATTCGACGAAGGCGAGGAAACTATTTTGGACGCTTACCTATTCGTGCATTTCAAGGAAAAAAAGACGCCGGACGGCGAGCAGGTCTATTTTGCGCTCAGCACGGACGGCTTTCATTGGGAGACGGTGAACGGCGGACAGCCGGTGCTTGAGAGCGGACTCGGGGAAAACGGCGTCCGCGACCACACGATCGTGCGCACGGACGAAGGCAAATTCCATATTCTCGCGACCGACCTCAGCCTGGCGAACTCTTTTCACGGCAAATACGAAGGAGACTGGGCCCATATCGGCACCGGCGGAAGCCGCAATCTGTCGCTCTGGTCGTCGGACGATCTCGTACACTGGTCCGAGCAGCGGCTGATCGAACTCGGCGACGACGGTTTCGGCTGCCTGTGGGCGCCCGACATCATTCGCGATCCTCAGCAGGGCGACTACGTCGTGCACTGGTCGTCTTCGCACGCGTCCAACGGCTACGGGCCGAAAGCGATCTACTACTCCCGCACCCGGGACTTCGAGCAGTTCACCGCACCGAAGCTGCTGCACCGCAAAGCGGACAGCGGCATCATCGATTCGGCGATCTACGAAGAAGACGGCTATTTCTACCGCTTCCTCAAAAGCGAAAAAAATCCCGAGACGCTGATTCTGGAAAAAGGAGCTTCGCTGACCGGCGACGACTATGTGCGCAATGATGCTTTTGACGAAGAAATGGCGAAGCTTGAGCAGGGCGTGTACGAAGCGCCGACCGCTTTCCGGCTCCGCGACGGCAAATGGTGCCTCATGCTCGACTTCTACGGCGTCGAAGGCGACGGCCAGGGCTACGTCCCGTTTATCGCGGACAGCCTCGCCGACGGACGCTTTATCCGTTCCGACGCCGACTTCAGCTTCCCGTACGGCTTCAAGCACGGCACCGTGCTGGGTATTACGCAGGAGGAGTATGCGCGGATTAAGGGGTATTATGGCGCGGGGCTTGTGGATGGGTAGATGGGTAAGGTCGAAAAGCCGGAAGATAACTCTTCCGGCTTTTGTCGATTTGTGGCGCAGATCATGGCGCAGACAGACTCGGTGAATCGCGAAAGTTAGAGGATTGTTCAATCGTACAGTTGTGTACGCTTAACCCCTTATATCCTCATATCCGCACACCTTTACACCTTTGCCTCGCACATCGCACATCGCACATCGCACATCGCACATCGCACATCGCACATCGCACAGTGTCACCCGAATTAACGTCCTGACGACACTTATTTTGAGCAAAAAGCCGTCACAATCGCAAATAATTGCGTAGCGACACTTAATTGCCGGCGAAACGTGTTTTTTCATACCTGCCATGCGAAATAACTGCTCTCACGCACTTATTTCGATCGTCAGCTATAGGCGGAGTAAAATAACTGTCCTCACGCACTTATTTTGATCAACCATCCCTAGCGGAGTGAAATAACTGCTCTCATGCAGTTATTTCGATCGGCTAACCATAGCGGGAGTAAAATAACGTTTCCTGCGCCGTTATTTTGGAGAGAACGCTCGAAATAACAAACACTGTCTGCCCGCGTTAAAGCTCATTAAGGTTCATTAAAGCTTATTAAATTTTTTTCACATAAATAGTTGACAGTTAAATTAGAAGCGCGTATAATCTATTGCTGTAGGAAATAATTGTTACGGGATGTAGCTCAGCTTGGTAGAGCACCTGGTTTGGGACCAGGGGGTCGCATGTTCAAATCGTGTCATCCCGATCTAAGTTATACTTAAACACCCGGTCGCCTCGGCGATCGGGTGTTTTTGCGTATCTTTTTACGTGTCTGTTTGCGTCTCCGTCCTGCCCTGCCGGTTTAAGAAGAAACTTCGGACCGAACGCCTCCGTTCGCTTCCGCCCATGCTTGTCGGACCCGGTCGATTTGACCGAGATGCCGCTCGACGTGCGCCGCAAATCCGCGCGCGATATCGGCGACGCTGACTGTCGTGCCCTGCGCGTTCACGCCGCTTTTCGCCCATTCGTGCGGTTGAAGCCGGTCCAGCAGCCGGATGTTGTACCGCAGCAGCGCTTCGAAATCTTCCAAAATACCGGCCGCGGAACTTTCATTCGTCCGCTGCCCGTCTACCCAGGCATCCTGCGCAAGCGCCGGCAGTCTCTGCGCCGATCCGGCCAGTACGGCGCGTATGCGGAACGATACGACGACGGAATGGTCGGTCAGATGGCCAAGCACTTCGGCGATACTCCAGCGGTCCGGCGATGCTTTCCAGTGCAGAGCCGTTTCGTCCAGCCCTTCGACGGCCTGCCTCAACCGGGGAGAGGTACCGAGCACGTCGGCCAAGATTTTTTCGCTCATCAGAATCTTCCTCCTTGCGACTTTGGATTTGATTTACACTATTAGGGTTTGCGGTTGGGTTTGGGTTAAGCTGTCGTGTACTGCTTGTCCAGGTTATATTCCCGTTTTTTTATTATGAATTTTTCATATATTGATATATTCACTTAAAACTCTCCTCTACCGCTTGTCCGACAGTCGGGCCAACGCCGCGAGCGCTAGGTCGGCCAGCAGGGCGGCGGCATCGGGCAGCGCCGAATCGTCCAGCTCGAACGCCGGGTGATGCCATTCCTGACTGCCCGACGTCCCGATGAACAAGAACAGGCCGGGCACTTTTTGCTGGTAAAAAGCAAAATCTTCGCTGGCCGGCGAAGTGATACCGCTCGCCACATGCAGGCCGAGCCTGTCGGCGCAGGCCCGGGCCAGTTCGGCAAGTTCCGCGTCGTTCACGACCGGCGGAGGTCCGCCGCTCCAGCGGACGGAAGCTTCCGCGCCGAACGCGGCAGCTACGCCGCCGGCTATCTCTGCGAAGCGCGCCTTGATCCGGGCATGCACGGACTCGTCGAACGAACGGATCGTGCCGTGCAGCAGGGCCGTATCGGGAATGACGTTCCACGTATTGCCGGCGTGAATCTGCGTCACGCTGACGACCGCGCGATCCTGTGCGCTGATGCTGCGGCCGGTAATCGTCTGGAGCGCCGTCACCAGATGCGCGGCCGTCACGATCGGATCGATGCCGGCTTCCGGCACGGCCGCATGCGTCGCCGTCCCTTTGACGGTCACCGTGAAGCCGTCCGAAGCCGCCATGATCGGGCCGGACGCGATCCCGACCGTGCCGACCGGCAGATCCGGCTTGTTATGCTGGCCGATCACGGCGCCGACGCCTTCCAGCGCGCCGGCCGCGATAAGCTGCTGCGCGCCTTTGGCCCGTTCTTCGTCGGGCTGAAACAGCAGCCGGACAGTGCCCGGCAGCTCCGCCTCGCGCAGCTTGAGGCGCTGCGCCGCGCCGATCAGCGCCGCGGCATGAAAATCATGCCCGCAGGCATGCATCCTGCCCGGATGGATCGAAGCGTACGGCAGGCCCGTCTCTTCTTCGATCGGCAGCGCGTCGATATCGGCGCGCAGGGCGACGATCGGACCTGCCCCGCTGCCGATTTCGGCGATCAAGCCGGTCTTCAGCCCGGTCTCGACGAGGCGGACGCCGATCCGTGCAAGCTTCGCGCGCAGATAATCGGTCGTCTCGTATTCTTCGCCCGACAATTCCGGGCGTTGGTGCAGATGGCGCCGGATCGCGATCCATTCTTCGGGCGCCAGTACGCCCGAAGACGCGGAGCCCCCAGACAATTTGCCGACGGGATGAGAACCTTCGGCGACGGGGTGGGATACAGTTTGGGTATGGCGGGTCATCGGCGAAGCCTCCTGTCTGTGAGGTCGGAAAATAAGCCAAGTCGGCGGATACAAGTATGAGAAAACGCGTCTTGGGAGCGGGCTGGGCTGCGCAGCCTTCAGATGACCCAGTTCGCCTGCGGCGTGATGCGGCGCAGAAACTGCTTGGTTCGTTCTTCGCGCGGACGCTGGAACACGTCGTCCGGCGTGCCTTCCTCGACGATAACGCCGCCGTCCATAAACACGACGCGATTGGCGACGTCGCGGGCAAAGCCCATCTCGTGCGTCACGACGATCATCGTGATGCCTTCGCGGGCGATATCGCGGATGACTTCCAGCACTTCGCCGACCCGTTCGGGATCGAGCGCGGACGTCGGCTCGTCGAACAGGATCACTTCCGGTTCGAGCGCAAGCGCCCGGGCGATGCCGACGCGCTGCTGCTGGCCGCCGGACAGGCGGCTCGGGTACTCGTTCAGCTTGTCGCCGAGGCCGACTTTGTCGAGCAGCGCCGCGCTTCGGGCGCGTGCCTCGGCGGCCGGCATTTTTTTGACGACGAGCAGCGCCTCCATCACGTTCTCCAATGCCGTTTTGTGGCGAAACAGATTGTACTGTTGGAACACCATCGCCGTTTTGCGCCGCAGCTTCAGGATATCGCCGCGTTTGGCCTGCGAGCAGTCCAGCCGGAAATCCCCGACCGCGATGGTGCCGCCGAACGGTTTTTCCAAATAATTCACGCAGCGCAGCAAAGTCGTTTTGCCCGATCCGCTCGGCCCGAGAATGACGACCACCTCGCCCGTCTTGACGCTCAGACTGATGTCCCGCAGCACTTCCTGGCGCCCGAACGATTTGGAAATATGGCTTAATTCGATCATGCGACACCTCCCCGATTATAAGCGCCTACCCGCTTCTCGATCATTGCCGCGACGCGCTCGATCAGCACCGTAAGTCCCCAGAAGATTAACGCGGCCGCCAAATACGCTTCGAAAAACTTCCAGTTCGTCGACGCGACGATCTGCGCTTTGGCATTAATATCGACGACCGATACGGCAAAAGCGAGCGTCGAACCGTGCAGCATGCCGATGACGGAGTTGGCCAGATTCGGCAGCGCCGCCGCCAGCGCCTGCGGGAACAGGATACGCCGCAGCGCCTGCACCGTCGTCAAGCCGACGGAATACGCCGCTTCCACCTGACCCCGGTCGACCGCAAGCACCCCCGCCCGCACCACTTCGGACATGTACGCGCCCGCCGTGATCGAAAACGACAGGTAGGCGAAGCCGATCATCGGAATCGATACCGAGCGGAAGCTCCAGCCGAACGTTTCGGCCGCCCCGTCGATCAGCATCGGCAGCCCGAAATAAATGAGCAGCAGATGGGTCAGCATCGGCGTGCCGCGAATAAACGTGACGTAAGCGGACGCAAGCTGCGCCAGCACCGGAATCCGGTACAGGCGAACGAGCGCGGTCGCCGTGCCGATCCCGAAGCCGAGCAGCACCGATACGGCCGTAATCGACAGCGTCGTCGGGATCGCCCCGAGCAGCTGCCAAAAAGCGGTCCAAATAAACGAAGGATCAAGCTGCATCAGATTTGTCCTCCTTTTCCGGCGTCGATCTCGGCCAGTACGGCGCGGTACGACCCTTTGCCTCTGCGGCCGAACCGGCGAACCGGCGCTTCTTCGCGCACTTCATGCCGCTTCAAGCGGCGTTCGGCAGCCGACAGCCCTTTTTCGAGCGTGAAGCTGATTACGAGATAGATCAGGGCCAGCGCGATATACGTCTCGAAAAAATGCTGGGTCAGCGTGCCGAGCGTCTGCGCTTTGCCGGTCATCTCCATCACCCCGAGTGTAAAAGCAAGCGACGTGTCTTTGAGCAGCGCGATGACCAGATTCGAGAAGACCGGCACCGCGATCGCGAGCGCCTGCGGCAGGACGATCCGGGCAAATGCCTGATACGCCGTCATGCCCGACGCGTAAGCGGCTTCGACCTGCCCGCGGTCCACCGCTTCGACCGACGCGCGAATCATTTCCGCCGCATAAGCGCCGGTATGCAGCCCGTAGACGAGAATGACGAAGAACAGCACCGGCGTGCGCGTAAGATCGAGGCCAAGCGGCTTCAGCAGCTCCGGCAGTCCGTAATAGAACAGAAACAGCTGAATCAGGATTGGTGTTCCGCGAAAAAAAGACAAGTACAAACCGGACAGATTACGCAGTACCGGAATTTTGTACAGGCGGGGCAGGGCGACCAGGAATCCGGCCGCAAGCCCCGTCAACAGCGAGCCGGCTACGATCAGGAGCGTAACGCCCAGCGTATCGATCAGCTTCGGCAGAAACGAAAAGACATAGCCGATCTCAAAAGGCGCGCTCATCGCAAGTCCCCTTTCCCGAATGCCGGATAGAATGAATAGAATGGGTAGACCGGTTCGTCGGAAGTCGGAAGCGTACGCTTCATTTGGCGTGGTCGGCCGTCACGTCGCTGCCGAGCCATTCGACGCTCAAGTCGCTTAACGTGCCGTCCTCTTTGAGCTGCTTGACCGCACCGTCGATCGCTGCGGACAGCTTCGCGGAATCGGCGTCGCCTTTTCGCAGCACGTACAAGACGTCGTCCGACGTCAATTCTTCGCCTACCTGCTTCAGCTTGCCTGTCGGATCAATGACCGGCACGACGAAGTCAGCCGCGATAGTAGCGTCGACGCGCCCGGACACGAGCTGGCTGACCGTATCGTTCGCCTGGCCGCTTTGATACACAATATCGATTTTGGCGTCGTGCTCCTTGTTGTAGTTTTCAACGATTTGCGCTTCGGCGCTCGTGGCGCTGGTCAGCACTTTTTTGCCCTGCAGATCGTCGAGCGTCTTAATCGTCTCGTTCGTCTTGGCGACGACGATCCGGTTGCGCCAATGCGCGTACGGCTCCGAACTGAACGCGTATTTCTGCTCGCGCTCCGTATTCTTCTCCATGACGTGCGCGACGAGATCGATCTTGTTCGTCTCCAGGCTCAGCAGCAGGTTGCCGAAATCCATCGTCTGAAACTCGAACGCGTACTCCGGCAGCCGTTCGTCGATCTTGCGCAGCAGTTCCACGTCGAAGCCGGTCAGCTTGCCGTTCTCGTCGAGAAAGCAGACCTGCGGAAACGCCGTGCCCGTGCCGACCACGATCGTCTGGACGCCCGCTTGCGACTCTCCGCCGCCCGAAGCCTGCGCGGTCGGTTCCCCGCCCGTGCCGCATCCCGATACGACGATCATGAGGCCGAGTGCGGCCGCGATCCACCCTTGTTGTTTGTTTGGCAGGCTTTTCCGTATTTTGGTCCGTGTTTTCATGTTCGATTAGCTCCTTTGGATGGCATAGTCGTCGGAATAGCGGGAGTCGGCAATATTTTTGCGAAACAGGTACATGAGGCCGTCCCCGTTTTTGGCGTCGATCTCCAAAATGCGTGTGTAGCCCCGGCGTTCGTACATCTCGACGAGCCACGGATGTTTCTCCGCCGTCGCCAGCGTCACTTCGCGGTGCCCATGCTTGCCCAGCACGATCTCGCGTTCGACCCAGTCGATCAGCCGGCCTCCGTAGCCCCGGCCCGACACGTCGGGATCGGTCGCGAACCATTTGAAAAAAGGCAGCTCGGTGATCGCTTTGCTCTCCCCGTTCGTGGACAGCGTCAGCGTAGCGACCGGCACGCCGTCCGCTTCCAGCAGGTAGCATTCGTTCTCCTCGATGTTTTGCAGCACCAGCGGCACGTCCGCATGGGCGGCGGGCCAATGCAGGCCCAACTCGCGAATCAGTTCGTAAGCGCGGTACGTCAGGTCGGCCAGCCGCTCCGCGTCCCGGGCTTCGGCTCTGCGGTAAACTTCACTCATGGTCGGCACCTCCATTTTAATTTTTACATCCCCGATTTGTTTAGTCGGAATTGATTGTTGATAACTGTATCACCTGCGTCGGCATTCGGCTAATCAACTTTTTCGATAGTCTTATACAAAACATTGATAAGGACCGGCTTCGATCGACGCAGCCGCAAGCATTGTCGTCAGGCCCGGAAAACGTTGTGCGCGCACGCCAAAAAGGCGGGCTCATCGCCCGCCTTTCCCCGATTCCACCCGCCCGCTTACGCTACCCTGCCGTCAGTTCCGCTCCGCGCCCAGAGGAGCGGCGGCCGCTTCCCGAAGAGAAGAAACGGCCGCAGGCAGCCCAGCCGAGCCTCCTTCGTCTACCCCCAGCTCCCGCATACCGTCGAATTCGAGCAGCAGCTGCGTGCCGCTTGTATCCGTATGCAGGAACATCCGGTCGGCCGAAGCGTACATGACGCCGAAGCCGCGGCCAAGCGATCGTTTGCTGCTGTACCCGGACCCGACAAACGTTTTCGGCAGTTCGTGCAGCGCGATGCCCGAACCTTCGTCGCGCACGAGCACCTGCAGCGCGCCTTCGTGCGCGTACACGCTCACCCTGCCGCCCAGCGCATGCTTGAGCAGGTTGGTCGACGCTTCGGATACGGCGAGCTTGACCTGCATGAGGCGCTTCGGATCACCCTGCGGCATAAAGCTCGCCGCCAGGTCCCGGCTGCGTCCCACGTCGGAGCGCGCGGCCACCGTCCAGGCGTCGAGACGCTCGCCCAGACGTGCGACCAGCTCTTCTTCGGCCGGGCACAGCGTCACTTTGCCGCCCGACAGCGCGCACATCATCTCTTGATAAGAGCGCAGCGTCTCCCGCTGCAGCCGCTCGCGGTAAGCGATCGCCGGCGTAATATCGGTCAGCATAATGCGCACTTCGCCGTGCTCCGGGTCGAAATGCGCTTCGTACGTGCGTTCGCCGCACGGCAGCAGCTCGTAGAAGGCAGTCTGCTCCGCTTCGGCGCGGCGCGCCAGACGGATTACCGGCGCTTCAAGCTCCGGTTCCTCAAGCCCGTACAGCAGCCCGTCGGACGACAGCTTGACCTGCATGCTGGCGCCGACGTAGGAACCTTGTTCGTCCGGCGAGGACAGGTCCGTCCCGGCAGGCTTGATCGCCCCGGCGCGAGGCTCCGGCGGCGCGGATGCCGGCGATGCTTCGGCTCCCCGCAGCGCAAGTCTCTCGCGCAGTTCCTGCACCAACGCGAGGTCGACGACCGCCGCCAGTTCGGGGTCGAGCTCCCGCCCGGCCTGCTTGCGCACGAGGGCGCACACTTCTTCGTCGCCCGGTTCGCGCCGCAGCAGATGGTCGATCCGGCTGCACAGCGACAGTACGCGGGATTCGTACGGAATGTCACGCCCTTTCAAGCCGCCGGGAAAGCCTTTGCCGTCCCAACGCTCGTGATGATGCCGCACCCACTTCGCCGCGCGTTCGTCTTCGGTGAGCGTGAAGATGATCTCGGCTCCTTTTTCGCTATGGGACCGATACTCGTCTTCTTCGGACAGCGACAGCGCTCCGCGCTTGTTGAACAGATAGGCGGGCAGCGTCGATTTGCCGATGTCGTGCTGGATCGCGATCCGCACGAGCATCCTTTTTTTGTCGCGCGGGTAGGACAGGCGGTCCAGCAGATGGTCGGCGATGACGCCGGTGCGGATGCCGTGTCCTTCCAGCGCGGGCGACAGACGGGATTCGAACAGTAGGCTGAACCGTTCGAACGTACGCCGCCAGCCGGCCGCTTCCCTGCCGTATACGCTGGAAAAATACAGCACGAACACGAGCAGCAGTCCCGTGTAGGCCAGCTCGTAGAACATGTCGCTGCGCGACAGCATGCCGAGAAAATGCGGGATGACGAGGATGCAGAGCAGGATCGGCACCCGCGTTTCTTTGAGCCGGCCGCGGATTCCGGCCAGCAGCGCGATGCCGGTCAGCATCTTGCGCATGCCGGAATCGAGCGGCAGCTTGACCGCTTTGAACGCCAGCGCCGCGGCGGCCGCCTGCACGTAGGGCGAAGCGCCCGGCCAGACCTGGTGCAGCCCGGCAAGCGCCAGCGCCGCGCCGCACGTGCTGAGCGTATAGACGGCCAGCCGCGACAGCCAGCGGACCGGATCGAATCCGCCAGCGCGGAAGCCCGCCTGCCGGGCTTCGTTCGCCAGGCAGCTTATGAACACGCCAAGCAGAGCGGTATACGGGCCGAAGCCGATCAGCAGCGCCAAAAAGCCGATCAGGCCCGCGCCGAATTCGTCCCCGCTGAGCAGCCGGATCGGAAACAGATCGAGCAGCAGCGTCAGGAGCAGGATCGGCAGCACGAAAGCCCATTCCACTTGTCCGGCTCCGACGGCGAGGATCGCCCCGTAGAGAAAGCCGGCCAGCGCCCAGAACGGATAAGGAACGTCGTTTTTGCCGTTTGTCGCATTCGGTAATTGATTCAAGCTCATCGGTTCCTTTCCTGGGAGATGGACGGGCAGGCTCGCGCCTTGCGGCGGCAGCGCTTGAAGCTTCGATCGGTTACGATCTCCCCGGCCGCTTAGTCGAACACTTCTTCGCCGAGAATTTCGCGGATTTGCAGCAGTTCGAACACTTCCATCACTTCGGGGCGCACGTCGCGAATCTTCACGGAACGTCCGCCTTCGCGCAGCTCGTCCACCGTGCGGATGATCAAGCCGATCCCCGACGAATCGACGAAGTACACTTCGCCGAAATTCAGCAGCACGTTCGGATATTCGGACACGACGGGCAAAATATCTTCTTCCAGTACGTCGCCGCTTTCGATATCGAGGTCGCCCTCGAAGATGACGACGGCTTCGTCCTCGCTTTTATGAATCCGGTAAGCAAACATGATGTTCCTCCTGTTGTCGATCAAAATAAAAGCATTTCGCCCGCCGGACCGAGCCGCGCATGCACGTTCGAGGCCGCTTCGACGAATTGGAACGAACGCCGGCCGATCTGCACGACCGTGCCTTCCATCACCCGGCCGGCGCGGATCGAAGACTGTTCCAGCACTTGAAGCTTCGTCGCCACGCCGCCCATCGCGCCGACTTCCTTGACGTTGATGCCTTTGCCGGCGAAGTAGACGCCGCCCCGCAGCGTTCCGCCGCACTCCAGCACGCCCTGGCAGTAGATCGTCGTATTGTAGCTGCCTTTCGCCGCGCGCACGTTCCCGCCGCAGTAGATATGGCTGTTCTGCGCATATTGGAAATCCGCGAACACCGGCCGGTCTTCCGGCCCGCAGACCGATTCGTACAATTCAAGCGTCCGCAGGCGAAAAGCGTTCATCGCTTCGCCGTCGCGAAATCCGCCCATCCGCAGGTCGAGAAATCCGAACTTGAGGCGTTCGGCATAGTCCCGCCATTCTTCGTCAAGCTGTGCTTCGTTTCTGGCGGCTTGTTCGGAGAAGCGCAGCAGCACCGCGTGCAGCGCTTTGAACTTGCCGCGCAGCAGCACGCTCAGCAGCGTGCCGAGCCCGGTCCGCTGCAGGTCGTTCAGCTTGAACGCGGCCGTCTGGCCGAGCTGTTCGATCGCCGCCTGCAGCATATGCATCTGCGAAGCGATCTCCAGCAGCAGCGGTTCGGCCTGGTCGGCAAATTCGTCGCGCTTGCCGATATTGACCCGCGCCCCGATCAGGCTGCCGGACGCGATCAGCGAATACGCGGCGTCGAGCGACGCCGATCCGACCGCGCCCCGCACCGTGATGCTGCCGAACGCTTCCACTTTCATGCCGTTTTGGACGCCGCCGGATATTTCGACGTCGCCCCGAAACCGGATATTGCCCGATTTGAGATCGACGTCGCCGCGATGCGACAATTTGGGCAGCACCGACAGATGGACGCGGAAGCCCTGCTGCTTGAGCTTGGGCATACCCGGACGCGTCGATACCGCGCGGCGCCCGTCTTCCGTAATCGAGACGCCTTCGCCGGCCGCAAGTTCGATCGAATGGACCGCGCGCGGCTCGATCGGACGATCCAGCAGATCGCGCCCCGGGCGGCCCGGCTTCGCCGGCAGCGTCCGCACGAGCACCTGCCCTTCGGTCACGGTCGGAAATTCGACGATCTCCCGGTAGTCGATCGTGCCGTCTTCGCGGCTCTGCGGGCTGAGCCGCTTCGTCTCGGTCTCGAAGTTCGTCTCGAACCGGCCGTCCGCGCCTTGAACGGCGGGCGTTCCTTCGGCGATGACGAACACGCCCGGCTGCGCCGCAGCGCAGCCCTGCGCGATCGCTTCGGCGCGAATGCCGTAGACGACGCCGAGTTCCCGCAGCCGGGCCGCAACTTCGGCCGGCTCGATGCGCAGCGGCGTCCGATGCTCCTTGACCGGCACGGTCAGCGGCGACTGCTCCCGGCAGTCGAGCAGCTCGTACCGGCTCTCGAAGCCGGGGCGTACGTGCAGATCGGCGCGCAGGCACGCTTCGTCGAATTCGATACGCCAGACAGGCGCTTCGATCCGCGGCGACGGGTCGAGTTCCAGCCGGTCTTCGGCCGCCACGGACACCCGTTCTTCAATCGGCACGCCGCCCCGAAGCAGCACCGCGCCGGCAGGCGGGATCAGCAGAGGCAGCTTCCCGCCCAGCACGCGAACGCGGAAAAGACCGTTCTCGATCCCGATGCCGCTGACCGGCTCGCCGGCCGCTTCCGAACCGGTACCGCTCACGCCTGCTTCCCGGGCTTCACCCGGCAGTCGCTCTTGCCCAGGCAGGCCGGGCGGTTCCCGCAAGCCGGAAGCTTCCGCGGCGCCGCCGGGTTCCGGCCCGGTATTCTCCGTACGCCTTGCTTCGTCCATCGCGGTCACTTTGACGACCGCAAGCCGTCCTCCAAGCCCCAACACCCCGCGGCCGCCCGGTTCCAATATTTCGATCTGCACGGACTCGCGCGGCACCGACAACAATTTAAGCGCTTCCCCGACTGCAAGTTCGGCGCTTTTGGCTCGCGTAATAATCGATCGTTCCATCGGCTTTCCTTCCTTTCCCGCCGCATCTTGGCTTCCGCCCGTTCCATCCGTTCGATGACGTTATTCGTTCAATTGAATGGATACGATGCACACATCGTCTTTTTTGCCTTGTCCCAGCACCGCCAGCTTTTCGGTAAAACGGTCGTTCGGCAGATAACGAAACCGGGACGCGTACTCTTCCAGCCGGCCGATGCCGTCTCGAATCGATTCCCGCGGCGTCTCGACGAGGCCGTCGGTGTACAGCACGATCTTGCCCGGCCCGTCGTAGCGGCACACGCCGCTGCCGCGGCCGATCGATTTGCGGATCCCCAGCGGCACGCCGGTATGTTCCATATAATGCGCCTGACGATCCGACGGGAAAAAGAGTCCCGGCGGATGTCCCGCGTTGAAGTAACGAATCTCCCGCGCCTGCTGATCGATCAGCAGGTAGATCGCGGTCAGGTAGATCGAGCCGCGGCTGCCGCCGAACAGGCTGCAGATCTGCTTGTTCAGTTCCTGGCATACTTCTTCCGGTTCCGACAGGCGCTTGACCATGCCGTCGAGCAGCGAGCGGACCGACATGCTGATCAGCGCCGAAGACAACCCGTGCCCGGCCACGTCGATCAGCATGACCCCGCAGCGATGTTCGTCGATCCGCGTCCAGTAGAACATGTCGCCGGACACTTCGTCCGACTGGATATACTGGGCGTGGATCTCGATGCTCGGTTCGATCATCGGCGGCGGCAGCACCGTTTTCTGGACCCGCTTCGCCAGCTGCAGTTCCTTGAGCAGGCCGATCTCCCGGGCTTTGCGGATATCGGTCTCTTTTTTGAGCCGGATCGCCGACTGCACGCGCGCGAGCAGTTCGTATTCCGGCGCTCCTTTTTCGATAAAATCCATGCCGCCCGCCCCGAACGCTTCCTTGAAATGCCTTCGGTCCCCGGTCAGGAAAATGATCGGCAGATCGACGTACGCGGGGCAGTCCTTGATCAGGCGGCACGCTTCGATTCCGTCCATGTCCGGCATGACGATATCGAGTAAAATCAGGTCGAACGCGGCCGCTTTGCGCGGTACGCGTCCGTGGCTCATGCCGAGCCGTCCAAGCGCTTCCTCCGCGGAAGCGGCCGTCTCGATACCCGAGTAACCGGCTTCCGACAGCACCTGCTTGAAATAGGCGAGGTTCATCATCGAGTCGTCGACGATCAATAGGCTCATGGCGTGTCTCCTTCGCGCGAATCATCGTGGTCGATCGCCTGCCCCACGTTCGGGATCAAACCTAAACAGGGTTAGTTATATCATCGACGACGAACAGGCGATTGTTAAGATGCGGGAGACCCATTCTTTTTTTAAAAAAATTCCCAGACGTTCCATACAAAAAAGGCTCTGCCCCCGAACGGATGTCCGGATAAGCAAAGCCTTGTTCAAAACAGGACGATTCCGGCCGCGGCGGAAAGCAAAATGACCGCAAGCGGATGCAGCTTCCACTTGACGAGCGCGATCAACCCGCCCGCTCCGATCAGCAGCATGCCGATCGTCGACCAGCCGAGCAGCGTCTGCGCGGTCAGGCCGCCGAACCCGAAATGGATGCCCGCATACACAATCAGCGCGACGACGACCGGGCGCAGCCCGTAGAAGACCGCTTTGACGCCGAGTTTGTCGTGCAGCCGCACGAAAAAAGCGGTCAGTACGACGACGAGCAGCAGCGACGGCAGCACGATGCCGAGCGTCGCCGCGATCGCGCCCGCCGGTCCCGCCTGCGCGTATCCGATCAGCGTCGCGCTGTTCGTCGCGATCGACCCGGGCGCCATGCCCGACAGCGAGCCGATTTCGCGAAACGCGGGCGTATCGATCCAGCCCCGCTCCGCCGTTTCCCGCTGGATCAGGCTCATGACCGCGTAGCCTCCGCCGAAGGCCATACAGCCCACTTTGAAAAAAAGGGCGAACAGCTCCCACAGCATAACGTTTCTCCTGCCTTCCTATAGTAGGGATAGCGCGTAAATAGCCTATAGACCGCGTATCCGGATCAGATATAGTATTCCGGCAGCATCGCTTCCGGTTCTTCGACGCTCCGCTTCGGTTCCGTGTGCGCCTGCGCGCCGGCATGCCGCCGAATCAGCGTCGCAGCCAGGCCGACAGCCGGTCCGCCCGCGATCAGCCAGAGCGAATGCAGATGGGTCAGCAGCAGCAGCGCGAGCGCCGCGGCCGCGATGCCGAACGTTACCGCGTCGAACAGCGACGTTTTGGCCATTTTCCACGCCGCCAGCAGGATCAGCGCGGTCACCGCCGCATGCACGCCTTTGAGCGCCGCTTCCACTTTCGGATTTTCCCGAAACAAAGCGTACAGCAGACTGAGCGCCAGCACGATCGCAAGCGTCGGCAGCGTGATGCCGAGCACCGCCGCGGCCGCTCCGGCAACGCCGCCGAGCCGGTAGCCGACAAAAGCCGCCGAGTTCACCGCGACGCCGCCCGGCGCCGAACCGGCTACCGACACCATGTCGCTCATCTCTTCCCGGCGCATCCAGCCCCGGCGTTCCACGATTTCGCGTTCGATCGTCGCAAGCATTGCGTAGCCTCCGCCGAACGTGGACGGTCCGATTTTGAGAAACGCGACAAAAATAGCCGGGACCTGCCGCAGCCGACTTTTCGTTCCCGCCGTCAAGTTCATGGGACAGGCTCCTTTCTCGCCTCTTATTCAGCTTGTCCAGTATAACACATTTTCTCATTATGAATTTAAGTCGAGATAAAATAACTATAAAAAGGTGTGAAAATCGCTCAAAAAGCCGTATATTGATAAAATAAAGACAACTAATTACCAAACCGAATATAAGTCGAGTATTCCTATGTTTTTTGTGCAGAAAGTAGAAATAAGCGGGAGGCTCCTTTATACTGAAGAATAACCTACCTACATACTCGGAAATGGAGAGATTCGATTGACGATCGCCCGTGCTCAAACTTCGATTCGCAAAGACGTTTACCAACGCATTCTGGAGCTCGGCCCTGTCTCCAAAGCCGAACTGATGCGGGACTTCGCGCTGACCAGCAGCAGCATGACCCGCCTGCTCGACGATCTGACCGACCAGGACATCATCCGCGTATCGGGACTCGGCACTTCCACCGGCGGACGCAAGCCGATCCTGTTCCAGGCCAATCCTACGTACCGCTATTTGCTCGGACTGGAAATATCGCGCATCTATTCGACGCTCGGCCTGTACGATATGCAGCTCAACCCGCTCTCGTCTATCCGCTGGAAAATGGATGCGGACACGACGCCGGAACGGTTGACGGAACGCGTCGGCGTCGAGACGGAACGTTTTCTGGCGCAGCACGGCCTGCAGCCCGGCAGCCTGCTCGGCATCGGGGTCGGCGCGGTCGGACCGCTCGACCGGGAGCGCGGCCTGATTCGCAGCCCCGAATTTTTCCCGGCCGCCGGCTGGGACGAAGTGCCGATCTGCGAGCTGCTGGAGCGGCGTCTGCGCCTTCCGGCGCGGCTCGACAACGGCTCGAATACGGCGCTGCTCGGCGAACATTGGGCGCTGCGCGGCCAAAGCCCCCGGCATCTGCTCTACGTGCATGCCGGCGTCGGCCTGCGGGCGGCGATGATGTCCGACGGACGGTTGATCCGCGGCGCGGCGGACGCCGAAGGCGCGGTCGGGCAGATGATCATCGCCACGGACGGGCCGCGCTTCGAAGGACGCGGCAATCACGGCGCGTGGGAAGCGTTCGTCTCGGTGCGCGCGCTGGAAAATCGCGTACGTACCCAGCTCAAAATCGGCCGTCCCAGCCTGCTCGCCGGCCGGCATCCGGACACGGTCACGTTTGCCGATCTGACGGAAGCGCTGGAAGCCGACGACGCGCTCGTCAAGGAACAATTCGACGAAGCGGCCGCTTATCTCGGTATCGGACTCGCCAATCTGATCAACGTGCTGCATCCCGACGTCGTCGTGCTCGGCGGCCCGCTGATCGAAGCCCATCCGCTCGTATACGAGACGGCCGTATCGACCGCGCTCAAAAATATCGTCAGCGGACACGAATACAGCCCCGCCTTTTCATTGGCGGAGCTGAAAGAAAACGCGGTCGCGGCAGGCGCCGCTTTTATGCTGCTGCAGGAATGGACCGTCTGATGCGGCTTGACGCTCAGCGCCGGTGCCGCTGGCGAAAGCGCAGCGGCGAGACGCCGAACCGTTCGGAGAAGCGGCGCGAGAAATACGGCGCCGTCTCGAAGCCGACCCGTTCGGCGACAGACGCGATCGGATACTCGGTCCGCAGCAGCAGCAGCCGGGCTTGTTCGAGCCGGCATTCTTCCAGGTATTCCATCGGCGTCAAGCCGTTCACCCGCTTCATGCAGCGCGTCAAGTAATTGTAATGAAAATGCAGCGCTTCGGACAGCGCCGTCCCGGTCAGCGGCTCGGCGTAATGGGCCCGGATATAACTTTCGGTCCGTTCGGCGATACTCTCCGCCGGGCTGCCCGAAGGATCGCGGCGGCGCAGATCAAGCGAACGCAGCAGCTGTTCGAACAGCCGCTGGCGTTCCCAGACCGCACCGGACAGGCTGCGTTCTTCCAGCCGCAGCAGCTGCTCCCCTTCGCCGCTGCCGCCCGGCGCGCCGGGCAGCATGCCCAGCTGGGGCAGCCGGATTGTGTACGGCGCCGTCGCGAAGCGGCCCATATGCCCGTCCCGATCGACAAAAGCCGGCTCGCCGCCGTCGCCTGCGGCGCCCCACTGCCCCAGCGCGCGAAAATGAATCCAGACAAAACTCGTCAGCTCCTCGCAGGGCCGGACCGCGTAATGATAACGGTCCGGCAGCAGCAGCAGCGCGTTGCCCGCTCCCACGTCCCACTGCCGATGCTCTTCCCCGACAAACAACGTGCCCCGTTCCACGAGAATAAGATCGAACATACCCAAATCACGGCGATTCGGGTGGCTCTCCCCCGGTTCGTACAAGGTGCGGCCGCATTCCATAAAATACGGAAACGGCGGCGCCGCCAAATAAATGACCGATGCTTCCTGCTGCATGGCTCTTTTTCCCTTTCTGCGGTTCCGTTTTTGGGTAACGCTTTCATTGAGTGTGAAATCCGACAAGAATCCGGGCGCTTTCCTCAATCGTCTCCTTTGATTCTAAAGCATATAATGACGTTGTACAGACCCAAATCCGATAAGCGAAAGGAAGAACCCCAATGTCCCCGATCCCGAACCCGTCCGAACCGGCGGCTTCCGCCGCTGCCGTTCCGGCAGGCGTCACCCTGAGCGATCCGTTTTGGTCCGATTATACCGAGCGGGTACAAAACGTCGTCATTCCTTACCAATATGAAGCGCTGCACGACCGCGCTCCGGGTGCGGAGCCGAGCGGCGCCGTCCGGAATTTCCGTATCGCCGCCGGACAGGCCGAAGGATCGTTCGTCGGCTGGGTGTTCCAGGACAGCGACGTGGCCAAATGGCTCGAAGCGGTCGGCTACTCGCTGCAAATCCGGCGCGATGCCGAGCTCGAACGCCGCGCCGACGAATTGATCGATCTGATCGGCGCGGCCCAGCAGCCGGACGGTTACCTGAACACGTATTTTACGATCAAGGAACCGGGCAAGCGCTGGACCAACCTGACCGACTGCCACGAACTGTACTGCGCCGGCCACATGATCGAAGCGGCGGTCGCTTATTATGAAGCGACCGGCAAAGACAAGCTGCTGCGCATCATGCAGCGCATGATCGACCATGTCGAAACGGTATTCGGCCCCGAAGAAGGCAAGCTGCGCGGCTACGACGGCCACCAGGAGATCGAGCTTGCGCTCGTGAAGCTGTACAAGCTGACCGGCGAAGAACGCTATTTGAAGCTTGCGGCTTTCTTCATTAACGAACGCGGTCAGGAACCGAACTTCCTGCGCGAGGAATGGAAAAGCCGCGGCCGCCGCGGGCATTTCGAACCGAATGTGCGGCAAAATCTCGACCTGTCGTATTTACAGGCGCACAAGCCGGTGCGCGAACAGTCCGAAGCGGTCGGACACGCCGTTCGGGCCGTCTACATGTATACGGCGATGGCCGATCTGGCCCGGTTGAACGACGACGAGCAGCTGCGGCAGGCGTGCATCCGGCTCTGGCACAACGTGACGCGCACGCAGATGTACGTAATCGGCGGAATCGGTTCGACCCATCACGGCGAAGCGTTCACGTTCGATTACGATCTGCCGAACGATACGGTCTACGCCGAGACGTGCGCGGCGATCGGTCTGATCTTCTTCGCCCAGCGCATGCTGCTGCTGGAGCCGAAGTCCGAATATGCCGACGTCATGGAACGCGCGCTGTACAACAACGTGCTCGGCTCGATGGCGCAGGACGGCAAACATTATTTCTACGTCAATCCGCTGGAAGTGTGGCCGCAGGCGTGCGCCCACAATCCGGGCAAGCAGCACGTCAAGTCCGAACGCCAGGCCTGGTTCGGCTGCGCCTGCTGCCCGCCGAACGTGGCGCGGCTGCTGACGTCGCTCGGCCGCTACATCTATACGCAGCACGGCGACACGCTGTATGCCAATCTGTATATCGGCAGCGAGCTGTCTGCCGAACTTGGCGGCGCGCAGGTGCGGATCAAGCAGCAGGCGGCGCTGCCGTGGAGCGGCGACGTCTCGTTCGAGATCGCCACGGATCGGACAGGCGAGTTCGCGCTCGGACTGCGCGTGCCGTCGTGGAGCCCGGACATGACGGCAGCCGTCAACGGAGAGCCGGTCTCCTTCTCGCGCGAAGATCTTGAGCACGGCTACCTGATCCTGCGCCGCGAATGGACCGACGGCGACGTCGTTACCGTCTCGCTGCAGATGTCGACCGTTCTCGTCTACGCCGACGCACGGGTCAGAGCCGATGCGCACAAAGCGGCGATCCAGCGCGGGCCGTTGGTCTACTGCGCGGAGAGCATCGACAACGGCGAGCCGATCTCTTCGCTGCGGCTGCCGCAGACAGCCGTGTTCTCGGAGCGCGGCGCCGACGATCTGCCCGGCGGCGCGATCGCCGTCGAGACGCAGGCGCTGCGCAGCGTGAGCGTCTCGCCGGACGCAGGCGAAGACGGGGCCGCATTGTACGGCACCGTGCCTCCCCGTCTGGAGCCGGTTAGCCTCACGGCCGTGCCTTATTATCTGTGGGGCAACCGCGGCACCGGCGAGATGACGGTCTGGTTGACGACGTCGGATTAAGACGTCGGATTGAACGCGGCGTAACCTGACGTTTTGACACCTGCATGCAGCCGCCTGACAAAATATCTTTCAAGCCCAACAGGCAGGAAAAGCGCAGCCGCGCATTTCCTGCCTGTTTCGGCGTTTTTTTCACAAGCGGCTCTCTGATCCGTTTACCTAACTTTTTGACACTCATTCGAACGTTGGGCCATTTACCGGATCGCCTACTCCCGATAAGCTGAATCTAAGAGACGCCGGCCCGATATCGATAACGATCCGGCTTCCCCTACTTATGCTGCACACATCCATACATCCGGCCCAGGCCCATCCGTTCCACATCCATCCTGCCCAACGAGGAGAACTGCCATGCCAACCGAATTTTCCGCCTTTTCCGCGCCCGCGGCGCTGCTGAACGATTACCCGCTTGATCGCGTACGGATCGACGATCCTTATTTGCAAAATGCTTTTGCCAACGAAGTCCGCTATTTGCGGCAGTACGAACCGGACCGGCTGCTGGCCGGCTTCCGCGAGACGCGCGGGCTTGCGCCGCTCGCCGAGCCCTATCCCGGCTGGGAAAGCACCGAGATTCGCGGCCATACGCTCGGCCATTACCTCAAATCGCTGGCCCAGGCGTGCGCAAGCTCCGGCGACGCCGAGCTGCACAAGCGGCTGGAGACGCTGATCGCCGGACTCGCCGAATGCCAGTTCGAGAACGGTTACCTGTCCGCTTTTCCCGAAGAGCTGTTCGACCGGATCGAACGCCGGCAGCCGGCCTGGGTGCCGTGGTACACGATGCACAAGATCGTCGCGGGGCTGACGGCCACGTTCGAATACACAGGCAGTGAACGCGCGCTGGCGCTCGCTGCGAAGCTCGGCGACTGGATCGCCGGCCGGGCGCTGGCGTGGACGCCGGAGATCCGCTCGGCCGTACTGGCCGTCGAATACGGCGGGATGAACGACTGCCTCTACGACCTGTACCGGCTGACCGGCCAGACGACGCATGTCGAAGCGGCGCACCTCTTCGACGAAGAGACGCTGTTCGGTCCGGTCCGCGAAGGCCGCGACATTTTGCGCGGCAAGCACGCGAACACGACCATCCCGAAATTTCTCGGCGCCCTGAACCGCTACCGCACGCTCGGCGAGAGCGAACGCTTCTATCTCGAAGCGGCGGAACGTTTCTGGGAGATGGTCGTGCACCATCACAGCTATATTACGGGCGGCAACAGCGAATGGGAACATTTCGGCGAGCCGGACCTGCTGGACCGCGAACGTTCCAACTTCACGGCCGAGACGTGCAACACCTACAATATGCTCAAGCTGTCGCGCGAGCTGTTCAAGCTAAGCGGCGACGTCAAATACGCCGATTTCTACGAAAATACGTTCCTGAACGCGATCCTCTCGTCGCAGCATCCGCATACCGGCATGACGATGTATTTCCAGCCGATGGCGACCGGCTATTTCAAAGTATACAGTTCTCCGTTCGACCATTTCTGGTGCTGCACCGGGACCGGCATGGAGAGCTTCACCAAGCTGAATGACAGCTTGTACTTCCAGGCAGCAGACGGCATCTTCGTCCACCAATATCTCTCCTCGGAACTGGACGCCGAGGCATTCGGCCTGAAGCTGCTCCAGCGCTCCGCCCTGCCGGAAGGCGATACGGCCTCTTTCGCCGTATCCCTGACCCGGCCGCAGGCCGGCCGGGTATCGCTGCGCTTCCGTCTGCCGGGCTGGCTGGCCGGCGAGGCCGAGCTGACGCTTAACGGCGAGCGCCTGGATATCCAGTCGCAAGGCGGCTTCGCCGTCGTCGATCGCGTCTGGAGCGACGGAGACCAGGTCGAGCTGCGCCTGCCGATGACGCTGCGCGCGGTCGGCCTGCCCGACGCGCCGCATGCCGTCGCGTTCAAGTACGGCCCGCTCGTGCTCAGCGCGGGACTCGGCCAGGAGGACATGGCCGAGTCCGCCACCGGCGTGGCGGTGAGCGTGCCGACGAAGCCTATGCTCGTCAAAGACTTCCTGACGGTGCCCGGCAGCCCGGACGAATGGCTGCACTCTTTCGCTTCGCGCTGGGAACGGCGCGGCGAAGGGCTAGAATTCGTCCTGCGCGGCACGGACGAAGATCAGCGCTTGACGTTCACGCCGCATTACAAGCGGCACGGCGAGCGCTACGGCATCTACTGGCGGATCGTCGAAGCCGATTCGCCGGAGATGCAGCGGCATATTCTGGACGCGAAGCGCAGCCGCCGCGTGGAAGACCTGACCGTCGACAGCCTGCCGGTCGGCAACGACCAGTACGAGCTGGAGCATAAAGTCCGCGGCGAGCGGACGTTCGTCGACGTCTGGGACGGCAGCACGACCCGCCGCGCCGAGACGGGCGGCTGGTTCGGGTATACGCTGTCGGTGCGTCCGCGCGAAGAGCAGGTGCTGGAAGCGACGTTTTTCTCCGGTCACCGCGGCGACCGGGCGATCACGATCGAAGCCGGCGGAACGCTGCTGTTCGAAGGCATCCCGGCGTCCGACGTCGAACGCGGCTTCCATACGCATCGCTATCCGCTGCCGGCGGACCTGATCGGCGATCGCGATACGCTCGACGTGGTCTTCCGCGTCGCCGGCGAAGAGACAGGCATTTTCGGCATCCTGCGCGTCCTGATTCCGTTCGATACCGAAGCTTCGCTGCGGCGGCTTGAATTCAGCGCCGGCACGCTCGAACCGCCGTTCGAGCCGGCGCGCATGCGCTACGCGCTGCATCTGCCGGCGGAGTCGGACACGATCGGGTACCTCGCCGTGCCGAGCCGCAGAAACGGCCTCGTCTACGAAGGCGGCGTGCTGATCGAAGACACGCTGCGCCGCACGGTCAAGCTCGGCGGCGCCCGCACGACGCTGCGCCTGACGTCCAAAGCCGAAGATCATGCGGCAGCCCGCGATTACGTCATCGAAATCGTGAAAGCGGACGCCAACTGAAGTCCGCCCCTCTGATGCTTGCCCCTGTGCACAGCCGAAGCCGAACCAAAAAAAGCGCTTTGCCCCGATCAAGGGCAAAGCGCTTTTTACCTATTCGTTTTCCGATTGCTTTTCCATACACAGACTTCCGCGGCTCGATTGCCGTCCCCCGCTTACCGGTCGCTGCCGATCTCCGCAGCCGGAGCCGCCGCCGTATCCGCTTCCGGCACGCCGAAGTCCGGCAGCCCGTCTTCCGTCCAGCCGAAAGCTTTGACGCGCGCATGGCGGTTCGGATCGTACAGCGGATCGCCCTGGATGTCTTTGTAGCTCCGGGCGTGGTAGACGAGCAGCGGTTCGCCGTCCTCGCCGGTCGTAAAGCAGTTGTGGCCCGGCCCGTACTGCCCGTTCTCCTCGCTGGTCGCGAAGACGGGACGGTCAAGCTTGGTCCATGAAGCCGGCGACAGCAGATCGGCGTCTTCGTCCGCGAACAGCAGGCCCATACAGTAATGATGGTCTGTCGCACTGCCCGAGAACGTGATCCATATCCGGCCGCCGTGCTTCAAGACCGCCGCGCCTTCGTTGACCGAAAAGCCGATCTTTTCCCAGTCATGCTGCGGCGTGCTGATCATGGCCTGCTGACCTTTGAGCGTCCAGCCGTTCTCCATCTCCGACAGATACAGATTCGAATTGCCGGGAATGCTCGGGTCCTGCTGCGCCCATACGTAATAACGTTTGCCCCGGTGCTCGAACGACGTCGCGTCCAGCGCGAACGATTCCCAGGCGGTGATCATCTGGCCTTTTTCTGTCCATATGCCTTCGAGCGGGTTATCCGACACATTTTCCAGCACGTACATCCGGTGATCGAACAGCCCTTCGTTCGTCTCCGTCGTATGCGCCGCCGCGAAATACATATACCATTTGCCGTCGATCCGGTGCAGCTCGGGAGCCCAGATGTTGGCGCTCATCGGTCCGCTTTGCCGTTTGGTCCAGATTACGACAGGCTCCGCCGTCCGCAGCCCTTCGATCGTCCGGGCCCGTCTGAGTTCGAGTCGATCGTATTCCGGCACCGAAGCGGTAAAATAGTAATAGCCGTCGTCGTGCTTGTGAATATAAGGGTCGGCCCGCTGCTCGATCAGGGGATTGCTGTACCTTTTCGTCTCGTCCATGTCCATGTCTCTCCTTGTGTCTTTGAATAGGCAGGGATCGTGCTCAGCCTTTGACCGCGCCGGCCGTCATGCCGTCGATGAAATATTTCTGGAATGCCAGGAACAGCAGGAAAATCGGGATGATCGAGAAAAACGAACCGACGATCAGCAGATCGTAATTGTTGCCGTAAGGCGTCAGCAGCGTCTTGAGCCCGATCGGCAGCGTATATTTGCGTTCGTCGCTCAGCACCATAAACGGCCAGAGGAAGTTGTTCCAGCTGTTCATCCCGTTCAGGATCGCCATCGCCGCAAACGAAGGCTTCATGATCGGCAGGATCAATCTCCAGTAGATGCCGTATTCGCTCGCTCCGTCGACGCGGCCCGCCGCGATAATCTCTTTCGGAATGCCGCTCAAATACTGCCGGAAAAAGAAGATCGTCGCCGCGCTTGCGATACCGGGCAAAATAATCGCCGAATACGTATTCATCAGCTTGAGGTTGAAGATGAGGGTGTACAGCGGAAGCAGCAAAATTTCGAACGGCACCATCATGATCAGCAGCACGCAGATGAACAAAAAGTTTTTGCCTTTGAATTCATAGGCGGAAAAGCCGTAGGCGACCGTCGCGCTGACGATCAGCGTGAGCGCTACCTGAACGACGGTCAGCAGCAGCGAGTTGAAAAACCAGACGAAATACGAATGGTCCCCCGTGAACAGGTAGGTGTAATTGTCGAAGCTCATGACCGACAAATCGAATCTCAGGTTCAGACCGTAGCGGATCAGCTCTTCGCCGGGCTTGAACGAAGCGAGCGCGATCGCGTAAAAAGGAATCAGGATCAATCCGCACAGCAGCGTAAACAGGACAAACAGCAAAATTTTGAGCGGGATGTCTTTTTTGACCGACACACCGGAGCGTTCGTTCATGTTGAGCGTCGTCTCTTTCTTCATCTTAATCCTCCTTCTTGAACAGTCCGGAGAAGGCGAGCTGGATCATGTTGATCGTCATCGCCAGCACCAGCAGCACGATGCCGACCGCCGCCGCGTAACCGAGATTGCTTTTCTCGATCCCCTGGCGATACAAATAGCCGACGATCGTCAGACCGATATTTTTCGGAGAATTGTTGCCGTTCCAGATCATCAGACTTTCGATAAACATCGCAAGTCCCGCGTAGATGCTAATCGTCAGCACGTAGATCGTCGTCGGCTTGAGCAGCGGCATCGTGATCATGCGGAATTTTTGCCACGCCGAAGCGCCGTCGATCGAAGCGGCTTCGTAATAATCTTCCGGGATGCTTTTGAGTCCGGACAGGAAATACAGGATGTTCACGCCGAGCCAGCGCCATGTCGCAAGCGCCAGCAGCGCGATGAACCCCGTCACCTGCCCTTTGAGGAATTTGACCGGTTCGATGCCGAACAGGCCAAGGAAGCTGTTGATCAGCGAGCCGTCCATTTCCCCGAACATGAGGCGGAAAATCGTGCCGGCCACGACGACCGAAGTCAGCGCGGGGAAAAACAGCGAAGATTTGAAAAATTCGCGGCCCCACATAAATTTGTTGTTGATCAGCACCGCCAGCAGCATCGGCAGCGGAATCAGGATCAGCAGCGTGCAGAGCATGTACACGGCGCTGTTCATGACCGCTTTGAGGAAGATCGTATCGCCGAGCAGTTTCTTGTAATTGTCCAGCCCTATCCACTGCGCTTCCTGCCCGAGCGATAGCTTCTGGAAGCTCATCGTGAAGGAACTGCCGAGCGGATACACCCAGAAGACCAGAAACACCAGGATGAACGGCAGCACGAACACGTAGGGAGCGACTTTTTGCGAATACAGGAATCGTTTGATCATTTTTCGGCACCTTCTTTGAATAGAGAACCCCGCCTTCGCGCAAAAGGAAATCTTTTGCGGCAGGCGGGAGCTCGTTAGAATGGAAAACGCGGCGTGCAGGCTTACCTCGCGAAATACGGATCGGTCAGCGGTCTATTGAAGTTCCTGCTCGATCTGCGCCTGCGCATCGTTCAGCGCCTGTTCGATATCTTTGTCGTCTTCGAAAATCTCGTTCAGCGTCACGGTGCCCAATACGTTGTTGATCGTTGGGGAAGCGGGTACCGATTTGACGAATTTGATTTCGTCGCGAATCTCGTTCAATACGTCGAACGGATTGTTTTTGAAATATTTCACGAATTCGTTGTCCGGGTTATGCGTCACTTCTTTCATGTCCCACACTTTCATGTTGACCGGATCGAAGCCGAGCGTGTTCCAGATTTCGATGTTCGCGTCTTCGGACAGTTTGGCGAAGGCGAGGAAGTCTTTGGCGAGCTGCACGTCTTTGGCCGTTTTGGTCACGACCGTGCCTGTTCCGCCGCCGCCGACCGAACGCGGCATGCCTTTTTCGAACACCGGAATCGGCGCGATCGCGATCTTGCCCGCGAGGTCCGGCATGTAGTTCGTATAGCGCGACATCATCCACAGCGGCATGAAAGCGGTAGCATAATTGCCGGAGTTGTATTCGCCGTAAGCTTCTTCCGTATCCGGCTGTCCGCCGGCGATTGTCGCGATCACGTTGCTGGTCTGAAGGTCTTTGAGCATCTTCAGCGCTTTGACCATCTCCGGTGTGTTCACCTGCGGCTTGCCGTCGGCGTCCGTATAATCGGAGCCCTGCTGCGCCAGCAGCATCGATTCTTCCCACGGCGCGCTCGTGTCGGCGGTACCCATGTATTTGCCGGTTTTTTCGTAGACCTGCTGGCCGGCTTTTTTGAAGTCGTCCCACGTCTCGATCTTGGTGTAATCGACGCCGGCTTCCTCCAGAATTTCGGTATTGTAAAAAGCGACCGAAGCGCCGACGTGGGTCGGAATGCCGTAATTTTGTCCGTCTTTGCTGTAAATATCGATACGGGATTTGACGATCGTGTCGCGGTAGGGATCGATGACGTCGTTCAGCGGTTCAAGCTGCGGGGTGCCTTTGAGGAAATCGGGGAATTTGCCGAGCTCGATATCGGCGATGTCCGGCGCGCCCGTGCCGATCTGCAGCGCGATCGACAGCTTGTTGTGCATGTCGTCGTAAGGCATGACTGTGACGTTGAGCTTGATTTGGCGGTCGGCGTTTTCCTTGTTCCACTTTTCGAGCATCTTCTCGAAGTGCTTGCCGTGCAGTTCCACGAACGTCCAATAGGACAGCTCGGTGGCGCCTTCGCCCGCTCCCGCGTCGATGACCGACTTCTCGCCAGACGACGCGCTGCTCGGCGCATTGCCGCAGCCCGACATCACGAGCAGCAGCGCGCACAGCGTTAACAGGACCCATCCTTTTTTCATCATCTTTCTTGACCCTCCCGAATAATAAGAATATGTATCGCAAATACGCTTCTCCATTAATCAACCTTTGTTTTAGATAAATCCAAAACGATTAATTAATGATTGAATGTATCCGCTTGCAGGAATAAAATAACATAGGAATCATCCGTTGTAAACTACAAGTTTTAAAACGATCACAGACGAAAACACTCTAGGAAAGGCGTTTTAGTAGCATTTTCAGCTTTAAATCCAAAAATGTGTCCTTGTATATTTTAGTTTAGATAATTCTATAATTAAATACCTGTTTTGCGTTTGTTTCTGCTTCTAAAAGCATCTTTTTCCTGTCACCCGTCTCCGAATTCCTTTTTTTAGCGCTTTATGTTTATAATGATCTAAACTAGTGAACCGTTTCAGGACAACTTGAGAAAGTGGGAACCGACATGATCTACATCAAAGAGCTGATGAACGGCATCGATATCTTCAAAGCGCTGAGCTCGGAAATCCGGATACAAATCCTCGAACTGCTGGCGCATAACGGCGAACTGAACCTGAACGAACTGGCCAAAAAGCTCAAATTGAGCAACGGAGCGATTACCCCGCATATCAAAAAGCTCGAAGATTGCGGACTGATCGAGATCCGGACAGCGGGCGGCAAGCACGGCCTGCAGAAGCTGTGTTATCTGAACAAAGATAAACTCATGGTCGACCTGCGCAGCAAGGAAGCCGATAATCTGTACGAAGTCGAGATTCAGGTCGGGCATTACAGCGACTACAAAGCGGTCCCGACGTGCGGCCTGGCAACCAAAGACAGCATCATCGGCGATTTTGACGACCCGCGCTATTTTGCCGATCCCCAGCGGATCCACGCCGAGATCATCTGGCTGGCCGAAGGCTTCGTGGAATACCGGATTCCGAATTACCTCAAAGCCAACCACGGCTTCCGCGAAATCCAGTTTTCGATGGAGATCGGTTCGGAGGCACCCGGTTATAACGATTTTTATCCGTCGGACATCGATTTTTCGCTCAACGGCATTCCGATCGGGACCTGGACGAGCCCCGGCGATTTCGGCGACGTACGCGGCACGTTCAATCCCGACTGGTGGCCGCCGCATCTGAACCAGTACGGCATGCTCAAGCTGATCCGCGTCAACGGCGAAGGCAGCTTCGTCGACGGCTGCCGGATCTCGGACGTGACGCTGGCCGATATCCGGCTCGATTACCGGAGCGAGCTCACTTTCCGCATGGCCGTTACCGAAGGACCGCTGAACAAGCGCGGCCTCACGCTGTTCGGCCGGCATTTCGGCAACTATGCCCAGCATCTGCTCGCGCGCGTGCTGTACAACGTACACGACAGCGAGGCGCCGGCCGAAGACTCTCCCGCCGCGGCTTCGGCGACCTGACGGCGCCGGGTTGGCGCAGAAGACGCTTCACGTACAATCAAGCCTGCACGACGAAGAGGCCGGATCTCCGGCCTCTTCGTCGTGCACTTTGCAGGCTTGAACGCCGCCGCGGCCGCTTCGATCAGCCTTTGACCGAGCCGATCATGACGCCTTTGTCGAAATACTTTTGCAGGAACGGATACACGAGCAGGATCGGCAGCGTCGAGACGATGATGACGCCGTATTTGACCTGGTCGGCATACTGCTGGGCATAGCCGCCCGACGCTCCGCCGGCACCGGCGCCCTGCGAGAACACCTGGTTGGACAGCAAAATGTCGCGCAGTACGATTTGCAGCGGCTGAAGATCGTTGCTGCGAATATAGATCAGGCCCGTGAAGAAATCGTTCCAGTGCGCGACCAGGTAATACAGCCCGATGACCGATACGATCGCTTTGGACAGCGGCAGCACGACCGAACCGAAATAACGGAAGTGCGAGCAGCCGTCCATCGCCGCCGCTTCGTACAGCTCTTTCGGGATCGAACTTTCGAAAAAGGACCGCGCAATGATCAGATTGTACACGTTCACGCTGAACGGCAGGATAAACACCCAGATCGTGTTGAGCATGTTCAGGTCTTTCATCAGCAGGTAAGTCGGAATCAGCCCGCCGCCGAAAAACAGCGTGACGACGAACGCGAACATGATAAAGCGCCGGGCGCGGAACTCGTGCCGGGACAGCACATAGGCCGCCGGCAGCGTGAACAGCAGGTTTACCGCTGTCCCGAGCACCGTATACAGGATCGTGTTGCCATAGCCGGTCCAGATCCGCTGGTCTTTGAATATTTCCGTGTAGCCGAAAAAGCTGATGTCTTTCGGGAAAATCGTCACCTGCCCCGTCGAGACGAGCGTCGAGTTGCTGATCGAAGCGATGACGACGAAATACAGCGGATAGACGATGCTGAGGAAGATCAGCAGGCAGATCGTCAGCACGACCGCGTCGAATGCCCACTCGCCGGGGCTTCGTTTATGCACGACTTCTTTTTGTTTTTTTTGCGTAAGCTGCATGGTAATTCCGCTCCTTTCGTCCCCGGCCTGCCGGCGTTACCACAGGCTGGTCTCCGACGTTCTTCTGGCCACAAGGTTCATCGTGTACAGGAAGAAGAAATTGATCAGCGTATTGAACAGCCCGATCGCCGCCGAATAGCTGAACTGATTGCTCACGATCCCGATCTTGTACACATACGTCGCGATGACTTCCGACACCGGCAGGTTCAGCGAGTTCTGCATCAGGAATATTTTCTCGAAGCCGGTGCTGAGCACGCTGCCCATGCTGAGCACGAACAAGATGATGATCGTCGGAATCAGGGCCGGAATCTCGATATTGCGGATCGTCTGCCAGCGGCTGGCCCCGTCGATCTTCGACGCGTCGTACAGCTGCGGATCGACGGTCGAGAGCGCCGCCAGATAGATGATGCTGTTCCAGCCGCAGTGCTGCCAGATCTCGGAGATGACGTACACGGGCACGAACGTCGAGGTGGAACCGATCAGGTTGACGTCGCCGAGGCCAAGCGATTGCAGCAGGTGACCGATCACGCCGGAGTTCGGCGAGAGCAGCACGTTCAGCAGGCCGACCATGACGACGATCGAAATGAAGTGCGGCAGGTAGACGGTCGTTTGCAGCGCCTTTTTGGCCCGTTTCCAGCGCAGCTGATTGATCAGCAGCGCCAGAATGATCGGGGCCGGGAAGCTGAGCACGACGGTAGACAAGCTGATCACGATCGTGTTTTTCATCAAATCCGCGAACTGGTAACTTTCGAAAAACTGCTTGAAATAAAACAGTCCGCGCCATTCGCCGCCTGTCAGTCCCTTGGCAAAATTGTAATCGCGGAACGCGAGCTGAATGCCGTACATCGGGATGTAATTGAACACGAAAATAACGGCGATCGCCGGAAAAATCATGATCCACAGCTGATAGTCCCGTCTGAACGTGTTGAGGACCGTCGGCTTTTTACGTTTGTACGATCTCAGGTTGACTGGATTTTCGTAAGGATTTTTGGGAACCATCCGCCTATCCGCTCCTTTCGCGAATGGGGGAGCCGCTTTCGCTCGGCGCGAAAACGGCTTCTCCGCCGCAAACGATTAATTTTGGCTCGTGTACTCGTCGTAATATTTTTGCATGATTTCGACGTTGCGCTCGATGCCGGTTTTTTTGACGTCTTCGGTATAACCGGCCCATTGGTCTTCGACGCCGCCTTTTGTAATCCATTCTGCCCATTTGGACAGCGTAAGCGACAGCATCGCCGTATTGTTCAACGTCATCGCGTTATTGTCTTCGACACTGTATTTGATAAACAGGCTCGGCAGCACGTCCTGGTCCTTGTCGACGTTTTCCAGTGCCGCTTTGAGCGGTTCCGTCTGCTTGCCGACCGACTGCATGTCCGTGCCGAGCTTGAGCTTGAGCGCATCGGAGATATACATCGGACCGTTGTCGGCCCAGGTCGTCGTCCATTTCCACGTGCCCGGGTCCATCGCGGCGTCTTCCGGAGGCAGCACTTCGTACGTGTCGTCGCCGTTGTCCTTGATATTGGTGCCGAGCGAACCGAACAGCACCTGCATGCTCACTTCCGGATCGTACAGTTCGTTGATGAACTTCACGGCCGCTTCCTTGTTCTTCGACGTCGAAGCGAGCGAGACCATGTTCACGCCGTAGTTCAGCGAGTTGTAATCGTACGACCACGACAGCGGATCGGTCGAGGAAGCGCTCTCTTTAAGCGGCGCGATCGACTCGTACTGCGGCGCCAGCGCGTTGCCGAAGCGGTCGGTCACTTCCCAGCCCCACGTGAAGCCGACGGCTGCCGTGTCTCCGCTGCCGCGGGCCACCGACTGGTACTTCGTGTAGTCCTGCGTGAACACTTCCTTGTTGATCAGGCCGGCCGCGTAACATTTGTGCAAAAAAGCGACCAGGTCTTTGTAGCGCTCGTCGACGAAAAAGTTTTTGACTTTGCCGTCTTCCACGAAATAGCCCTGCCCGCTCGTGTCCGTGAGCGTGATGCCCTGGCTGCCGAGCAGCACCGTCGGCATGAACGGACCGAAACCGCCTGTTCCGCTCGGCGCGAAGTCCATCGGAATCTCGTCGTTGGCGTCTCCGTTGCCGTTGGCGTCCTGTTCCTTGAACGCCAGCAGTACGTCGTACAGTTCGTCCCAGTTCGTCGGTTCTTGCAGGCCCAGATTGTCGAGCCACTGCTTGTTAATGAATTGGCGTGTCGTCGTTTCGGGCCAGAACCGCTGATACTTCGGCAGGCCGTAGATTTTTCCGTCCAGTTGGGTCGAGATCGCTTTGGTCTCCGGCTTCTCCTCGAACATCTTCTTGATATTCGGCGCGTTCGTGTCCAGCAGCGGCGTCAGGTCTTCGAACAGCCCCGGGAACTGCGCGTAATCCGCGTCGGTGATCGCATTCGGTCCGATGATCAGGTCGGGCACGTCGCCGCCCGCGAGCAGCGCCCCTTTTTTCTGGCCCCAGTCCGCGCTGACTTCCTGCCATTCGATCTCGACGCCGGCCCGCTCCTGCGCTTCCTGCAGCCATTTCATTTTGGAAAATTCCTGGGTCAGCGGGTGCTTGGTCATGATCGCCGTCAGCTTGACCTTGCCGTCCGGCGTCGTCTGCCCGCTGTCGCCGCTGCCTTCTTCCGAACCGCCGCAGCCTGCGAGCAGTCCCGCGCCGAGCGTCAGGACCGCCATCATCGCCATACTTTTTTTCATATTGAATCTCCTCCGTTTTTTGAATGCCGGATGCAGCGGGAAAGCGGTAAAGGCTGTATGTATGACACTTTTCCCTGCTGCCGTTCCGGCCCCCTTTGATTGGTGAAAGCGGCATAGACGTCTTTTGAATCCGCTTACAAATCGTTTTGCTGCTCTTAGATTAATCGCATTTCACCCGTGAACAAATAGCTTAAAGTTCGAATAAGTGTCAAAAAGTCAGCTTCCGGATAAAAACAATTTGGCACGATTAGGGGTTTTATGATAGCTTTGTCTTAACCCTAATCATTCGCAAAAGAACAAATCAGAAAAGGAGGCCGCGTTGATGATTGCGTACGAACTGGCCATCGACACTCCCGTAGAGCTTGCGATTACCGGAAAATTCGTCGCTCCCGACGCCAACTGGATACACTTGAGCCGCACGCTGACCGACTACGAACTGATGGTGGTCACCGAAGGCGTGCTGCATCTTGCGGACGGCAAACAGCGCTTCGACGTCGCCGAAGGCGAATATTTGCTGCTGCCACCGTCGACCGAGCAGTACGGCTACAAAGGATCGGCATGCAGCTTTTACTGGCTGCATTTCTCGGCCAGGGAACAGACGGTCCGGATCGTCGATTCGGAGTGCAAACTGCCGGACAAGCAGGAGCCGAAGATCGTCCTGCCTCGCTACGGCAAAGTCAAAAGCTTGGAAAAAATGATCGTCATGATGAAGCAGCTGCAGGATTCCGTGCGCAGCTACAGCACGTCGACGCTCAACGATTACATGTCCACCGTCATTTTGTGCGAACTGTACAGCCAGCTGTTCCATACGGAAACAAGTCTCGGTTCGATCAAAAAAACCCGGCAGGAACAGCTCTACCACGACATCGTCGACTATATCAAATGGAGCCGCGGCGAGACCGTCAAAGTGTCGCAGATCGCGCAGCTGTTCGGCTACAACGAGAAATATTTGTCGCATCTGTTTTCTTCGATCGCCGGCGTGTCGCTCAAGCAGTATATTTTGCAGCAAAAGATGGAACTCGCCAAATTTCTGCTGACCGACACGAACCAGAATATTAGCGAGGTATCGGTCAAGCTCGGCTACAGCGACTCGCATAATTTCATGAAAGCGTTTAAAAAAATCGTGGGACTGACGCCAAGCGATTTCCGCAACGCGTATGCCAAAAGGCTGCTGTTCTACGAATGATCGGCAGGTCCGCTTGAAGCGGACACTTGATCGACCTTTTTCCCGCAAAATGTCGCGCAACCAAGCGAAGCGACAAAAACTTCCCGGCCTGCGGCGCGTATACGTAAGACAAGGGTATGCGGAAAGGGGTTGGTCATCATCATGTTCCTGCTTTTTCTTGCGCTGGTCGCGATCGGGGCGGTAAACGTCCTGGCTCCGCACTGGATATGGTGCAGCCGATACGAACGCAATCGCGAAGATCATGCGGCCGAAGCGCAGACGCCCCCGGCTCCGGTCACGCTGAGCCAACTGGCCGGTATGGCGGCCCTGCTGGCCGCGCTGATGCTGCTGATCAACGGGCTGTGAACGAAAGTTCCCGGCACAAGTCCGATTCCACTGTCCCTGCGCCGACAAGCCAAAAAAAAAACGGATCTCCCGTCTACCGGGAGATCCGTTTTTTGCCGATCCGGGGCTGTTCCTCATTTGATCGCTTTATTTGATCATTTTATTTGATCATTTTATTTGATCGCGACGCCGAACAGCCGCACCGTGTCTTCCCCCGGCGCTTCCCATTCGAAGTCGGCATAAAATTCCGCGCCGGAGAAGCCGGCACGCAGCAGCGCTTCGCGCAGCCACTGCGGCTCGTACGCCCGCTCGACATGCACTTCGTCGAAGCGGTCGTAGACGTCCGAAGAGGCTCCGCCGCCGCTTCGCCGCACGAAGATGCGCAGATGATGCTCGATCTCTGTCCGCTCTTCGTCCAGTCCGCACGTCCAAATATAGGACACCCCTTCTTCGTCGAGCACGAACGGCTGCTCTTCTTCGTAGCGGCGCAGCGTGTTCGGATGATGCACGTCGAACAGGAACGTCCCGCCCGGCTTCAGCCCGGCGTACGTCGCGCGGAACGCCGCTTCGACCTGCTCCGGCTCGGTCAGGTAATTCAGGCAGTCGCAGAACGAGATGACCGAATCGACCGGCGCCGGCGCCGCCCACTCCGTCATGTCCTGCCGCACGAACTGCAGGCTTCCGCTGCGCAGCAGCCCTTGCAGCGGCGGACGTTCGTCCGCTTTGCCGCGCGCGACCGCCAGCATGTCTTCCGACAGGTCGATTCCCGTCAGGCGATACCCTTCTTCGGCCAGCATCGTCGTCAGCGTGCCGGTACCGCAGCCCAGTTCGACGACTTCGCCGGGCTGTCCGTGCTTCTCCCACGCTTCGAGCGCGAATCTTTTCCATTTGGCATAAGGCATATCCTGCATCAGCTCGTCGTAGACGTAAGCGAATTTTCCGTAAGACATGTCACTTGCCCCTTTACCCTTTTATTTTTCCCGCAAAAAAACGGCTCTTTTCCTACCCGGAAAAGAGCCGTTGTCGATCAATGCCTCTCGCCTGCACAGACCTTACTGCTGCGGGCCGGAAGACTTTTCATTGGAAGGCTTCTCATTAATGGCTTCGTCGCCCGTCTGCTTGAGGCGCGTCCAGTTGTCGTCCTGCTCGATCAGCCCGTTCTTCATCAGGCGGCCAAGCGCCCGCTTGAACGCCGACTTGCTGATGCCGAAGCGCAGCTTGATGATGTCCGGCGCCGTGCTGTCGGAATAAGGCATCGCGCCGCCGTCGCGGCCGCGCATGAATTCCAGAATCCGCTCCGCGTCTTCGTCCATGCCGATTTCTTTGGGCTTGGCCATCGACAGATTGACGCGGCCGTCTTCTTCGCGCACGCGCGCGACGCGGACGTCGATCACTTCGCCCAGGCGCAGCGGCCGCGGACGTTCCGTCGAATGGATAAGGCCCAGCGCGCCGAAGCCCAGAACGCCGCCGTCGACGACGACGAACGTGCCCATCTGCAGCGGACGGTAGACCGTCGCTTTCATCCATTGGTTTTTCCACGATTCCGGTGCCTGGAAGCACAGCGGCGACAGTTCTTCTTCGCCCGAGGCGCGGGCGAGCAGACGTCCCTGCTTGTCACGGTCCATGCGCACGAAGACGCGGTCGCCGATCTCCGGCTGCAGTTCCGGCGTTTCCGGCAGCTCGCGCTTCGGAAGCAGCAGCTGGCGGCCGAGACCCATTTCGAGGAAGCAGCCGAGCCGCGGATGAATATCCGCGACTTCCAGCGCGCCGATCTCGCCGAACGTCAGCAGCGGTCTTTTCATCGTGGCGATCAGACGGTCTTCGGAGTCGTGGTGAATAAACACCTCGGTGTCCTGGCCGTTGCGGAATTTCAGGTTGCCGGTGCGCTCCGTGTACGGAAGCAGCACTTCGTTCACGCCGTCGGTCATGAAAAATCCGTGCGGCGACACTTCACGGGCCACCTTCAGCGTAACGATCGTACCCGCTTCGAGACTCATACCGACGTCACCACTTTGGCGTCCGACCAGACGCGCTCGATATTGTAATATTCGCGTTCGTCGCGGTGGAAAATATGCACAACGACGTCGCCCAGATCCATCAGCACCCAACGTGCCGAATCCATGCCTTCGATACCGCGAATAGGCGCGCCGGCGTCAATAGCGTGCTTGCGCACTTCCGCCGCGATCGCCTGAACCTGCGTATCGGAATTGCCGTGGCATACCACGAAATAATCGGCGACCATCGAGATGCCGGTCAAGTCCAGAGCAACGACATTCATCGCTTTTTTCTCCGCTGCGGCCTCCATCGCGAGATGAAGCAGTTCTTTTGGTTTTACACTCATTCGTTAGCCTCCCTTTTTTTCGGATACCGGCTTGTTCTGCCGCGCCGACTCGCGCTGCGCGAGCTGGCGAATCAGATCGTTGCGGGCCAGTACCGTTGTCGGAAATATCGTTTGTCCCCGTTCGACCAACACGCGCAGCGTGGAGTCGAATCCGGCGACCAGTCCTTCTTCCAAGCTGAGACGCGCTTTTTCGCGGATAAATTCCACGCCCGGAAAATCGCGTCCCAGCTCGATATAATCGGCCAGGCAGACCACTTTGTCGAGCAGGGTCATGCCTTCGCGGCCGGAGGTATGATACCGGATCGCGTCGATCACTTCGCGGTCTTCGATGCCGTATTCGTGTTCCGCCACGTAGGCGCCCACTTCCGAATGCCACATCGGCGCGTCGTAATTCAGCAGGTCGGCGTTCATGCCGTTCTCGGCGATGACCGCCGACTGGCGCTGGACAGGCCAATATTTGGCCACGTCGTGAATGATGGCGGCAAGCTCCGCCCGGGCGGGATCGGCGCCGTAGCGCTCGGCAAGTTCGATCGCCGAGTGCATGACGCCGAGCGTATGCTGCCATCTGCGCGCCGGCATCTGCGCCGAGACGCGGTCAATCAGTTCCTGGCGCGTGTACCGCATGCGTATCGCTCCTCCGCAAATAATCGTAGACGTTATCGGGAACGAGGTAGCGAGCGGATACGCCTTGCTTGAGCCGGTCGCGGATTTCCGTCGAAGAAATTTCGAGCTGCGGCATGTCGACATGGTCGATCCGCTCCGCGACGAGCGCGTCGAGTCCCGACGTATCCAGCTTGTACCCGGCCCGGCCGACGGCCGCGAAGCGGGTCAGCAGAGCCAGCTTTTCGATCCGTTCCCATTTGGGCAAGTAGTTGACCATATCCGTGCCGACAATGAAATGAAAAGACGCGTGCGGATATTTCGCCACAAGCTCGCCCATCGTATCCGCCGAATAAGAGACGCCTCCGCGCCGAAGCTCGATATCGAGCGTCCGGAACGCCGGCTGCGTGCCGATGGCGAGCTCCACCATATGCAGCCGTTCCTCGCCCGAGAAGCCGGCTTCGGCTTTGTGCGGAGGGATATGGGACGGCATGAACCAGACTTCGTCCAGGCCGAGCGCCTCGCGCGCCGTCTCGGCGGCGACCAAATGCCCGATATGGATCGGGTCGAACGTTCCGCCCATGATTCCGATCTTCACCATCTTTCACTCCTCCGCTTCGCTTCAAGGCCGCCGCATTCGCGGCGCCGCCGGATTAAGGCAGTACGATTTGCTTGTTTTCTTTGGATTCTTTGTACAGCACGATCGTGCGGCCGATAACCTGCACCAATTCCGCTTCCGCGGCTTCGGCCAGTTTCGATCCGAGTTCCTTCGGCTCTTCGTCGCAGTTTTTGAGCACCGCGATTTTGAGCAGTTCGCGGGTCTCGATCGCTTCGTTGATATGCCGAACGAGCTGATCGTTGAATCCGCCTTTGCCGATCTGGAAGATCGCGTTCAGATGATGCGCCTCGGAGCGCAAATAACGTTTTTGTTTGCCTGTCAGCATAAGTTTGATAAACTCCTCTTTTTGGAAAATGCCGCCCGCACGGCGGGGTTCGCCCCCAGTGCGGACGGCCGTTCTTATTCATTCTTTACCCATTTTGCTTCAAATCTCCATGCTTGCCAGCACCGCGCGGCGCATGGCAGAGGCCGGTGCCGGCACGCCCGTCCAATACTCCAGCGCATAGGCGCCCTGGTAGACGAACATGCCGAGTCCGCCGTGCGTCCGGCAGCCGCGCTCGCGCGCAAGGCGCAGCAGGCGCGTCTCCAGCGGGTTGTAGATCAGGTCGCTGACGATCTCCGTCCCGCGCAGAAGCGCGGGATCAAGCGGCAGTCCATCCACGTGCGGATGCATCCCGACCGACGTCGTGTTAATGACGAGATCGGCGCCTTCGAGCGCCTGCGCCGCACGGTCCGCCGGCAGCGCGACCAGATCGATCAGGTCGCTCCACTCGCGCGCCAGTTCTTCGGCCCGCTGCGTCGTCCGGTTCAGCAGCGTGATCCGGTCCGGCGCTTCGGCCGCGAGCGCATGCACGATGCCTCTTGCGGCGCCGCCCGCCCCGATCACGACGATGCGGCGGCCCGTCAATTCGGCCGCCGCCTCTTCCTTCAGGGAACGGACATACCCGATCCCGTCCGTATTGCGGCCGATCAACCGGCCGTTCTCGTTCACGATCGTGTTGACCGCGCCGATCCGCCGGGCGTCTTCGCCCAGCTCGTCGAGGTAGGGCATGACGTTTTCCTTGTGCGGGATCGTCACGTTGATGCCCCGGTAGCCGTCTTCGCGCACGGAACGGATCATGTCCCCGAGCCGCTGCGGCGTCACATGGATCGCCGCGTACTCGCCTTCGAGGCCCAGTTCCCGCAGCGCGGCGTTATGCATCGCCGGGGATTTGGAATGCGCGATCGGATCTCCGATCACGCCAAGCTTGAGCGCACGCTGTCGATTCACGGCTTATTCCTCCCGAACGCGCGCCGGTCGTCAGACCAGCGAACCGCGCATAATGACTTTTACGCCTTTCGGCGCGTGAACGGCCGCTTTGGCGCCGCTCTCCCCGTTCGCTTTGATCCAGCCGAGACCGGAGATGAACAGATCCTGGGCGCCGCCTTTGGGAATGCGGAATTCGTGCCGCGTCCAGGCCGGGATATTCTGCCCGCTTTCGAGCGACGGCGGCGTCAGCAGCTCGCCGACATGATCGGCGTACAACTCGTCGGCACGGCCGAGCTTCGTCCGGTGCAGCTTGAGCGCTCCGCTCGTATAGAACGTGAACGATTGGCGTTCGCCTTCAACGAAGTCGAACCGCGCCAGTCCGCCGATAAACAGCGTCTGGCCTTCGTTGAGCTGGTACACGGCCGGCTTGAGCGGCTTCTCGGGCATGATCTTGACCATATCGCCCGGCGTCACCAGTTCCGTATAGCGGGACGGGTAGACGATCCCCGGCGTATCGACGATGTATTTGCCGTCGTCGAGCGGGATATTGACCATATCGAGCGTCGTGCCCGGATAGCGGGACGTCGTCAACTCTTCGTCGAGATCGCTGTAATCGGTAATAAGGCGGTTAATGAGCGTGGACTTGCCCACGTTCGTCGCGCCGACGACATAGACGTCGCGATCGCCGCGGCGATCGGCGACTTCCTGAAGCAGACGGTCGAAGCCCAGATTTTTTTTGGCGCTGCACAGCACGATCTCTTCGGTCTTGAGACCGGCTTCCTTCGCCTGCTTCTGCACCCAGTTGCGCACTTTGTTCCAGTTCGTCACTTTCGGCAGCAGGTCGATTTTGTTGACCGCGAGAATAACCGGATTGCTGCCGACGAAGCGCTGCAGTCCGGTAATGATGCTGCCGTCAAAGTCGAACAGGTCCACGATGTGGATCACGAGCGCCTTGCGGTCGCCGATCTGGCTGAGCATGCGCAGGAACTCGTCCTGATTGACCGCAACCGAAGCCACCTCGTTGTAATTTTTGATCCGGAAGCAGCGGCGGCAGATCTGCGCGCCTTCTTCCTTCAACTGCGGAATATAGCCCAGTCCCGCCGGGTCTTCCGTTTGAAGCGCGGCTCCGCATCCGCTGCAGCGGACGACGGCCGAGCCTTCGAGTCTTTCCGTCATTTCTTTTTTTCCTCCTCGAGCCATTTGCCCATTTTGCGCAGGCGTCCGATCGCGACGCGTTCGACCCTGCGGTTGAACCGGGTACGCCAGCCTTCGTCGCTGATGGCGATCGGCAGCACCAATACGGTGTACAGGCCCAGCCGGTTGCCGCCGAGCACGTCGGTAAGCAGCTGGTCGCCGACGACGATCGTCTGCTTCTCGCTGAGCTTCATCAGCTCCATCGCTTTGCGAAATGGAGCGTGGGACGGCTTGCGGGCCGCATGCACGAAACGAATATCGAGCGGCGTAGCGAACACGGACACGCGGTTCATATTATTGTTGGATACGATCACCAGTTGAAAACCGAGCTCTTTCACTTTCGCAAACCAGGCGATCAGTTCGGGCGTGGCGTTCGGGGCTTTGGCGCCGACCAGCGTGTTGTCCAGGTCGGTCACGATGCCGCGATAGCCGCGCTTATACAAATCTTCCAGGTCGATATCGAACACCGTATCGACTTGAAGCTTGGGCAGCAGTGTTTGAAACAACGTCTTGTCACCTCTTCGAAAGACTCCACCCCCGCACGGCAGCGAGGCTTCGTTCGGGGATAGCCTTTTTAGTCTTTAAGTTCAAACTATATCACAGCGAACGCTTCGCGTCAGCTATTGGATTGCGGCAGCGGCGGCGTAACCGGATAGTACCCTTTCCAGTTCTTCTTGAGCTCGGACGTCAGGCGCTGCATTTCGGCCCATTCGTCGTCCGTAATCCGCTCGGGACTGTAACGGGCTTTCTCGAACAGGGCCAGAATCGGCGCCGTGACGGCTTCCGCCCCGGTCACTTTGCGTTCCCAGCGCGCCAGCGACTCGCGCAGCGTCTCGTGTTGTTCGCGCTTCATGCCTTTGCGGCCGAGGAAGCGCAGGAAACGTTCCATTTCCAGCACGATTTTCTGATCGGACGTCAGCGGGCCGCCCATGCGCAGACCCATCACGAAGAAGTAGATCGAACGGCGGCGTACCCAGAGCAGGAACGCGCCCCAGGCCGCGACGATGACCGCAGCCGCCGTCACGATAATCGGCACGAACGGCGAATCGGAATCGGTCGGCGCGGCCGTATCGGCCGGCACCGCTTCTTCTTCCTCTTCTTCCGGCTGCTGTTCCGGTTCTTCCACCGGATCGGGTTGGTCCGGCGCGGCGGAGTCTTGCAGCAGCGGCATGCTGAAGCCTTTGGTCGCTTCGACCGGCACCCAGCCGTAATCGCCGAAATACACTTCCGCCCACGAATGGGCGTTGGCGTTCGTGACTTCGTACTCGGCGCTGTTCTCGCTGAAGCGCTCGGGAATCTCGCCCGTCGAATTGCCGGGCGCGTAGCCTTTGACCCAGCGGGCCGGAATGCCCTGCGAGCGGGCCATCATGACCATCGCGGTCGAGAAGTAATCGCAGTAGCCTTCTTTGATATCGAACAGGAATCCTTCGACGAAGTCGTCGCTTTGGCGGCGCGACAGCGTCGGGTTGTTCGTGTACATATAGTTTTGCTGCAAATGCTGCTGCAGCAAATACACTTTCTCGTACGGCGTCTTGCCCGAAGACGTCACTTCCGAAGCGAGATCGGTGACGCGCTGCGGAAATCCGCGCGGAACCTGCACGTAACGCGGATCGACGCCGTCCGGATACAGCTGGGTATACGTCGCCTTCTGCAGGGCGTCCACCGGCACGATCGGCACTTCCGACGTGATCGTATACGTCTTCGGATAGATCGTCGCGCCGCGGCCGGCGCGCTCCTGCCAATGCAGCTCGCCCTGTTCGGGCTTCCACTGCATGCGCGATTCGCCGTTTTCGATATCGACGTTCTCCACCCGGTTGATGGAATACGCCCCGAACAGGACGGGATACGTCGAATCGGACTGCATGGTAACGCGCTGGCGTACCGTCTGGGTCGGCGTCAGCGGCGCGTCTTCCTCGGCTTCGAGTTCGCGGTCGCGGGTCACTTCGTCGAGCGATCCCCAACCGCTGTCGGCATCCCAGCCGCTGCCGGTATACGTCATGCGCGTCTCGCCGCGCCAATAACTGCGCTCCGTCGATTCGATGGTCATGACCGGCGTATAGTCGAAATTGAAACCGCCGCCGAGCTGGCCGTCTTCCCGGCTGTACCCGGAAGACGAAGCCTGGTTTTGCAGCAGGCCGTTTCCGTTGAACGCCGTAGTCGACGTGCCCTGAATCTGTCTCCAGGCCGTGTACGGATCGGTCAGAATCGGCTGGACGAACGGCATGTTGATGCCCGCCAGAATAACGAGCGAGAACACGACTGCGGTGTTGATCAGCAGCTTGAACGGATTGCGGCGGATCGCGGTCCAGCCTCTGGGGAAACGGGTCTGGAAGCGGCGAAAGTGATCGCACACCAGCCAGCCCATCGTCGCGAACACGATCCACGCCACCTGTTTCCACAAGCTGACGACCGTGAACGAATCCAGCGCCGCCATCGGCACGATGTTCAGAAAAGCGAAAATGAGAATCCGCCGCTGGCTGTTCACCGCGCGAATACAAAATTCGAACAGCAGCCAGGCGATCAGGGCGAACCAGACGTACGGGAACATGGCTGCGGAGAACTGCTCCGCTCTCGACGCCAGCGTTCCGGTGGGTTCGAATACGCCGTAGCGGCGCAGCACGCTGTACATGACGACGACGAAAGCGATCGCCTTCAGCCCGAGCCTGAACCAGGAAACGTTCGGCAGCAGCACGTGGATCACGGCTACCGTCGCCAGCACGGCCAGCACGAGAGCATTGGTCTCGTCAAACCAGAGGGTGCGCGTATACGTCAACCATTGCAGGGCGAAGATCATCAGCCAGACGGCAGCGACCGCCGTATACCAGGACGATTTCAACGATTCGGCCCATTTCTTCATCTAATGCCTCCTTCCAAAACGGACGGCAGCTCATCCAGGCTGCCGACGCGGTAAGCGGCGACTCCTTTGGCACGCAGCGAAGACACCCACTGCTTCGACGCGGCTTCGCTTTCTTTTGCCGGAGCCTCCGTAATTTGAACCTGGCAAAAACTCATCTGGTGCGTCTGCGCGAAGCGCATCAGTTCCGTGACCGGTCCTTCGGACAGCGGCGTCACGAGCACCAGAACCGCTCCTCTGGGGAGACGGCTCCGGGCCGACTCCAGCGAAGAGAGCAGCGAGCCGCTGCCTTTGGAGTCCAGATCGACGAGATGATCCATCATCTCGTGCAGCTTGGAACGGCCCTGCCCCGACTCGAACACGCGCACTTCGCTGCCGAGCGAGCACAACCCGATCGGAATCGATTCGCGCCCGCCGTATTCCAAAATCGAAGCGGCTGTCGAGACGGCCGTTTCGAATTGTCTCGGGGAACGATAATGTTCTTCGAACGTGTCGAGCACCAGCATCGTTTTGGGAATCGATTCGTATTCGAATTCTTTCGATTTCCATTCTCCGGTCCGGGCTGTCGCGTTCCAATGGATACGCGAGATCCGGTCGCCGTAGACGTAGTCGCGCACGCCGCCGACCTGATTGGTCTCGCGGCCGGACACGTTGCCGACCGACTGCGGCCCGAGCAGCCGGTTGCGGCGGTCGAGCAACTGCCATTTGGCGATTTGGGCCGTGCGCGGCCGGACGCGGAATTCGCCGCGGGCCGAGAAGGCGCCGCGATGCTCGATCAGGCCGAAAATGTCTTCCGTGACGCATTCCGTCTCCGAAAAAGCGTACCGGCCGCGTTCGAGCGGCGGCGTCTGAAACAGCAGTTCGCCCCGGCCGTTCATGCCCGGTACGAGACTTTCTTCGAACGACCACGTTTCTCCGCTGTGGCGTTTGAGCGTCTCGCGCACGATAACGTACGGCAGAGGCAGAAATCCGGGGATTTCCAGCCGCAGCCGGACCCGGATCTGGTCGCCGGCATGCAGCACGCCGCCCCATTCGCCCACGTCGCCCGAGAAGCTGCGTTCTCCCCGCGTCCGGCCTATGCCGTTAAGGCCGCCGAACAGCAGGTACAGACCGAACAGCGTAACCATGGCGAACAGCATGACCGACGTTTTGCCGCCCTGGAACAGCAGGTAGAACAGGCAGCACATCCAGACCGAGATCAGCATCGACATTTTGGCGGGAGACAGCTTGGGCTTGAAAAGGCTCCAGATTTCCCGCATGCGTTAGCGTCCCATCGATACCGGAACGCTGCTGGCGGCCAGCAGATTGCGAATCAGCGATTCGGCGTTCAGGCTGTCGAGACGGGCTTCCGGACGGATCAGGACGCGGTGCGGCAGCACGAAAGGCGCCAATTCCTTGATATCGTCGGGCAGCACGAAATCGCGTTCGTTAATGAAGGCGTAAGCTTTGGCCGCCAGAGCGAACGAAATCGAGGCCCGCGGGCTTGCGCCCAGCAGCACGGACGGATGTTCGCGCGTGGCGCGGATGATGCCGAGCATGTACGACGTGACGGCTTCGCTCATATGCACGTCGCGCACTTCGCGCTGGATAGCGGCGATCTGCGCCATGTCGGTCACCGCGTGCAGCTGGTCGGCCGGCTGGCCGATCCGGTTGGCGCTGATCAGGCTTTTCTCCGTCTCCAGATCGGGGTAACCCATATGCAGCTTCATCATGAAGCGGTCAAGCTGGGCTTCCGGCAGCACGTATGTGCCTTCGAAATCGATCGGGTTCTGCGTGGCGCACAGCATAAACGGATGCGGCAGCGGATGCGTCTCCCCGTCGACCGTCACGCTGCGTTCTTCCATCGCTTCCAGCAGCGCGGACTGCGTCTTCGTCGTGGCGCGGTTGATCTCGTCGGCGAGCAAAATATGCGACATGATCGGGCCCGGACGGAACTGGAACCGCTCTTCGCGCGGATGGTAGATCGATACGCCGGTGATGTCGGTCGGCAGCAGATCGGGGTTGCACTGGACGCGGCGGTAGACGCCTTCCATCGAGCGGGCCAGCGCTTTGATCAGCTGCGTTTTGCCCGTGCCGGGCACGTCTTCGATCAGCACGTGTCCCCCGGCGAGCAGGGCGGTCATCAACAATTTTATTTCAAAGGTTTTCCCTAATATGCAAGTCTCAAGATTGGATCTTACGGCGGTAACGATCTGCATGGATTCGGAACTTACGGACATGTGGACAACCTCCTAAGTCATTCTCCTACGGACGCGCAAACCGTTTTTCAAAAAGTAAGATGCTTCTGAAAAGGTACGCTAGTATATTGTACATGATCAAAGCACCGAACGCACATATCCGGCTGGAAAAAACGGGATTATGCCGGCAGTCGTGACAATTGCTGCCTGAGCCTGCATACTTATAAGGAAGAGCGGGCACGGCGTTCCCGCGGTCATATTCAAGAATGGAGAGTGCGAACATGAATAACGAAACATTGGCTTTGTTCAAACAATTAACGGAATTCCCGGCGGCTCCGGGATTCGAGCGCGAACTGCGCGCCCTGGTCAAGGAGAAGCTGTCAGCGTATACGCAGGAGTTCGTCCAGGACCGGATCGGCAGTCTGTTCGGCGTCATGCGCGGCCAGGAAGACGGACCGAAAGTCATGGTCGCCGGACACTTCGACGAAGTCGGCTTCCTCGTCAACGGCATTACGCCGACAGGTCTCGTGCGCTTCCAGCCGCTCGGCGGCTGGTGGAGCCAGGTCGTGCTCGGGCAGCGCTTGCAGATCATTACCGAAAACGGTCCCGTTACCGGCGTCGTCGGCTCGACGCCGAAGCATCTGCTCGGCGAAGCGGAAGCGAACCGTCCGGCGGACCTCAAGTCGATGTATATCGACCTCGGCGCCGACGACCGCGCGGAAGCGGAAAGCTTCGGCATCAAGGTCGGCCAGCAGGTGCTGCCGATCTGCGATTTCACCCCGCTGTCCAATCCGAAGAAAATTATGGCCAAAGCTTGGGACAACCGTTACGGCGTAGGTCTCGCCATTGAGCTGCTGAAGGAACTGCAGGGCGAGCAGCTGCCGAATACGGTCTACAGCGGCGCTACCGTACAGGAAGAAGTCGGGCTGCGCGGCGCCAGAACGGCGGCCAATCTGATTCAGCCGGACATCTTCTTCGCGCTCGACTGCAGCGCGGCGAACGACATGACGGGCGACCGCAGCCTGTTCGGCCATCTCGGCGAAGGCGCGCTGCTGCGCATTTTCGATCCGACGATGATCACGCACCGCGGCCTGCTCGAATACGTGCAGGATACGGCGTCCACGCACAAAGTTAAAGTCCAGCCGTTCATTTCCCCGGGCGGCACCGACGCCGGCCAAGTGCATCTGAGCGGAATCGGCGTCCCTTCGACCGTCATCGGCATCTGCGGACGTTATATCCATACGTCTTCGTCGATCATTCATACCGACGATTACGCGGCAGCCAAAGAACTGCTCGTACGCCTCGTCAAAGGTCTCGATCGCACCACGATGAACACGATCATCGAACGTGCCTGACTTCGTTTCTGTCGACGCTTCGGCCGGAATATAGCGCCAAAAAATATTTTTTCCTTTTCGCTGTCAAAACCATCAGAAAAAACATCCACCGTCCGATATAAGTCTCAAGGGGTGGTTTTAGTGGCAACTAAGGGACAAACATTTTGCAAGTACAGCTATGAAACGAAGCTTAGAGCCGTTCAAATGCGTATGGACGGAATGACCAAAAAGCAGGTGGCGAAAGAGCTCGGCATTTACGATCTCAATCGTCTAAAGATCTGGATGCGTAAATATAAGGCTGAAGGTGAGCTAGGTCTAATTGACCACAGAGGCAGACGTGAAGATGCTTTTATGGAGCAGGAATTCGTTGAAGACGAGCTGAGTGCCCAGAGCGTCGGATGAATCGTTCGACCGTTTCATGCGCAAAAAGCGGCATCCCCGAATTTTAGCCGACAGGCTACCGGGAATGCCGCTTTTTGACGTGCGTGGCGAATTCTGCGTGCGGTCGGCCATTGACGAATGCCCGGCAATCCCCGAAGATCAAATCAAGAGCTGCACGATTTTTTCAGGAATGGAGGCTGTGCAAGTGTCCGCTGCTTTTTTCTCGTCTTCCGGCTCCGAGCCGTTTACCGCGTTTGCGCCGGCCCATCTGCTTGCGCTGGCGCTGTTCGTGCTCGCGGCGTCGCTGCTGTTCGCCTGCCGCCGGCGTATTCGTTCAAGTCCCCGGCTGGCGCTTGGCCTGCGCCTTGCCCTGCTGGCCGCGCTTGCGGCGTCCGAACTATCCCTACATATCTGGTATGTGACGCAGGACGCCTGGAACGCCCGCTTCACGCTGCCGCTCGAGCTGTGCAGCCTGATGCTGCTTGCGGCGATCCTCATGCTGGTCACGCGCAGCCGGTTTCTGGCCGGACTACTCTTGTTCGCCGGGATCGGCGGCGCGCTGCAGGCGCTGATCACGCCGAACCTGGCGTACGCTTATCCGCATTTTCGCTTCGTGCAATTTTTCGTCGCCCACGCGGCCATTATCCTGTCCGCGCTGTACATGGTCTGGATCGAGCGGTTCCGCGCGACGTGGAGAACGGTACTGACGGCCATGCTGTCGCTGAACGCCATCGCGCTTGCCGTCTACATCCTCGACGTACTGCTCGGCGCCAACTACATGTTTTTGCGCGGCAAGCCGGATACGCCGTCGGTGCTCGACCTGTTCGGCGACTACCCGCTGTATCTGCTCGCGGAAGAACTGCTCGCGCTGCTTATGTTTACGACGCTGCACCTGGTCTTCTTCGTCATTCCGGACGCGCTGCGGCGCGGACGGGGCTGACGCTTCAGAGCCGCGATTAGAACCAGGATCAGAGCAGCGATTCCGCGCCGTCGACGTAGATCTCGGTGCCGCTGATATGCGAAGACTCGTCGGACGCGAGAAACAGCACGAGCTTGGCGACTTCTTCCGGCTTGCCCGGTTTGCCTTTGAGCGGATGGCTGCCTTCGGGATATTCGACCGGAATCGCGATTTCTTGCAGGTCGTCGCTCGGGAACGTGTTTTTGCCGATATTCGTGTCGATCGCGCCCGGGCAGATGACGTTGACCCGGATTTTGTACCGGCCGAGTTCAAGCGCCGCCATTTTGGCAAAAGCGACCTGTCCGGCTTTGGAAGACGAATACGCCGCGAAACCGGTGCCGGAAAAGTCGCGGTTGCCGTTGATCGAGCTTGTGATCACGACGCTGCCTCCTTCTTTTTTCAAAAAAGGAATGGCGTATTTGACCGTGGCGAACGTGCCGCGCAGATTGGTCTCGAGCGTCTTGTTCCAGTCTTCGATCTCCATCGTCTCGATCGGGGCCGCCGCTCCGTTGATGCCGGCGTTGGCGAACACGACGTCGATGCGTCCCCACGCCGCGCCCACTTCTCCGATCGCCCGGCGCACCGATTCCGGGTCCGACACGTCGCATTCCAGCACAAGCGCTTCGCCGCCGGCCTGTTCGATCTCCCGTTTCGTCTCCTGCGCCGTATCCGACGTCAGCTCCAGAACGGCCACTCTGGCCCCTTCCTGCGCGAAGCGAATCGCGCTTGCTTTGCCGATCCCCGAACCCGCTCCCGTTACTACCGCCACTTTGCCTGCCAATGCTTTTGTCGTCATGCTGCGTCTCCTCCTCGGTTCCTCTGTATTTGGCTGGATCGATTTGCTGTATGGACTTGCTGCATGGATTTGTTTTCCATTATCTATTGCGTAACCGCCTCGCTTTTCTATGAAACCGCTTCGAAAACACAAAACCGAAAATGTTTTCCGGATTCGGCGTTTACGGTTGAACATTCCAAAACGATATGCTAAATTAAAAAGAGCAGTTTGAGACTGAGTCTCATTCTCCCGAGAGTGACTCTCATTATCTTGACAATGAAATTCATTATCCCGACAATGACTATCATCCTCACTAAAACCGAACATTCCGAGCCTTTTTTATAAATAATATTCATATTTTTTTAAAAACGCGGGTTGCGGACCCGCTTATTCGTGTTATATTGGTTTTACAAGATTTGTTGCCCTGACAGAAGGTTCGCAGCAAAAAACCAATATAAACGGAGGTTATCATCATGTCTGATATCAAATGCCAAGTTTCGGATTGCACCAACTGGGACGACAACACCTGCACAGCCGAGAAGATCGAAGTCGTCTTCGCTCCCGACCACACGGCGGAATGCACGACGTTCGAAGAAAAGCAGACCGCGTAATTCCAGTCTCTGACCGAACGCAGCTGTTCGTCGCCTGCACATCATACGAAAAAGCGGTCCCCCTTACCGGGGACCGCTTTTTTTGCGTATGGATACGGAATGCGCGACCGGGATGCGCGATCGGGACACGCGGCTGCTGCGCTTACAGCGGTTCCGGCGCCGCGTCGGCGCGGTCGCCGTCCAGCCGGTACACGGCCGATTGGTACGGCAGCAGATGCAGCCGGTATTGGCCCGCGCTCAGCCGGAACGGAGCGCCCGCCCCGGCGCTGCCCGCATGCGCCGGAGCGCTTCCGAGCAGCAGTTCGCCCGCTTCGGCGAGTTTGGCCCATTCGGCGTTAACCGGGCATTCCCGGGGCTCGGCCGAGAAATTGATCAGCACCATCCAGCGTTCATGCTGCGCTTCGCGGATATAGGCGAAGATCCAGTCGTCTTCCAGCGGAAGCATCGTCAAATCGCCGTGCGCCGGCACGGGCGACTGCTTGCGCAGTTCGATCAGCCGGCGGTAATGGTGGAATACGGAATTGCGGTCGGCGCGTTCGTCTTCCGCGTTCGCTTCGCGTCCGTCCGGCGACAGTGGAATCCACGGCGTGCCGGTCGTGAATCCGCGCCGCTCGCCGCCGGTCCAGTGCATCGGCGAACGCGCGCCGTCCCGGCTGCGCGCATGCACGCTGCGCAGCACGTCTTCCGGCGCTTCGCCTTCGCCCGTGCGCCGCTTGTACGCGGCGACCGTCGCTTTGTCGCGATAATCGTCCGGCGAGCCGTAATCGGCGTTCGGCATGCCCAGTTCTTCGCCCTGGTACACGAGCGGGGTGCCGGGCAGCGTATGCAGGAACGTGCCGATCGCTTTGGCGGCCGCCTGATTCAGCTCGCCCGCTTCCGCTTCGGACTTCCCGGCCGCACCGCCGAACAAAGTCCCGATCATGCGCGGATGGTCGTGCGTGTTCAGGTAAGTGGCGTATGCACCCCGCCCGAACACTTCCGCATGCCAGCGGACGACGCTTTCCCTAAGCGTCACGGGCGACCAATCGGGATCGATTTTCCACGGATTGCCGAAATCTTTGCCCAGCCGGATCAGCTCCATCTGGAGCACCATATCCATTTCGCGCCGCTCCGGCGCCGTGTAGCGGACGACTTCGTCCATCGTGACCGTCGGCGCTTCGCCGAGCGACAGCGTGCCCGGATACCGGCCGAACGTCTCTTCGTGCAGCTCGCGCAGCATCTCGTGAATACGCGGACCGTTTTTGTAAAACTGCTGCCCTCTCGGGTGACGGGCTTCTTCCGGCGCATTCGGAAAAGACGGGTCTTTCGAAATCATGTTGATCGCGTCCAACCGGAACCCGTCTACGCCTTTGTCGAGCCAGAAGCGGATCATTTCGTACAGATCGCGGCGCATGTCCGCGTTTTCCCAATTCAGATCGGGCTGTTTTTTATCGAAAATATGCAGGTAGTATTCGCCCGTCGCTTCGTCGAGCTCCCAGGCCGATTCTTCGGAGAAGGAACGCCAGTTGTTCGGAGGTCCTCCGTCTTCGCCCGGCGGCTTCCAGATATAGTAATCGCGATACGGATTGTCGATAGACGACCGGGACGCTTCGAACCACGGATGTTCGTCTGACGTATGGTTGATGACCATGTCCATAATCAGCCGAATGTCGCGCTCGTGCAGCTTGGCGATCAGTTCTTCGAGCTGCTCCATCGTGCCGTACGCGTCGTGAATCTTATAGTAATCGCGAATATCGTAGCCGTTGTCTTCCATCGGCGAATCGCATACCGGACCGATCCAGACGGCGCTGACGCCGAGTTCCGCCAGATAGTCCACCTTTTCCAGCATGCCGCCGAGATCGCCCCAGCCGTCGCCGTCGCTGTCTTTGAAGCTTGGCGGATACAGCTGGTATAGCACCCCTTCCTTCCAGTAATCGCCGCTGCCCGGCTGTTCTTGTTCCCCTGTTCGTTTTTGCTGCTGCGACTCCATCGCGCTCCTCCTTCTTGCCGCGGCCTGCCGCCTGCATGGACGTCCGGGCCGGGCTGCTTGTGTCCAGGTACCTACCTTTAGGGGATAACCGCAAACGCTCGCCGTTAAACAACAGGCAGGGCGGCGATCGCGATTTGCATGGCGGACCGAACTTCATGTCGCGATCTTGAACATGAAATGTCGCGACGTTTTAGTGAATTCGGAACAACGCTATGCTATTTTAAGGAGGGAAATGTCAGAATTTTAGATATCGATTACAGGAGGACGACACATTGACGATTCGCATAGGCAAAGCCAGTCTCTGGCATGTGCACGCCTGGGATTATATCGGTCAGGCTCAAGAACACGGCGATACGGAAATAACGGCGGTGTGGGACGAAGTGCCGCAGCGTGGACGCGAAGCGGCGGAGAAGCTCGGCGTGCCTTATTACGAGACGCTTGAAGACATGCTGTCTTCCGGCAGCGTGGACGCGGTCATCGTCGATGCGCCGACGAACCGCCATAAAGAAGTGATCGTCGCGGCGGCTCGGGCAGGCAAGCATGTGTTTACGGAAAAAGTCATTGCGACGACCGCGGCGGAAACGGCGGATATCGTGGCGGAAATCGAACGTGCCGGCGTTAAGTTGACCGTCTCGCTGCCGCGTCTGAACGACGGCTACACGCTTGCGATCTCGGATATCCTCGAACGCGGGCTGCTCGGCCGGGTCACGTACGTGCGGGTGCGGCTCTCCCACGACGGGGCGCTGGCCGGATGGCTGCCCGAACACTTCTACGATGCCCGGCAGTGCGGCGGAGGCGCGCTGATCGATCTCGGCTGCCACCCGATGTACCTGTCCGCCCTGTTCCTCGGCGAACCGGTCACCGGCGTCAGCGCCAACTTCGGCCATATCACGGGCCGCGAAGTCGAAGACAACGCGCTGTCGACGCTGTTCACGGCCTCCGGCGCGATCGCTTCGGTCGAAGCGGGCTTCGTCAACGCGCATTCGCCGTTCACGATCGAAGTGCACGGCACGGAAGGGACGCTTCTGTACGGCACGCCAGAGAGCAAGCTGCTGCTTCGTTCCAAACGCGACGAGAGTCTTGCCGACTGGACCGAACAGACGCTGCCGCCGAATCGGGAGAGCGCTCTCGAGCAGTGGGTCCGGCATATCCAGACCGGCACGACCGCTGCGGAAAACATGGCCGCGGCCGTCGAACTCTCTGCGCTGATGGAAGCTTCCAACCGTTCCGCACGCGAAAAACGCGTCGTGTCGCCGAAGGAGCTGGATCGGTAGATGACGGTACGTTTCGCGCGCGCCGGGTTCCCTTACGAAGCCATGTTCGACAAAGGGGACATTCTGGAGCGGCTTGATATCGCGGTCCATTGGGGCCATTACGAAATCCGCGTGCTGCGCTTCCATCTGACGTCGTTCGAGCCGGGACGCATCATCAATTTCCATAATCATTCGACGTACGAGTTCCATTTTATTCCGCGCGGAGCGGGCCGGGTCATTCTCGGCGACCAGCCGCACTCGCTGTCGGAAGGGCTGCTGTATCTGACCGGGCCGGGCGTCATGCATTATCAGGAAGCCGACGGCGCCCAGGCGATGGACGAGCTGTGCCTGCACGTCGATATCGTGCGCCGGCCCAATCCTTCCGTCGATCCGTGGGAAGCGGCGGAAGCCGAAGAATGCATGCAGAAGCTCGGCGCGCTGCCGCTGCGACCCGCCGCCGATAGCCACGGCGCCATGCCGTGCTTCCTGCAGGCGTACGAAGCGTGCGAGAGCAAACGGATCGGCTATTATACCGATATCCGCATGCAGGTGATCGGCATTCTGCTCAAAACGATTCAGGCGTACGATTCCGGCGATATCGGCACGGAAGCGCCCAGCCGCGATATGGCGGCTTACCGTTACGATTACGCCGTCCGCTACATGGAAGCGAATTACACGTCCGGCCTGCGGCTGGAAGACGTCGCGGAGAAGCTGGATCTCAGCCCGCGGCAGCTGCAGCGCATTTTCCGCGGCGTCGATCGCGACCGGCCGTTCAGCCGCGTGCTGGAAGACATCCGCCTGCAGGCCGTCTGCGACCGGCTGCGGACCGGCAGCTTGTCGATCGAGCGGATCGCGGAACTCGAAGGCTTCTCGACCGCCGCTTATCTGCATACCGTTTTTCGCAAACGGATGGGGTCGTCCCCGTCCGTCTACCGCAAAGCCAAACAATCCGAGCTGCACCGGCATCCCGCCGACACGCCGCCCGGACAGATCGACCACTCCCCAAACGAGGTGAATATCCATGAGCAAAACGTATAAAATCGGCATCGTCGGCTGCGGCGGAATCGCCAACGGCAAACATCTGCCGAGCCTGAGCAAATTGAACAACGTCGAACTGGTCGCTTTCTGCGATCTGGTGCCGGAACGCGCGGCCGAAGCGGCATCCCGATACGGAGCCGAAGGAGCCGCCGTCTATACCGATTACGCCGAACTGCTGCGCGACGCTTCGATCGATATCGTGCACGTCCTGACACCGAACGAATCGCATGCGACGATCTCGATCGCCGCGCTCGAAGCGGACAAACACGTCATGTGCGAAAAGCCGATGGCCAAAACGGCCGCCGAAGCGCGCCGAATGGTGCAGGCGGCGCAGCGCAGCGGCAAAAAGCTGACGATCGGCTACAATAACCGGTTCCGCCCGGACAGCCAGCATCTGAAAAAAGCGTGCGAAGCCGGCACGCTCGGCCATATCTACTACGCCAAAGCCCACGCGATCCGCCGCCGTGCGGTTCCGACCTGGGGCGTGTTCCTCGACGAAGAGAAGCAGGGCGGCGGCCCGCTGATCGATATCGGCACCCACGCGCTCGACCTGACGCTGTGGATGATGGACAATTACAAGCCCAAAGTCGTGCTCGGCACGAAGTACCACGAGCTGTCCCAACGCGAGAACGCGGCCAACGCCTGGGGCCCGTGGAACCCGGCCGAATTCAAGGTCGAAGATTCCGCGTTCGGCATGATCGTCATGGAGAACGGCGCGACGGTCACGCTGGAATCGAGCTGGGCGTTGAACTCGCTCGACGTGGATGAAGCCAAATGCAGCCTGAGCGGCAGCGAAGGCGGCGCGGACATGAAGAATGGCCTGCGCATCAACGGCGAAGAATTCGGCCGACTGTACACGAAGGAAGTCGACCTCTCCGCCGGCGGCGTAGCTTTCTACGAAGGCAGCGCGCAAAGCGATGCCGACGTGGAAATGTTCCGCTGGATCGAAGCGATCCAGCACGATCTGACGCCGACGGTCACGCCGGAACAGGCGTGCGTCGTCTCGGAAATTTTGGAAGCGATCTACGAATCGGCCCGTACAGGCAAAGCGGTGTATTTTGACGGTTCGGAAGGGTGAATGTCTGCTGAAAGCGGCAGGACGGGGGACGTGGCGGCGCGGATGGCGTGGCAGCGCGGGGGACGCGGCAACGCGAAGTGCGCCGTTTATAGGCAAGTAAGAAGCAGGCTCTTCCAAAGAGCCTGCTTCTTTTTTTTATTATTAGGCAATTGTGTAAAAAGACGATTGTCTAAAGGCGAATGTCCAATTCTCAAGTGTATGTAGGCAAATTTTGTCCTTGCGCTCGTTCTTTTGCAAAAAGCGGCGAGCAATAACTGCGAGAGGGCAGTTATTTTCTTCGGGCTGCCTACGCTGCGAGAAATAATTGCGTAAGAGCAGTTATTTCATCGCTTGGGCAGTGAAAAGCTCTTTTTTCCGCAAAATAAGTGGATCTGTGCAGTTATTTGCGATCCGGGCGGCTTTTGAGCGAAAATAAGTGGATTCACGCAGTTATTGCTGCTGCGGATCAAGATTGAGGGGATTAGCCTGCTAACCTGCACACTCGATAAGGCCGTTTTCGCATATAATCTGATCGGGCTGCCAAAGTTTGCATAATCGTCGCAGTCCGGTCCGATCTTCTTCGTTACGGAATACGCCGAAAAAACCCGACCCTCCGTGTAGAGAGCCGGGTTGTTCGATATTTGGAACGCCGCCTGTTGGGCAGCTTGCCCGTCGGGCCGCTATCCGGCCGCCGCTTAGATGCCTGCGCCGCGGTCTTGGCCGTCTTTTGGCGCTTCGGTGCCGTCGTTTGCGCCTTCGCCGGCCTGTTCGTCGGCTGCAGGGCGTTCCTCTTCGCCGGCGCCGTGTTCGGACTCCGGCTGCTCCGCAGCCCGGCACTGCGCGTCTTCGCCGTTGGCGGCGGGATCATCGGAGCCGGCCGCGCTCGGCTGTGCCGGTTCGCTGTAGCCTTCGTCGGCCTGCACAGACGACAGTTCGGCTTCGGAGACCCGAGCGAACCGGGCTTCCGCTTCGGCCGCTGCATCCGTGCCGTGCGGATCGGCCGAGGCCGCTTCCGCGCCTTCGACATTCGGCCCGGTCGATCCGGCTGCCGATTCGGTCTGCGCGATTCCTATGGCCGATTCGGTCGGGCCGTGCTCGTCGGGCCGTGCCGGATCTTCAGTCAGATCCGCCGATTCGGCTTGTTCGGTCCGATCCGAGCCTTCGACCCGACCTGCCTGTTCGGCCTCGTCGGCCCAATCCGCCTCTTCGACCCAGTCGGACTGTTCGCCCTCCTCGGCCCGACCCGAATCTCCGCTATCCCCGGCTGCAGCGCCGGTTCCCGCTTCACCAACTCCGACTTCGTCTTCGACTCGTTCTCCAGTCGCCTCGCCGTCTCCGGCTCCGCCCGCTTCGCTACCCGCCGCAGCTTCCGCCGCTCGGCCCGCCTGCTCCGCGCGCTCGTCGGCTTCGAGCTTCCAGCGCGCGAACTTTTCCTGCTCCGCCGGAATGTCGGCTTCGTTCAGCGCTTCGGCGGAGACGCGGAATTCGCCGCTGCGAATCCGGATGCGGACCCAGCCTCCGGTAATGACGCCGAGGTCGATGTACCGGTCGGCGGCAATGTCTTTTTTCTCCCATTCTTCGTGCCGAACGATAAAGCCGAGGCTCGCAGCATCGGGTGCCACTTCAAGCAGCACCGACGCCACGCCGCCCTGCTCGCCGAGGAAATCGACGCGCCGGCTGCCGAAGGAAGCGCCCCACATCCACAGGTTCCAGCCCGCGTAATCGAGATCTTCGCGCTCGTATTCCAGAATGAGCTTGCGCGGCGTATATTCGCGCACTTTCAGCGCGAGCTGCGCCTGCACGCCGTCGCCGGACACCGAGATGACGGCGCGGCCCGGGCGCATGCCCGTTACGCGGCCGGCCTGGTTGACGGTCGCGATACCGACGTCGCTCGAACGCCATTCCAGGCGCGAAGCGGACATCGGGTTGCCGAACGGATCTTTCGGTTCGGCCCGCAGCTTGAGGCTGCGCCCGACGTACAGGCGGCGCACTTCGTCTTCCATGGCGATGCCGAGCTGGTGCAGCGTGCGGCGCTCGATCAGAATCGCCGTGCTGCTCTGCATATCGCCGCAGACTGCGGTGATCAGCGCCCGGCCCTGCCCGATCGTCCAGGCCGAACCGTCGCGCCGGATGATGATCTTCTCGGGATCGGAAGACAGGTACGAGACCTGCACTTCGGGCATGCGGCGCCCGCGCTGATCGCGCACGGTCGCGTGCAGGAACACTTTCTCGCCGGGCTGGACGACGCCCGGCATATTTTCCCATTCGAGCTGCGCAGGCTCCGGCACGTAATCGTCTTCGTCGTCGTACAGCACCAGGGTCGACAACGGCGGTACGCTTATGTAATCGCCCGTCTCGCCCAACACCTGCGTGCCGGCCCGGCGTCCGTCGACGACGATCTTCCACGGCCGGCCGCGCGCCGGCAGTTCGATGCCCTGCTCCGATTCCGTCGCGTTGTGCACGACGGCGATCGTCCGCCACAAGTCGCCGCCGGCATGGTCGTTCAGCGTAAAGCCGACGACTCCGCCGTGCATGCGGAATACGTCCATATGTTTTTCGATATCGCCGCGCGTCTTGAGGCGGAATGCCCGGTGCGAGCGTCTCAGCTCGATCAGTCCCCGGATATAATCGGTGACCGCATGGAACCGGTCTTTGTTGTTCCAGCGGATCGCGTTGACCGCGTCCGGGCTGCGGTAGCTGTTATGGTCGCCGAATTTGCTGCGCAGCAGCTCGTCGCCCGCGCTGATAAACGGAATGCCCTGCGAAGTGAGCACGAGCCCGTAAGCGAGCAGCTGTCTTTTGACCAGATCGTGATCCAGCGGATCTTCGCCAAGCATACGGTGCGGATCGCAGGCCGCGACCGCTTCGGCCGCTGTCTGGCCCGACGCCGGCTTGCCGTTATCGAATTCGATCAGCCCCGCCGCTTCCCACTGTCCGCGCGACTTGACCAGCTTGTCCCACAGAATCAGGTTGTCGTGCGCGGTAACGTAGTTGACGCTCTCCGCCGGTTCCGCCGCGAAATCGTGGACCGACCCGCGCAGTCCCTGCGCGACCTCGCCTTCCTTGCCGGACGCGCCGCTGATAAAGCCGGTTCCCCAGCCGTCGCCGTCGCCTTTGAGCGCGTTGCGGAAGTTGTCGTTGAACACGGCGAAGCCTCCGCCCTGCTGGGACCCTTTGAGCGTCAGCTCGCGCAGCGGCGAATCCAGCGCGGTCCACGGCTCGCCGTAGATCAGAATCGTCGGATCGACTTTCTCGTGCAGCACCGACGCGACCGTGCGCATCGTCGTCGTGTCGATCAAGCCCATCAGGTCGAACCGGAACCCGTCGATATGGTATTCTTCCGCCCAGTACAGCAGCGAATCGAGAATGTATTTGCGCACCATCGGGCGTTCGGTCGCCAGTTCGTTGCCGACGCCGGAACCGTTGCTCAGCTGTCCGTATTTGTTGAACCGATAATAATAGCCCGGCACGACCGGATCGAACGGCCCGTCTTCGACCGAAAACGTATGGTTGAACACGACGTCCACGACGACGCGGATACCGCGGGCATGCAGCGCCTGTACCATCTTTTTCAACTCGCGGATCCGGGCTTCCGGATTGTGCGGATCGGACGAATACGAACCTTCCGGCACGTTGTAGTTTTGCGGATCGTACCCCCAGTTGTACGCATCGGGCGTCACGTCGCATTCGTTGAGCGTACAGTAATCGTATACGGGCAGCAGATGGACATGCGTCACGCCGAGTTCTTCCAGGTGGTCGATACCGACCTTGCGCCCTTCCCGGGTCCGGATGCCGCTTTCGGCAAACGCCAGATACTGGCCGGAATGGTTCATTTTTGCATCTTCCGAAGAAGAAAAGTCGCGCACATGCAGCTCGTAGACGACCGAATCGATTGCATGCCGCAGCGGCGGGCGAAGATCGTTCTCCCAATTCTCGGGATCGGTGCGCTTCATGTTGACGATCGCGCCGCGCTGACCGTTGGCCGACGAAGCTTTGGCATACGGATCGACCACGTACCGGCTGTTCTCGTGCTCGCCGATTTTGTACGTGATGTGGTAGAGGTAATAATATCCTTCGAGATCGCCCGGCACGACGATGCTCCATACCCCGTACTCGTCTTCTTCCATCGTCAGTTCGCGCCCGCCGGAATGGTCGGTCACCCGCCCGTCGGCTTCGTACGTACCCGCGTCTTCGTAAATCGCGATCCGCACCTGTTCCGCGCCGGGCACCCACACTTTGAACGTGCAGTACTGCGGCGAAAACGTCAGTCCCAAATCCCCGTAGGGATAAGCTTCGAAATCGGGACAGTCCAGCGTATCGTTAAAGTTCAGCATGTCGGTCATATCCCTTCCCCCTCGCTCCAAAATCTTGTTTGTCCATGCGATATTGCGGGCATGCGGCGCAGCGGCTGCGCGCACCGCCCGGCTTCCTAGTTATATTGGACGCAAATCGCCCGACGGACGCACTTTTTCTACACTTTTCACCTAAAAAAAACCTCCTGCGCCTATGAAAAAACGGAGTGTCGTCGACACTCCGTTCTCTTGCCGCGGTCTTCGGACCGCCGTTACGGGTTGAGGCGCAGCCCCAAAATGACGAGATCCCGTTCCACTCCGTCCAATACGGCCACGCGCGGCAGATTGCCCCACGATTCGAACCCGTATTTTTGCAGCAGTCTCAAGCTCGGCACGTTATGTCCGAATACGAAACCGAGCAGCGTATTCACGCCGAGCGCCGGGCTTTCCGCGATCGCTTTCTCCAGCAGACGGCTGCCGGCTCCGGTGCCGCGCAGCGCCTCGTCGACGTAAATGCTTACTTCGGCGGTGGCGTCGTAAGCGGGCCGGCCGTAGAACGACTGCAGGCTGATCCACGCCGCGACGCGGCCGTCGCGACGCATGACCCAGAGCGGACGGCGGGACGGCTCGTGCTCTTCGAACCAGGCGAGGCGGCTCTCGACCGTGATCGGTTCGAGATCGGCCGTCACCATGCGTCCCGCTATCGTCGAATTGTAAATGTCCACGATAGCCGGCAGGTCTTCGAACGCGGCCAGTTCAATCGCCGGCACCGGACCGGATGATTGTGGATCAATTGTCGTTGGATCGGATGCCGGTTGACCGGATGCCGCTTCTTTGGATGTCGTCATGTCTTTTCCCCCATCGTCGTATCGGCCGATCGGAATCGGCCGTCAAAATTTGGACTTCCCCCGTTTGGACTTTCTTTGGCTGCATCCCATTTGCTCCGAAGAACCGTTGTGCGAAAAGGACGCCTCACAGACCGACTTCGCGCTCGCTCCATGCCCACAGGCGCGCGGCCGTCTCGTCGTCTTCCGCTTTGCGGTCCAGGCGCTTGGGGCGGCTCCGGTAAAAGTATTCCCGCGAAATGCCTTCCACTTCCGGGCTGTCCGCCAAATAAACGGCTGTCGAAGCGCCTTCTTCCGGCGTCTGGAACGAAGGCATCCGGCCGAGCGCCCGATACACGCCCTGCCCGAAGCCTGTTCCGCGGTTGACGCCGAGCTGCGTCAGCACGGCTCCCGGATGCAGCGAGTTGACGGCGACGCCGTCCGCATATAGGCGCAGCGCAAGCTCGCGCGCGAACAGGATATTCGCAAGCTTGGACTGGCCGTACGATTTGACGACATTGTATCCGTCCCGCAGATGCGGATCTTCGAAATGGATACGCCCCGCCTTGTACGCGCCGGACGCCACGACGACGATCCGGCCGCCGGCCGGCTTGATCAGGTCCAGCAGCAGATTCGTCGCCAGAAAATGACCCAGATGATTGACGCCGAGCGCAAGCTCGAAGCCGTCCTTCGTCTCCTGCCGCTTGGGGCTGACGACGCCCGCGTTGTTGATCAGCACGTCGAGCGACGAAATACGCCCGTGCACGTCGTCGGCAAAGCGGCGGATCGAAGCCAGATCGGCCAGATCGCACAGCACAAGTTCCGCCGAGCCGGGTCCTCCGGACTGTACAATCCGCTCCAGCGCTTCTTCCCCGCGTGCCCGGCTGCGGCATGCCATAAGCACCCGATACCCTTTTTGGACCAGACCGGCGGAAGTCGCCAAGCCCATGCCCGAATTCGCTCCTGTTACGAGCGCCGTTTTGTCCGTCAATCCGTTCGCCTCCTTCGCACTTCTCCAGTTTGTGTCGGAACGGTGTTCGCTTACTGTCCATCATAAACCAGGGCGCCGGTCCGTGACAATTGGATAAACGACAAAAAAGCCCGCGACCGACGCGCAGGCTTCAAACGTTGGCTACTCTTCCCACAGCAGGTCGACGAACTCGTCGAACGAATCCGTAATAGGCAGCAGTTCTTCGCCGTCCATGAGCCAGATATAGATCCGGCCCAAGTCGGCCCGTTCGCCGAGCGCGATCATAAACGAGCTGCCTCCCTGATCGTACGCGAACGGAAACAGACCTTCCAGCTGCGGGAAAGCTTCCAGCAGATCGAGATACAGCGTCTCCGCCGGCAGGGTGCTGTAACGGATCGGATTGAACCCGCCAAAAGCCATCCGCTGCCGCTCCATCCGCTCTTCCGGCAGGTAGCCTCCGTTGAACTTCAAATAGTGCGTCCTAAAAGAAAGCGGGAACACAAAGCCGAACCGCCGCTCCAGCGCGTCCAGATCGGCGGCCGAGATCGGCGCTTCGCTTTCTTCCAGCCTTATCGGGGTTGTCATCCCGAATCAGTCGGCCTGCTCGGCTTCGTACTGCTCGGGCGTCAGCAGACCGGCAAGCAGCCCTTCCGCCGCGCCGTCCGGCTCGATTTCGATCATCCAGCCTTCGCCGTACGGTGCGCCGTTGACGAGTTCCGGTTCGGTCTCAAGTGCGCCGTTGACCGCCGCGATCGTGCCGCCGACCGGACAGAACAGGTCGGAGACCGTTTTGACCGATTCGATCGAACCGATACTGCCTTCCGCTTCAACTGCCGCGCCGGCTTCCGGCAGTTCGACGAACACGATATCGCCCAGTTGATGCTGCGCAAAATCGGTAATGCCCAGACGCAGATTGCCGTTTTCCAGCTTTTCCACCCATTCGTGATCTTTGGTATAGTACAAACCCGCTTTGACTTCGCTCATTGTAAGTTCGCTCCATTTCGGTGTATTGCCGAACATTCGGCTGATGTGCTGTTTGCGTTGTTCGGGAATTTTCAATGCTTTTAGCTTACGGCAGCCTATTTGACGTGTCAATGTTCCTCACAATATTTTTTGGACTCCGTAAAGTTTTGTTGACAATGGGGTGCCGCATCCCTTAATAATTAGGATAAAGCATTTGATCCGCATTTGGCAAAACACGAACGTTCGACGATTGACGCATAGGCGAGTGAAAGCATAGGGAGAGAGCACCGGAAGCGAAGAGAGCTTTGCGGGTGCCGCCGAAGGAGTAAACCGAACATTGGCGCGTGTCGATCAGGACGCTGCGCGAAGCGGCGAATCTCTCAGGCAAAAGGACCTGTGCCGGACGCCACTCTGGAGAGCATCCGCGCAGCCGGAATTTTCGAACCCGGACCGCAGGCGGATCACCCAAGGGGAAACCTGCTGCATGTCCCGATCGCACTTGATCGGAATTCGGCGGCGGGGTAACTCTCAGGTATCAAGGACAGAGCCCTTTCGATCAGGCCCTTTTTTCGCTTCGGCGACCTAAAGAGCCGGTCTTTGGGGACCTGTCCTTTTTCGCGCCATCCAACACCAAATCCGATTTCCGAAGGAGACTCTTACACGATGACTTCTCTCAAGCGTACCCCGCTCTACCCGCTGTATGCGGAGACCGGCGAACCCCGCTGCATCGATTTCGGCGGCTGGGACCTGCCTGTTCAGTTCTTCGGCATTCAAAAAGAACACGACGCCGTGCGAGAACGTGCGGGATTGTTCGATGTTTCGCATATGGGCGAATTCATGCTCAGCGGCGAAGGCGTCGAAGACTTTCTGTCGATACTTACGACCGGCGATATTCGATCGCTGGCAGACGGACAAGCGGTCTATACGTTCATGTGTTACGAAAACGGAGGCGTCGTGGACGATCTGCTCGTCTACCGGATCGGCACGGGGCAGTACATGCTCGTCGTCAATGCCGGCAATATCGACAAAGACGCGCAGTGGATCAACTCGCATCTGCCCGAATCGGTCGAATTCCGCGATGTCTCGGAAGGCACCGCGTTAATCGCGCTGCAGGGTCCGGCTTCGCTGGAAATTCTCAAGCAGGTGTGCGCCGAGCCGGCGCTCGACGAGCTCAAGCCGTTTCACTTCATCGCGACGAACGCGTTCGAAGGCCCGGCGGCTTATGTGTCCCGCACCGGCTACACCGGCGAAGACGGCTTCGAGATCTACGCCGATCCGCAGGTCGCCGCCGTTATCTGGCGCGATCTGATCGCTGCCGGCGAACCGCTTGGGCTGCTGCCGTGCGGACTCGGCGCCCGCGACACGCTGCGCTTCGAAGCCAAGCTGCCGCTGTACGGGCAGGAGCTGTCGGCGGACATCACGCCGCTCGAAGCGGGCCTCGGCTACTTCGTCAAGCTCGGCAAAGGCGACTTCATCGGCCGCGCAGCGCTGGCCGCCCAGAAAGAAGCCGGCGTGCCCCGCAAGCTCGTCGGCCTGGAGATGATCGACCGCGGCATCGCGCGTTCGCATTATCCCGTCTTCGCCGCAGGACGCCGGATCGGCGAAGTGACGACCGGCACGCAGTCGCCGACGCTCAAGCGCAATCTGGCGCTGGCGCTGATCGACGCGGAATTCGCGGCGATCGGCACGAAGATCGAAGTCGAGATCCGCGGCAAGAAGCTGCAGGCCGAAGTCGTCAAAGCTCCTTTTTACAAAAACACCCCGGCGCACAAAGCGCTTATTCAACATAGCCCGTCCGACAACGCCCCATCCGAAAAAGGAGTGAATACGCCTTGAAAAAGCACCGTTATATTCCGATGACCGAGCAGAACGAACGCGACATGCTCGCCGCCGTAGGCGCGCAGAGCATGGAGGACCTGTTCGTCGATATTCCGAAAAACGTCCGTTACGAAGGCACGCTGCCGATGTCCGGCGTTCTGGACGAAGCGGCGCTGCTGCGCCACATGACGCAGCTCGCCGGCAAAAACGCCGACAGCGACCGCTACGCCAGCTTCCTCGGAGCCGGGCTGTACGATCACCAGGTTCCGGTCGTCATCAACCACGTCATCTCGCGCTCGGAATTTTATACGGCCTACACGCCGTACCAACCGGAAGTGAGCCAGGGCGAACTGCAGGCGATCTTCGAGTTCCAATCGTACATCTGCGAGCTGACCGGCATGGAAGTCGCCAATGCCAGCATGTACGACGGCGCGACGGCGATGGCCGAAGCGGCTTCGCTCGCAAGCGGCGCCACCAAACGCAAAAAGATCATTATCGCGAGCACGGTGCATCCGGAGACCCGGGCGGTCGTGCGCACGTACGCGTACGGACTCGGCATCGAAGTGGTCGAAGCTGGCTTCGAGAACGGCGTGACCGACCTGAAGCAGCTGGAAAAGATGATCGACGGCGATACCGCGGCGGTACTCGTTCAATCGCCGAACTTCTTCGGCGCTGTGGAAAACGTCAAAAGTATCGGCGAACTCGTCCATGCGCAAAAAGGACTGCTGGTCGTCAGCGCGAACCCGCTGTCGCTCGGCCTGCTGGAAGCGCCGGGCCGGCTCGGTGCGGACATCACGGTCGGCGACGCGCAGCCGCTCGGCATCTCCGGTTCGTACGGCGGCCCGACCTGCGGCTACTTCGCCGTCTCCAAAGCGCTTATGCGCAAAATTCCCGGCCGCATCGTCGGCCAGACGACCGACAAAAACGGCAAGCGCGGCTTCGTGCTGACGCTTCAGGCGCGCGAGCAGCATATCCGCCGCGACAAAGCGACGTCGAACATCTGCTCCAACCAGGCGCTGCTCGCTTTGTCCGCTTCGGTGTACCTGTCCGTTATGGGCCGCCAGGGCATGATCGACGTCTGCGACCTGAATCTCAAAAAAGCGCACTACGCCGCCAAGCAGCTCGGTTCGATCCATGACGTGAAGCCCGCTTTCACTTCGCCGTTCTTCAACGAGTTCGTGCTGAAGCTGCCGGAAGGCACGGACATCGACGCCCTGAACGAAAAGCTGCTGGAAGAAGGCTTCATCGGCGGCTATAACCTGTCGCGCGAGTATCCGGAACTGGGCAGCGCCCTGCTGATCGCCGTCACCGAAAGACGTTCCAAGGAAGACATCGACCGCTTCGCGGAAATTTTGGAGGGAAGTCTATGAACACGAGCCTCGATCTGACGACGCCGACAGGCTTCGACGCCAAAGAAGATTGCGCCCTGATTTTCGAACTCAGCACCCCCGGCCGCGTCGCTTATTCGCTGCCGGACTGCGACGTGCCGGTCAGCGAAGAAGAAGCCGCGGACTGGCTCCCGGCCGAATTCAAGCGCAGCGATGCCGCCGCCCTGCCGGAAGTGTACGAAGTCGACGTGATCCGCCATTACACGGGATTGTCCCGCCGCAACTTCGGCGTGGACAACGGCTTCTATCCGCTCGGCTCCTGCACGATGAAATACAATCCGAAGATCAACGAAGACGTGGCCCGCTACGCCGGCTTCGCCAAGATCCACCCGTATCAGCCGGTGTCGAGCGCGCAGGGCGCGCTTGAGCTGATGTACACGCTCCAGAATGACCTGGCCGCGCTGACCGGCATGGACGCCGTCACGCTCCAGCCGGCCGCCGGCGCGCACGGCGAATGGGCGGGCCTGATGATGATCCGCAGCTACCACGAAGAACGCGGCGAACATCAGCGTACCAAAGTGATCGTGCCCGACTCTTCGCACGGCACCAATCCGGCGAGCGCGACCGTGGCCGGCTTCGAGACGGTGACCATTCCGTCGAACGCCAAAGGCATGGTCGATCTCGACACGCTGCGCGCCGCCGTCGGTTCCGACACGGCCGCGCTCATGCTGACCAATCCGAGCACGCTCGGACTGTTCGAAGAACAAATCGTCGAAATCGCGCAGATCGTGCACGAAGCGGGCGGCCTGCTCTATTACGACGGCGCCAACTCCAACGCGATCATGGGCATTACCCGGCCGGGCGACATGGGCTTCGACGTCGTGCATCTCAACTTGCACAAAACGATGAGCACGCCGCACGGCGGCGGCGGTCCCGGCGCGGGTCCGGTCGGCGTCAAGTCGATCCTGATCCCGTACCTGCCGGCTCCGGTCGTCGAGAAGCTCGAAGACGGATCGTACGATTTTGCCGCCGCGTCGCCGACTTCGATCGGCCGCGTCAAAGCGTATTACGGCAACTTCGGCATTCTCGTGCGCGCCTACGCCTATATCCGCACATACGGCCCGGACGGCCTGCGCCGCGTCTCCGAATGCGCCGTGCTCAACGCCAACTACATGATGGCCCGCCTCAAAGACCATTACGAAGTGCCGTTCGCCGGCCCGTGCAAACACGAATTCGTCATGAGCGGCAGCGGCCTGAAAAAATACGGCGTGCGCACGCTGGACGTCGCCAAGCGGCTGCTCGATTTCGGGTATCACCCGCCGACCATCTATTTCCCGCTCAACGTCGAAGAGTGCATCATGATCGAGCCGACCGAGACGGAAAGCAAAGAAACGCTCGACGGATTTATCGACACGATGATCCGGATCGCCCGCGAAGCCGAGGAAAATCCGGAACTGCTGCTGAACGCGCCGTACACGACGCCGGTTACCCGTCTCGACGAGACGAACGCCGCGCGCAAACCGGTGTTGAACTGCGCCTGCAGCTAAGCCGATCCCGAAGTCCGCGTGTGTATATCCCTTTCTCTCCCGCCGCTTTCCGGACTTTTCCGGAAAAGCGGCTTTTCTTTTGCCACGCCCCGCTTCATAATAGAAGAAGGTCCGCCTGTTGCGTCCAAGACGCAAAGCCGGCGGCCTTTTCCGTTTCACCCCAACACATTTTGAGGAAGCCGAGGGATCTCACGATTATGTCACTCACAGATAAAGGTTACCGAATCACCATGGACGATATCGTCCGCGAAGGTCATGACATTTTGCGCCGCAAGGTAGCGGAAGTGAAATTCCCGCTCTCCGATGCGGACCGCAACGCGATGGACGCCATGATGCGTTATCTCGAAGAAAGCCAGGACGACGAACTGGCCGAGCAATACGGCCTGCGCGCCGGCGTCGGCATCTCCGCCAACCAGGTTGGCCTCGACCGCCGCATGTTCGCCGTGCTGTTCACGGACATCATGGAAGACGAAGAAGAGAATCCGACGCTGTACGCCCATAAGCTGTTCAATCCGAAAATCGTCAGCCATTCGGCGGCGATGACGTATTTGCCGGACGGCGAAGGCTGCCTGTCCGTCGACCGTCCGGTCGAAGGCATCGTGCCGCGCTACGAGAAGATCAAGCTCAAAGCGTACGACGAGAACGGCAAGGAAGTGCTGCTGAAGCTCAAAGGCTATCCCGCGATCGTCATGCAGCATGAACTGGATCACCTGAACGGGGTCATGTTCTACGACCATATTAACGAAAGCGATCCGCAGGCGGAGCCGAAAGGCGTAAATATTCAGAGCCTGTGGTAGGCGGCAAGGAACCGGCAGAAGTCTGCCGGTTCTTTTTTTGTAGGAAAATAAACAAGCTTGCGGATATTTCCGCGGCAAACAAAAAAATCCGGCTCCCACAGGGAACCGGACGGACGCAGCTTCGGCGTGCCAAGATGCTCGGCGAACACGCCGGAGCGACAGAGATCTTGCAGATCAAACGAATGGTACGAAATACGTGAAAACGATCGTTAGACTTGGATCGCTTCGACAAGAGCGACGACTTCTTCAGCCGTGCCGCATTCCAGTGCCTTCGCGGCCAGTTCCTGCATGTCCGCACGGGACAATTTGGAGATCTGGCTGCGCGCCGGCAGGATGGACGTGGCGCTCATGCTGAATTCGTCGAGGCCAAGACCGAGCAGCAGCGGAATAGCGACGGAATCGCCGGCCATTTCGCCGCACATGCCGGCCCATTTGCCTTCTTTGTGCGCCGCTTTGATAACCATGTCAACCAGGCGCAAAATAGCGGGGTTGTAGGGCTGATACAGGTACGAGACGCGTTCGTTCATACGGTCCGCGGCCATCGTGTACTGGATCAGGTCATTGGTGCCGATGCTGAAGAAATCGACTTCTTTCGCGAATTGGTCGGCCAGTACGGCGGTCGAAGGAATTTCGACCATGATGCCGAGCTGGATATGGTCGGCGACGGCCACGCCTTCGCCGATCAGGTTCGCGCGTTCTTCTTCAAGCAGCGCCTTCGCGTCCCGGAACTCGACGAGTGTCGCGATCATCGGGAACATGATGCGCAGATCGCCGTGTACGCTTGCGCGCAGCAGCGCTCTGAGCTGGGTGCGGAAGATGTCCTGACGATCCAGGCACAACCGGATCGCGCGGAAGCCGAGGAACGGATTCATCTCTTTCGGCAGATCGAGATAAGGCAGTTCCTTGTCGCCGCCGATGTCGAGCGTGCGGACGACGACCGGCTTGCCAGCCATTTTCTCCAGCACGGTCTTGTAGGCGTTGTACTGCACGTCTTCGGACGGAAGCTTGTCGCGGCCCATGTACAGGAATTCGGTCCGGTACAGACCGACCGCTTCGCCGCCGTTGTCGATGACGCCGGCCACGTCGTTCGGCGTGCCGATGTTGGCTGCCAGTTCAACGTGGACGCCGTCGGTCGATACGGTCGGCTCTTCGCGCAGCTTGCGCCATTCGGCGCGCTGCTCGTCGTATTTGACCTGCTTGTCGCGATATTCGGCTACCACTTCATCGCTTGGATTCACGATGATCTGGCCTTCGAGACCGTCGACGATAACGAGATCGCCCGGCTCTACCTGCTCCAGCACGTTCTTCGTTCCGACTACGGCCGGAATTTCGAGCGAGCGGGCCATGATGGCCGAGTGGGACGTGCGTCCGCCGATGTTCGTCGTGAAGCCTTTGACGTATTTGCGGTTCAGCTGCGCCGTATCCGAAGGCGTAAGGTCTTCGGAGATGACGATCACTTCTTCGCTGATCTCCGCAGGGTTCTGCACGTTCAGACCGAGGAGATGGCCCAAGATGCGCTTGGTCACGTCCTTCATGTCGGCTGCGCGTTCCTGCAGATACACGCTCTTCATGTTCTCGAACATGGAAACGAACTGTTTGGACGTTTCGTTGAGCGCGTAGTCGGCATTAACCTGATCGTTCGTGATCATGTCTTTGACCGGGCTGATCAGCTCGGGATCGTTCAGAATCAGCAGATGCGATTCGAAGATCTCCGCTTTTTGGGCACCGAGTTCCTGAAGCGTACGTTCTTTGATCCGCTCAAGCTCGACTTGCGATTTCGCAAGCGCGTCGTCGAGTTTGGCGATTTCCGCTTCAGCATTTTTAACCGTTTTTTGCGTTACGGTATAATCCGGATGCTCCAGGCGAAACGCTTTAGCGATAGCGATGCCGGCCGAAGCCGCGATTCCGGAAATATTAAGCATTGACTTCGCCCAGACCTTCTCCGACCATAACGTCTTCCAGAGCCTGGAGAGCCGCGCCTTCTTCTTCGCCCTGCGTGATCAGTGTCAGCGTCGATCCTTTTTCCAGACCGAGGGACAGAACGCCCAGAATCGATTTCAGCGTAACGCGTTTGCCGTTGGCTTCCGCGAACGATTCCGTCGATTTGAATTTGTTAGCCGTATTGACAAGCGCCGTTGCCGGGCGAGCGTGGATACCGTCTTCGTCTACGATGTTGAATGTTTTTTCCATGATTGAATTCCTCCAATGTCTTCTGTTTTTAAAGTAACCATACTTATTATAGCTTACCTGCTTGCATTTTGCACGCTTGCCTACTTTTTGCACGTTTGACTTCTTTTTGCTCGATTACTTGATCGAAACGATGTTTTCTTCTCCCGCTTTGACCGTGCCGCTCTTGAGCAGGGTAACCTTGGCGCCTTCCGGCAGGTTGGAGAAGATAACCGGAGTCATGATCGAAGGGGCATGTTCCTGCACGTAAGCCAGGTCGACTTCGAGAATCGGCTGTCCGGCCATGACGGCATCGCCCTCCGCTACCAATACATTAAACCCTTGGCCTTTAAGTTTAACGGTATTGACGCCGATATGGACCAGAATTTCTTTGCCGCCTTCCGACATGATGCCGATCGCATGCTTGCTCGGGAACACGTTGAAGATCGTTCCGTTGACCGGCGACACGATATTTCCGTCCGAAGGCAGCACCGCGAATCCGTCGCCCGTCATGCGCTGCGAGAAGACCGGATCGGGTACGTTGGAAATGTCCTGCAGTTCGCCGTTGGCCGGCGACACGATCATTTCTTCGTTCAGCACGTCTACCGCTTGGGCGGCATCTGCGTTTTTCTCGGGAAGTTCCACGGCTGCGGCCGGCGCTTCGACCGGCGTACGGCCGGACATGATGTCCTGGATCTGCGATTTGATCGTATCGGAACGGGTGCCGAAGATTGCCTGGATGTTGTTGCCGACTTCCAGCACGCCTGCGGCGCCGAGCGTCTTCAGGCGGTCTTTGTCGACGCTGCCGACGTTGTTGACCTGAACGCGAAGACGCGTGATGCAGGCGTCCAGATTGGAGATGTTCTCGCGTCCGCCGAGCGCCGACAAGATGTTCTGCGGCAGTTCGCCGGCCGTGCCTTTGCTCGCCGAAGCGTTCGCCGACTCTTCGGTCGGTTCTTCGCGGCCCGGCGTCTTGAGGTTGAACTTGCGGATCGCGAAGCGGAATCCGAAGTAGTAGATGACCGCCAGCACGAGGCCGACGATAATGACGTTCCACCACGGCGTACGGTTCTGCAGTACCCCGAACAGCAGGAAGTCGATCAGGCCGCCGGAGAACGTCATGCCGATATGCACGTCGAGCAGCTGCATCGTCATGAACGACAGACCCGCGAAGATAACGTGAATACCGAACAGGATCGGAGCCACGAACAGGAACGAGAATTCCAGCGGCTCGGTAATACCGGTCAGGAACGAAGTCAGCGCCGCGGAACCCATAATGCCGGCTACGTACTTCTTGTGTTCCGGACGGGCTTCATGGTAGATCGCCAATGCCGCAGCCGGAAGGCCGAACATCATGAACGGGAATTTGCCGGTCATGAACATGCCGGACGTGAAGTCGACGCCGTCGCGCATCTGCGCCATGAAGATCCGTTGGTCGCCGCGGAACACTTCGCCCGCTTTGTTGACATATTCGCCGAATTCGTACCAGAACGGCGAGTAGAAGATGTGATGCAGGCCGAACGGGATCAACGAACGTTCGATGACGCCGAAGACGAACGCCGACAGCGTCGGGTTGCCGTTGATCATGACGTTCGACAGCGAGTTCAGGCCGTGCTGGATCGGAGGCCAGATGATGACGAGCAGCAGGCCGACCAGAATCGACATCGCGGCCGTCATGATCGGAACGAAACGTTTGCCGGCGAAGAAGCCGAGATACGACGGCAGTTCGATCCGGAAGAACCGCTTGTACATGGCCGCGGCCAATATACCGATAATGATACCGCCGAACACCCCGGTCGATAACGTCGGGATGCCGAGCACGCTTGCATAGCCGAGACCCGCTTCGCTGGTCAGCGCCGGCGTTACGCCGACGACGACGCCAAGCGTCACGTTCATGATCAGGAAGCCGACGATAGCCGCGAGGCCCGCGACGCCTTCGCCGTCACACAAGCCGACGGCGACGCCGACCGCGAACAGCAGCGGCAGATTGGCGAAGACGATGTCGCCCGCCTTCATCAATACGGTCGCTACCGACTGTACCCACTGGACGTCCAGCATGGGAGCCAGTTCCAGGAAGTCGGGGCTGACCAGCAGCGTGCCGATCGCCAGCAGCAGACCTGCCGCGGGCAGGATGGCGACGGGCAGCATGACCGCTTTGCCGACCCGCTGCAAAAGTCCAAACAATTTCTTGAACATCGATGCGCAACTCCTCTTGTTGTGTATTTGATTTTCTTTGTTTTCGACCGATCCCGAACGAAAGTGCCTTCGGAATACGCAAAAAAGGCATGAACGTACGAAAAATAAAAGGAATACTCTCCTGCACGGACCCCCGGGTATAGATCGGTCCTGTTCAAGAGTATGCGTTTTATTCTCCGTATCGATTCATGCCTGATCGTATCAGTGACACATCGTTACAAAGATCGTTTTAAGTTGGCTTACGTCGGTCATTATAGCAAAGCGCCAAGAGCTTGGCAAGCCCTTTCACACACAAAATTTATAACGCTTCTTTGTCGGCCAGACGCTGCAGATGCACGGTCAAATAGCTGGATTCGGCTTTGTATACCGGCAGGCCCAGCCTTTTCTCCATCACTTTGGTCAGCTTCCAGGCGAGCGAATACATCTCCGGGTACTCGCGCGCGAGCAGTTCTTCCAGCCGGTTGGTGGACCGGACTTCCTCCCCGCGGCATACCCGTTCGATCGCGAAGCGCAGATGGGTCAGCAGGCGCGAATAATCGAGGCTGCCCCGGTTCAGGCCGCCTTCGATATTCTGTTCGATCAGGTCGACCAGATCCGAGATCAGTTCCGAATGTCCCCGCACTTCGCCGATCGGCCGGTTCGTGATCGCGCTGTGGATATGCAGCGCCACGAAGCCGACTTCGTCGGGACCGAGCGACGTGCCCAGCCGGTCTTCGATCAGCCCCACGACGTATTCGGCCAGTTCGTATTCTTCCGGGTAGATCTCTTTGGTCTCGTACAGAAACGGATTCTGGAACATGATGCCCTGCTCGATCCGCTTGAGCGCAAACGCGATATGGTCGGTCAGCGCGACGTGGATATGCTCGTTGAGCGGCGAAGCGCTGCGCGCGCCGATCGTCTGGATCGCTTCGTTCATCACTTCGATCAGCTTCTCGTCGACCTGCGGCAGCAGCTGCTTGTACTGCTCCTGCTCGCGCGGGCTGCGCAAAATAAACATTTTCTCGGCCGCTTCCGGCTCGATCGAATCCCGCTCCGCCCGTCCGAATCCGATCCCTTTTCCGATCGCGACCACTTCGCCGTACTGCGGATCGTCCGCAATAATGACATTGTTGTTCAATACTTTGGACACCAGCATCCGCTTGATTCCGCTCCTTCTCGTTTCCGGGCCGCGAAGCCCGGGAACCCCGTTATTTTGAAAAAAACCTGTTCGAACCTATTTGGAAATGTCCACGAACCCTTCGCCGAACACGTCGCGCACGTCGTGAATCGTCACGAACGCGTCTTTGTCCGCCTGCTTCACGATCTTTTTGAGTTGGGAGACTTCCTGCTTGCTGATGACGATATACAGCACTTCCTTGGCTTCTTTTGTGTAAAAGCCGTGGCCCGACAGCACCGTGACGCCGCGGTCCATGATCGTGTTCACCTGCTCGGCGATCATGTGCTGGTGCTTGGAGATGATCATGACCGCCTTTTTCGGATTCAGGCCTTCGATAATGAAGTCCATCACCTTCGTGCCGACGTACAGCAGCACGATCGTGAACATGAAGTTCTCCACTTGGATCACGAGCAGCGAAGCGACCGCGACGACGACGTCGAAGAACAGCAGGCCGTAGCTGATATTCCAGTCCAGGTATTTGTTTGCCAGCCGGGCCAGAATGACCGTGCCGGCCGTCGTGCCGCCCACGCGCACGATCATGCCGATTCCAATACCCGCGAAGATGCCGGCGAAGATCGCATTGACCGTTTTTTCCGTGGAATGGATATCCCAGCTCTCGGTCAAATGCAGAAACAGCGAGTTAAAGCCGACCGCAAGGATTGTATAAATAATCGTTTTCTTATCCAAAAAGCGATAGCCGACCACCAGCAAAATCGAGTTGATGATCAGGTTGATCAGGCCCGGAGACCATTGAAAAGCGTAAAACAAAATAATCGTAACGCCGGTCACGCCGCCTTCGCCGAAGTCGTTCGGAATGACGAACAGATTGACCGCCAACGCAAAAATGAACGCGCCGAGCGCTATAAACGCGATATCCGCAGCCGTTTTGGCTGCCCTCTTTTTTTCCATGGTTCGTATTCCCGTCCTTTTCCGGCATTTCTCCCGCCGCGCCGCCCGTTTGCGGCAGACCGGCGCGCATGCAATCCCCTCATTCTATCCCATGCAAAAAAGGACCGTCAACCTGCATTTTCCCGGGGAAAATGCGGAATTCGGTCCTTCCTGCATACTTATTCGAAAACGCTGTAATTCAAGCCCGACCGGCCGCCGGTTCCGCCGCCTCGCCGGGCGGCTTCCCCGCTGCCTGCGGCCGGTCTCCTCGCTTAGTCGTTCCGGTCTGCCGCCGGACGTTCTTCCAACGCGACAGCCGACGATTTGGACGCTTTCTCCGCTTCCAGCTTCGCTGCGATTTGCGCTTCGCTCGGCCCTTTGCCGCCGGTCAGATTCTGGATCATCTGCTCCAGATCGAGCCCCGATACGCTTTTGAGCATTTCCGGCGCGGTCGCCATCAGCTCGGTCACGTAGCCGCTGACGCGCGAAGCGCCGCCGCCTTCGCCCCGGCCCGTATCGACGACCGTAATCTTGTCGATAGACGCGATCGGCTCGGCGATCTTGCCGGCAAGTTCCGGCAGCATGTTGACGATGACGTCGAGAATCGCCGCTTCGCCGTAATGCTTGAACGCTTCCGCCAGCTTCTCTTTCGCTTCGGCTTCCGCCGCGCCGCGCAGGCGGATGACTTCCGCGTCGGCCGTACCGCGGGCAAGTTCCGCGTCGGCGGAAGCGATGCCGTCGAGCCGCTTCTGTTCGGCGGACGCTTTGGCCTGCGTTTCGATCGAATATTGAAGCGCGTCGGCTTCGCGCATCCGGCGCGCTTTGTCCGCTTCGGCGGCCACTTCGACCGCGTAACGGTCGGCGTCGGCCTTTTTCTTCACTTCGGCATCGTAATGCTTCTGGCGAATCTGGATTTCTTTTTCCTGCAGGTCGATCTCGCGGTCTTTGCGGACCAGCTCGACTCTCATCTGCTCTTCGACCGCAACCTGCTTGGCACGCGCTTCCTGGATATGATACGCCTGGTCGGCGTCGGCTTTGGCCGTATCCTGATCGCGCTTGAATGCGGCCACTTTCAATTCTTTTTCTTTTTGCCCTTCGGCGATGTTTGTATCCCGGATCAGCTCCGCTTTTTGCCCTTCTTCTTCGGCGCGGGCTTTCTGAATCCGGGAATCCCGGATCGCTTCGGCTTCGGCGATTTCGGCGTCGCGCTTGACCGCGGCGATCCGCGGCTTACCCAGCGATTCGAGGTAGCCGTGCTTGTCGCGCACATCCTTGATCGTGAACGAGACGATCTGCAGCCCCATCTTCTTGAGGTCGCGGGCCGCGACGCTTTGCACTTCCTGCGCGAAACGGTCGCGGTTGCGGTACATCTCTTCGACGGTCATAGAGCCGAGAATCGACCGCAGATGGCCTTCGAGCACTTCCTGGGCTTCCGATTTGAGCGATTCGATCGGCTTGCCCATATACTGCTCGGCCGCCGTCGCCACATCTTCCGTCGAGCTGCCGATCTTGATGATCGCCACGCCGTCGGCCAGAACCGGAACGCCCTGCTCGGTGTACACTTCCGGCGTCGACACGTCGAGTTTGTGCGACAGCAGCGACAGATATTCGGCTTTTTGGAAAATCGGCAGGATAAAAGCGCCTCCGCCGCGTACGATCTTGATTTTGCGTCCGGCTTCGTCGTCGGCGATATTCTTCGCGCCGAGGAACGAACCGGTCACTACCATCGCCTCATCCGTGCTGACCGTCTTGTAACGGGCCCAAAACGCGAGACCCAGTACGAGCAGCACGGCTATGACGATGCCCGGTATCAACAGATAATCCGGCACCTGATCGAAAATGTTCATTTTACTCCAACCCCTTTTCCGTTTTTTCGAGTTCGCAGACGCCCAGCGTCCCGTCTTCGATATCGATGACGACAACCCTTACCCCTGCCGGAATCCACGCTCCGTCGAAGCTGAATGCGGTGTGCAGCGTATTGCCCGAGCCTCCCATGCCGACCAGCACTTCGCCGTAGCCTTTTTCCGGTACGGGTACGGTCACTTCGCCGATCCGGCCCGTCAGGTCCTTCATCGAATATCCGACGGAATTTTCGCTGCCCCGCATCGGCTTGACGTAGCCCAGATAGAGCAGCAGACCGGAAGCCAGCGCGCACAGCACCGCAGCCGATACGCTCAACACAGGCGTCAGTCCCGCATACCGTTCGATCAAAATGCCGGCCCCGCCGAACACGGTCACCATGCCGGCCAGCACGATCGGCTGCAGGAACTCGAACGACACCGCATCGAATATTCCGCCCAGCGCGTCGCCGATCCAGTCCCCGAACACGACGCTGATCAACGCAAACATGACGCCTCCCGCCAGACAACCGAAATATAGCGCTTCCATATGCGTTTCCCTCCTTCCGTATTGAAGGTGCCCTACCCGGAAAGTGGACCGCGAGCCTTGTCGATCGGACGACGGCTTTTCCGGGTAAGTCTATGATTACATACGTTTGATTGATAATTCGGTTTCAATATTTGCAAAAAAATATATGATTCTCCTTCTAGTGAGATACTTGTGCTAAAATTCCCAACCAAATTTCTTCTTCTTGTTTGCTTTTCGCTTCGCCGGCCAGCGTATAAGTAACTTCACCCGAACGCGCGGTCGCAATCAGGCTGCCGTCTTCGGCGTGGGCGACCTGCAGCTGCGTTCCATCGACGGAACGGTTCTCGGCGCCGGCAGTCTGAACGGGAAGTTCGCTCAGCGTCAGTCTCAGCCGGTTCGTGCCCGAATACGGACCGTACAGCAGTTCCCCGTCTGCCAAAAGCGCTTTTTGCGCCGCTTGGTCGATTTCTCCTTTTTGGTCGGCATACAAAAAGGTCAAGCTGTCCGTACGGCCGGCAGGCTGCTGTTCATCCGTGGCACCCAGCGCCTCGCTCGGCGAAAAAGCTTTTTCCTTATAAACGGCCGTCAATTTCACTCCTTCGATGCTGGGTATGCCGGCACCGGGATACAGGTTGTTCACCTGCTGCTCCGCGCCCGCGAGGCTGAGCGGCTTCTTCGACTCCTCAGACACGGACGGTGCGGACGAGCAGGCGGCTAGCGAGCCGAGCAGCAGGGCAGACGCCAGCAGGCGCGGGATCGCACGATTGATTTTGTTATGGATTTTCATAAAAACCCCTCCTTTTCTTCTAATAAACGTCTGCCGCTTCCACTTAGTTGGCTGCAACTAAGCATTCCTGCGGCTTCAACCCGAAAAAAGCAAAAAAAGCCCGGTCCGAAGGAAAAATTCCTCCGGGCCGGGCTGTGATTGAGGTCGCGGCTTCCTGCTACAAAACGATCGCTTACAGCGAAGCTTTGTAGATCGCCACGACGTCTTCGCGCTGCAGCTTGTTGAAGTTGCCGAACGGGCCGAACTTCATCGCTTTGTCGGCCATTTCCTCGATGCGGCTGCCGTCGATCTCGTAATCGGCCAGCGTGCTTGGCGCGCCGATCGAGTTCCAGAAGCTTCTCAGCGCTTCGATGCCTTCGAGGCCGACTTCTTCGGCGGATTTGCCGGAAGCGTCGATGCCGAATACGTTGACGGCGAGCTTCTTGAAGCGCTCCGGATCCACATGCAGGCTGTGCTTCATCCAGTTCGGGAACAGGATGGACAGGCCGCCGCCGTGCGGAATGTCGTAGATGGCGGATACGGCGTGCTCGACGTTATGCGTCGCCCAGTCGCCGGTGCTGCCCATGCTCAGAACGCCGTTCAGCGCCATCGTGCCGCTGTACATGACAGTCTCGCGCAGCTCGTAGTTCTCCAGATCGTTGACGAGCGCAGGTCCCGCTTCGATCACGGCGCGCAGCACGGACTCGCAGAAGCCGTCCTGTACCGGCGTATTGCTGTCCAGATGGAAATACGTCTCCAGCACGTGCGACATCATGTCGACCACGCCGTAGACCGTCTGGTCTTTGGGCAGGGAATACGTGAACTCTGGATCGAGAATCGAGAACGTCGGGAACGAATGCGCGCTGCCCCAGCCGAGCTTCTCCATCGTCTCTTCGTTCGTGATGACGGACCCGCTGTTCATCTCGGAACCGGTCGCGGCCATCGTCAGCACGACGCCAAGCGGCAGGCCGGCTTGGGCGACCGCTTTGCGTTCCGCGAAGTCCCACATGTCGCCGTCGTATTTCGCGCCGACCGCGATCGCTTTGGCGCAGTCGATTACGCTGCCGCCGCCGACGGCGAGGATCAGGTCGATGTTTTCGTTTTTGCACAGATCGACGCCTTTGTGCACCGTCGACAGACGCGGGTTGGGCTCGACGCCTGCCAGTTCCACGACATTCGAACCGGTCTCCTTCAGCAGGGCCGTTACGCTGTCGTACAGGCCGGAGCGCTTGATGCTGCCTCCGCCGTAGACGAGCAGAATGTTTTTGCCGTACTGCGGAACGAGTGTTTTGAGCTGCTCCAGTTGGCCTTTGCCGAAAATAAGACGGGTCGGATTATAGAAAGTGAAAGATTTCATGAGTGAGTGTTACCCCTTTCTTTTGATAAGCATGTATTGATTATATACCAAGTCCGCGCGAAAACAAAAAGAGCGGCCGCATCGTGCGATGCGCCCGCTCTTTTTCTTCAAGCTGCGGCGGTGTCCGCGTGGTGCGAACGACCGGCGATCAGGCGTCTGTCCGGTTCCAGCCGAAGCTTGCGACGAAGCGGAAAAACGCTTCGCGGCCCGCGGCGTCGGTCTTGTACACGCCGGCATGGCCGAGAATCTCGGTGAACTTCGCGCCCACTTCGAGGCGGATCAGATCGAGCGCCGCTTCCGGGCTCAGCGCGGAGCCGCCGCGTTCGATCATCGAACGCACCCACGGCAGATGCTGGGCAAGCGGATGATGAGCGTCGCTCTCCGCCGCGGCCAGCAGCGCGGAATCGCCGCCGAGAATCCGGCCGATCTGGTCCAGTTCGTCTTTGAGACGACCCGGCAGAATCGCCAGACCCATCACTTCGATCAGGCCGATATTTTCTTTTTTGACATGGTGCATTTCGCGGTGCGGGTGGAAAATGCCTTCCGGATGACGTTCGTCCGTCCGGTTGTTGCGCAGCACCAGATCGAGCTCGTACGCGCCTTCGCGGCGGCGGACGATCGGCGTCACCGTGTTATGCCGCACGCTCTCGCCGTTCTTGTCACTCGACGCGAGCACGTCGACGCTTGCGTCGCTGTACGTTTTCCACGTCTCGTAAATGTCGTTCGCCGCTTCCAGCAGTTCGCCCTGATCGCTGCCGGACAAGCGCACGACCGACATCGGCCAGCGGACGATCGACAGCTTCACGGACGGGTAGTGGTCATGCGCGAAGACCGCTTCGGTCACGGCGCGTTCGATCGCGAACGTATGCTTGCCGCCCTGGAAATGGTCGTGCGTCAGGATCGAACCGCCGACGATCGGCAGGTCGGCGTTCGAGCCGAGGAAATAATGCGGGAACCGGTCGGTGAACTGCAGCAGCCGGCGCAGCGTGTCCTTCGTCAGCTTCATCGGCACATGGTCGCGGTGCAGGACGATGCAGTGTTCGTTGTAGTAGACGTAAGGCGAATACTGGAACAGCCACGGCTCGTCGTTCAGCGTGAGCGGAATGACGCGCAGGTTCTGGCGCGCCGGATGGTTGATCCGGCCCGCATAGCCGACGTTCTCGCGGCAGAGCTGGCATTTCGGGTAGACCGGAGGCGGCAGCAGCCGCGCCTGGGCGATCTCTTCCGACGTTTTCTCCGGCTTGGACAGATTGATCGTGATCTCGATCGGCCCGAAGTCCGACTCGTGCGTCCAATAGAGGTTTTTGGCGACCCGGTCCATGCGGATATAGTTGGAATCGATACACCATTTATAGAAACGGTCCGTCGCCGCCGATATGCCGCCTTCCTGCTCCGCCGCGAGGAAATCGCGGGTCACTTCCGACGGGCGCGCGAGCAGCAGGCCCATCAGCTTGCTGTCGAGCAGATCGCGCTGCGTGTCCGTATTCTCCGGAATCATTCCGGTCTGCGCCGCGTAATCGATCAGCGCGTCGAGCATCGGCTGCGGGCCTGCCGGCAGTTCCTCGCCGGGCGCGTCGCCGCCGGCGTAAGGCTCGTCGAATCCGAACTGCTCCAGCAGCCGGTTGCGTCCGTAATCTTCGTCGGCCGCTTCCAGCAGCCCTTCCCGCAGCGAGAACGCGGTCAGGCGGTCGATCGCCCGCAGCGCTTCTTCGCGGGACACGGGTCCGTCAGACGAACCCGTGGCGGCGCGCCGCGTGCTGCCGGACGGCTGAACGTCGCCCGGACGTTCGCCCGCCGCTCCTTGCTGTACTCCGTGTTTCAACTGTTCGCTCATAAAAGGCTGCCCCCGTTATCGATCTCGTTTTTTAGTCGTTATAGCCGTCCGGACGCGATTGGTGCCAGTTCCAGGCGCTGGAGATGATCGTCTCGATATTTTCGCGCGCCGGGCTCCAGCCGAGCACGGTACGCGCTTTGTGCGACGAAGCGATCAGGATCGCCGGGTCGCCGGCGCGGCGCGGTTCGGTTTTGACCGGAATTTCCTTGCCCGTGACGCGGCGCGCCGTTTCGATGATCTCGCGCACGGAGAAGCCGCTGCCGCTGCCGAGGTTGAACACGTCGCTCGCCCCGCCGTTTTTGAGATAGTCGATTGCGCGCAGATGGGCATCCGCCAGGTCGCTGACATGCAGGTAGTCGCGCACGCAGGTGCCGTCTTCCGTCGGGTAATCTTCGCCGAAGACGGAAATGTGCGAACGCTGTCCGAGCGCCGTCTGCAGCACGATCGGGATCAGATGCGTCTCCGGACGGTGGTCTTCGCCGATCTTGCCGCTGTCGTGCGCGCCGGCCGCGTTAAAGTAGCGCAGAGCGACGTAGCGGACATTCAGCACGCGATCGTACCAGCGGATCATGCGTTCCATCATCAGCTTCGTTTCGCCGTAGACGTTCGTCGGCTCGGTGCGGTCCGTTTCTTCGATCGGCGTCTTCTCCGGTTCGCCGTAAGTCGCCGCCGTGGACGAGAAGACGATCCGGCGCACATTCGCCTCGTTCATCGCTTCGAGCAGGCAGAGCGTGCCGTACATATTGTTGTCGTAGTATTTGCCGGGATTTTCCATGCTTTCGCCGACCAGCGAATTCGCCGCGAAATGGATGACGCCTTCGATCTCATTTTCCGCAAACAATTTCTTCAGCAGTTCCTTGTCGCGCAGATCGCCTTCGTACAGCTTGCCGCCCAGCAGCGCGTCCCGATGACCCGTCTGCAAATTGTCGATAACCACCACTTCTTCGCCGCGTTCGAGCAGAGCCGCCACAGTATGCGAACCGATATAGCCGGCACCGCCGGTAACCAAAATTGCCATTGTTAATTCCTCCTTGGATGATAAACGTTTTTTTGAAAAGAAAACCGAGCTGCCGTCCTTGCCCTGAAAATCAGTTTGCGCCGAGTTCTTCCACGCCTTCGCCTACGCCGCAGACATAAAATTCGCCTTCGAGGCCGGTGCGCGCCGTGTACCGTTCGCCCACTTCCGCCACGAAACGTTCCACGTCGTCTTCGTGGACCAGCGATACGGTGCAGCCGCCGAAGCCCGCCCCGGTCATGCGTGCGCCGAGCGTACCCGGGATGCGGCGCGCTTCCTCGACCATGACGTCGAGTTCTTCGCAGCTCACTTCGTACAGATCGCGCAGCGAGTCATGGGACAGGTTCATCAGGCGGCCGAATTCCTGCAGATCGTTCGCCGTGAGCGCTTCGACCGAAGCCAGCACGCGGGCATTCTCTTCGATGACGTGCTGCGCGCGATTGCGTACCGTCTCGTCGGTCAGGGCGGACTTGAAGTCTTCGAACTGCGAAGGCGTCAGCTCGGCCAGGTAGTTGAGGTCGGCTTTGCAGCTTCGGAGGCGTTCCAGCGCTTGCGTGCACTGCTCCCGGCGCTCGTTGTATTTGGAGTCGACCAGACCGCGGCGCTTGTTCGTATTGCCGATCACAAGCTTGTAGCTGCCCGTTTGAAAAGGAACGTGCTTGTATTCCAGCGTGTCGCACATGAGCAGAATCGCATGGTCCCGTTTGCCGTTGGCGACCGCGAACTGATCCATGATGCCGCAGTTGACGCCGACGAAGTTGTTCTCCGCCGCCTGCGACAGCAGGGCGATCTCGACCGTGTCGCGCTCGTAGCCGCCCATCGACAGCAGCGCGTAGCCGGTGACGACTTCGATCGAAGCAGACGACGAGAGGCCGGCTCCGTTCGGGATTTCGCCGTGGTACAGCAGTTCGAAGCCCCGGGAGACCGGGTAGCCGCGCTGCGCCAGCTCGACCATGACGCCGACCGGATAGTCGGTCCAGGCTCCGGTGCGGTTCAGCCCGATCTCGTCGACCTTGATCTGCGCTTCTTCCGGCAGATTGCTCGACGCAAGAATGATCAGGCCGTCCGCACGTTCGCGAATGACGAGCGTCGTGCCGAATTCCAGCGCCGCCGGCAGCACGTAACCGCCGTTGTAGTCGATATGCTCGCCGATCAGGTTCACGCGTCCCGGGGCATGGAACACGCGCGGTTCGATGTCCGAAGGTCCGAATTTTTCCATAAACATTTGCTTGATTTGTTCGGTATTCACTGTGCGATCACCTCATGGGTTGATTTGTCTGTCTGTGCTCTAAGTATAAAAGATAGCGTTCTTCTTGATAATGCACCGATGTGCGGACTGCATGGACTTATATGACTTTCATCCCGGCAGCGGTTATACTGGAACCCAGCTTGGCATTCAGGAAAGCGAGGAACGTCCATGACCGTAACCCCCCCTCCGGCCGCGCAGCCGCACGCCTTCTCCTACTCTGTCGCGCCGAATCCGATCTACGACGACAAAGGCATGCTGTACGTCCTGTTCGCCGGCGAGAGCCAGACGCTGCCCGAACACAAGATCGGGCCGAAGATCTACGATTATTTCCTGCTGCATATCGTGGAAGAAGGCCGGGGCGTCTTCGTGCACGACGGGCAGCCTTACGAGCTGGAAGCCGGAGACGCGTTTCTGATCCGGCCCGGCCGGCTCGTCAGCTACGCCGCCGATCCGCTGCATCCGTGGCGCTACCGCTGGATCTCTTTTGCCGGCCCGCTCGCCGAAGAAGCGGTGCACGCGGCGGGGCTGACGCCCCAACATCCCGTATTCCGCCCGGCCGCCGTATCGGACATTCCGCGCCTGCTGTCCGATACGCTGGAATCGTTCCGGTCGAGACGGGCGGGCGCGCATCTGGCTTCGCTCGGCTATCTGTACCTGATTCTGGCCGCGGCCGAAGACGTCGTGCGCGGCGATTCGGCGCTGCCCGCCGCCGATACGGCCGGAAGTCTGGCGGTCAAGCAGATGATCCGCTACATGACCGATCAGTATGCCCATCCCGTCTCGATCGAAGACATGTGCCAGAGCCTCGGGTACAACCGGGCTTATCTGTCGCGGCTGTTCAAGCAGGATACGGGCGTCGCCCCGGTCACCTACCTGCTGCGGCTGCGTATCGACAAAGCGCGCGGGCTGCTGCGCGAACGGCCCGATCTGTCGATCCAGCAGATCGCGTCTTCGGTCGGGCTGACCGACCCGCTCTATTTCTCGCGCCAGTTCCAGCGGCTGCACGGACAGTCTCCGACCGCGTACCGGGAATCGGTGCTCGGCCGGCCGTGAATCCGTTCGCTGGCCGCGCAGGAGTCCCCTCCCTAAATTAACCGCAGCGCGGCGGCAGAACCTTATTCCGGCAAGGAACCGTTTGTCGGGAAGCCGCCGGGGAGGCGCAGGTGCAGCAGGGCGCAGGTGCAAGCGCAGGTACAGGCGTAAGTACAAGCGTAGGCGCAGATACAGGTGCAGGTACAGGTGCAAGCGAGGGCTTCAAGCGTTCGACGCCGCATTTGGGCGGAAGCGGCGCTCCCCGGCACGGCAAAAACCCCCGAATCTTCCGCGCAAACGGCGGAGATTCGGGGGTTTCGCTGTTGATTTGGCCGGAATACGGCAGGCGTTCATGTTCCTGCCTGATATCGGCTTGGCCGCTTGCACGCTGCCGCCTCTTGTTCCGACTCTTGTTATTGTTCGGTTTCCGTTTTGAGGATCTTCTCGATCCGCTCCAGCTCTTCGGCGGAAAATTCGAGCTGCTGCAGCGTCTCGATATTTTCCTCGATCTGGCCGACGCGGCTTGCGCCGATCAGCACGGACGTTACGCGCTCGCCGCGCAGCACCCAGGCCAGCGCGAACTGGGCCAGGCTCTGTCCGCGCGCGACCGCCATCTGGTTGAGCGCGCGCACGCGGCGCATCGCTTCCGGCGTAATCTGCGTCTGGTTCAGGAACGGCGAAGCGCTCGCCGCGCGAGAATCTTCCGGAATCCCGTTCAGGTATTTGTTCGTCAGTAGGCCCTGCGCCAGCGGGCTGAACGCGATGCTGCCGACGCCGCTCTCGTCGAGCACGTCCTGCAGGCCGTGCTCGATCCAGCGGTTCATCATCGAATAGCTCGGCTGATGGATCGTGAGCGGCGTGCCGAGATCTTTGAGGATCGCGACCGCTTCGCAGGTCTGTTCCGCCGAATAGTTGGACACGCCTATGTACAGCGCTTTGCCGGAACGTACGATATGGTCGAGCGCTCGCATCGTTTCTTCGAGCGGCGTATCGGGGTCCGGTCGGTGATGGTAGAAAATATCGACGTAATCCAGCCCGAGCCGCTTGAGGCTCTGATCCAGGCTCGACACGAGATATTTGCGCGAACCCCATTCGCCGTAAGGGCCGGGCCACATATGGTAGCCGGCTTTAGTCGAGACGATCAGTTCGTCGCGGTAAGCTCTAAGATCGGTCGACAGCATGCGGCCGAACATTTCTTCGGCCGATCCCGGCGGCGGTCCGTAATTGTTCGCCAGGTCGAAATGCGTAATGCCGAGATCGAACGCGCGGTGCACGATGCCGCGTCCGTTCTCGTAAGCGTCGACGCCGCCGAAATTATGCCATAATCCGAGCGAGATCGCGGGAAGCTTCAGTCCCGACCGCCCGCTGCGGTTATATTTCATGTGGTCGTAGCGTTCTCCGCTCGCCTTGTATTCCATCGTTTGTCTCCATCCTTTCGTTTCGAACTTGCTTCCATCTTATCGCCGGGTGTGCCGCTTGGCAAGAAAACGATTACAACTTTTCCCTATCGGGCTTCATGCGTATCCGAGCGCTTGGCGTACGCTCTGCGCGATCGTCCCCATCGGTTCCGTGAAGCGCAGGTCGGCGTGGCTGTCGTATGGAGTCGGCGTCCGGTTCAACAGCGCCAGGCGGCCCCCCTCGAACATGCCGACGAGGCTCGCCGCCGGCTGGACGGTCAGCGAAGTGCCACCGACCAGCATGAGGTCCGCTGCTTCGATCGCGGCCGCCGCGGCTTCCAGCACGCTGGTATCCAGCATCTCGCCGTACAGCACGACGTTCGGCTTGAGCATGCCGCCGCACGCCGCGCAGCGTGGAATGCCGACGCTGTGCATGACGGCTTCCAGCCCGTAAGTCGCTCCGCACGACAGGCACGTATTGCGCAGCACGGAACCGTGCAGCTCCAGTACGTTGACGCTGCCCGCTTTTTGATGCAGACCGTCGATATTTTGCGTAATGACCGCGCCAAGCCGGCCGCTCTGCTCAAGCTCCGCCAGCAGCCGGTGCATATCGTTCGGCTGCGCGTCTTCGTACACCATGCGTTTGCGATAGAACTCGTAGAACGTGCCCGGCTGCCGGGCGAAAAACTCCCGGCTCAGCATTTCTTCCGGCGAGTAGGGAAACTCGTCGTCCCCGCTTTCGTACAGTCCGCCCGCCGAGCGAAAATCGGGAATGCCGCTTTCGGTCGACGTACCGGCTCCGCCGAAAAATACGATCCGCTTCGCTTCCCCGATCCACTCCGCCAACCTCTTCGCTTGATCTTGGACCATCCCGTTCTCCTCCTTCGTCTTCGCATCGATGTCTTCCATGTGCCCTGCGCGTCCTGCGTGCGTCTTCCTCCGCTAGATGCCAGTCAGGCGCGGGGCACGATCCCCAATTCGGCGTAGCTGCCGATCACGGCGTCGGCGCCCGCCAGATGCAGGCGCGGGCCGCCGCCCGGCGCGATCCCGATCGCCAGCGCGGCGCCGGCCCGGCGCGCCATCTCCATATCGGCGCCGCCGTCGCCGATCACGATCGCGCGGGCCGGCTCGGTGCCGAGACTCCGGCACGCCTGCAGGGCCAGATCGGGCGCCGGCTTGCCCGCGTCGACCCCGTCCCGCCCGTGGACGGAATCGAACAGGCCGTCCAGCCCGGCCCAGTGCAAATGCCGGACCGCCGCTTCCGTCGTATCCGACGTCACGACGGCCAGCTTGAGCCCGGCCTGCCGCGCCTCGCGGAGCAGGCTCGACAGGCCGGGCAGCGGCCGCACCGGCCGTTCGCGGGCAAGCCGCTCCTCCGCCGCCGCGGCAAAGCCGCGCACGGCGTCCACGCTGTCATGCCACGGCGTGCCCGCTCCGTAGAGCTGCCAGGCGAGTACGCCGGTCAGTTCCTCCGCGGTGGCGAGCGCCAGCGGCCCTCCGCGATCGTAATCGGCGATCCGGCCGTCCGGGCCCAACACGACGCCGAAAACCTGTTCGGCGCTGCCTGTCCAGCCGCCGCCCGCCGCGTGCAGCGCGGCTTCGGTCTGCTGCAGCAGGTCGTCGGCCCAGCGGCCCCACAATTCCATGAAATCGAGCAGCGTGCCGTCTTTGTCGAACAGGAGCGCTTCGCACTCGAACGCCCTGCCTCCGACTGTCAAAAAAGCCATGCCAACCCCTCCTTCCCGGGCGGACTGCATTTATGTGCGAATCCGCCAATCGACGGATGTAGATCGCAACCCTGGTCCGCCGGTTCCGTTCTTCTGCCGCTTCTTTTTTTCATTATTGCGTCATTTCGATTTCGTTATCTCGTCATTTCGCCGTCTGCGCAGGCTTGATGCCGTCCAGCCAGGCCGCGAGCAGCGTCACGGTCTGCTTCCGCTGCTCCGCGCCGGAGATCGAAGCCGGACCGTCGCCGCCCTGCTCGCCGTAGCTGCCGAACTGGCCGTGGTTGCCGCCTTTGATCTCTTCGTGCCGGGCGCCGGCCGGCAGGTAAGCCCGGCCGGTCTCGTAGCTTTCGCGGTTCAGCACTTCGTCGCCCGAAGCGGTAATCGACAGCGCCGGCATCGACGTGCCGGACAGGTCGCCTTTACTTTCCGCATAGGAGGCGAGGAAGAAAATGCCCGCGATGTCCGTCTTGTGCTCCGCCGCATACCGGGCCGCGAACGGGCCGCCGAGCGAATGGCCGCCGATGACAAAACGCTCGTCCGGATAAGCGTCAACTATTTTGTCCGCTTCATTTTGGCCAAGAAAAGCGAAATTCAGCGGCATTTTGGCAATAAACACATGCCGGCCGGTCTCCGCCAGTTCGCGGGCGAAAGCCGCGTAAGCTTCCGCTTTTACCCGGCCTCCCGGATAGAAGATAACGCCCGGCTGCTTGACCGCGCCTGCCGCTTCCGTCTCGATCGGTTCGAACTCGATCCAGTCGTCCGTCTGCGACACGGCTACCCCATCGTCGCCCTGCAGGGCCGCCCGCGCTTCCGCGGAAGGCCCGTAAGGCGTACTGACGTACACGACGGCCGCCGCGATCAGCACCAGCACGACCACGAGCAGGATCGGCAGCCATTTCTTTCTTTTTTTGCGGTATGACCCTCCTCCGCTTCGTTTCGGCGTTCCTTTTCGTTTCCCGCTTTCGAACGCCCGGATCGGCGATCTGTCTCCCGTTAACATCTTACGTCCTCCTTACGATTCGTTGGCTGTCCTCGTCCCATTATAAAGAAACGCCTCCTCCCCGGCAAAGCATCCTGCCGAAAAGTCGACGCAAAAAAAGCCCGCGCCTTCCGAATCCGGAAAAAGCTTGCGGGCTTGCGGATGTTCCCCCTGTTGGAGAAGTCCGCGGCTTAGACACTTTTCGCTTGACGGTACGCTTCGGCGTACTGCGCCGCTTTCTCGCGCACCTTGTTCATGTCGCCGGTCTTCAGCGCTTCGCTGGTCAGGTCGGAACCGATGCCGACCGCCACTGCGCCCGCCGCGATCCATTCGCCGAGGTTGGACACGGACACGCCGCCTGTCGGCATGAGATTGGCCTGCGGAACCGGTCCTTTGAACGTTTTGATGATCGAAGGATCGAACATATTTCCCGGGAAAAGTTTCATGACGTCGGCGCCCAATTCAAGCCCTTTGAGCAGCTCGGCGATTGTGACGACGCCCGGCATGATCGGAATGCGGTACATGTTGCACAGCTTGACCGTCTCTTCGTTCAGGGAAGGCGAGACGACAAAATGCGAACCCGCCATGATGGCCATGCGCGCCGTATGCGGCTCCAGCACGGTCCCCGCGCCGATGACCGCGAACCGGTCCGAATCGATCGGCTCGTCCGGGCTGTATTTGGCGCTCAGGCGCTCGATCGCTTGAAGCGCATTCGGCACGGTCATCGTGACTTCGATGACTTTGACGCCGCCCGCAATCGCCTGCTCGGCCATTTCGACGACCTGATCGGGAGAATCCCCGCGCAGTACCGCCACGACGCCGCAGTCCAGAATGCGCTGCAGCACTTTGATCTTTTTCATCAATGATTCAGTCCTCTCCGCTTACGGCCGTATACGGCAGTCCGGCCGACCTGTTCTGGATAAGTTATGTACGTTTTTCCGCCGCCTTGTACTCGCTTTCATTGTGGGGCAAACACTTTTACGGTGTCAATGCAAAAAACGGAAAAGAACCAATAACAACCTGCTTTTCGCAAAAAACGAAGCGATAAAGCGAAAAAGCGTGAAAATCTGCGAAAAAATGAAAACAGCCGCAGACCGCGCCGCTGCAAGGATTTGGAAAGAAATCCGGCCCGGGCCGGGGCTTTTTGAAGCTTGCTCGGCGTTTCATCGCAAAAACTCGGTGGTAAATAGTTTGTGCACGCGGCAATAACAACTACTGAGGAGTGATTGAGATGACAAACAGTCAGTCGAGCAACAAGAAGATGAGTCGCGAGGAAGCCGGACGTATGGGTGGAGAAGCTACGGCCAAGAAACACAGCCGGGAATTCTACCAGGAAATCGGACGCAAGGGCGGTAAAGCTACAGCCAAGTCGCACAGCCGGGAATTCTATCAGGAAATCGGCCGCAAAGGCGGAGAAGCCACTTCCAACTCGCATGACAAAGATTTTTATCGGGAAATCGGACGCAAAGGCGGACAAAAGTAATCCGCAGCCTACACGGTTTGTCCACTATTCGTTCAACTCCCTCGCGCGCGCCAAGCGAAAGAGCCGAAACCTTTATGATCAGCGTGTTCGGCTCTTTCGCCTGGGCGCGCTTTTTCGGCATGTCCGGCCCTGAATCTTCCCCCCGTTCGGGTCCGGCTTTCGCCGGCTTCCAAGCGCCCGGTCCGATTTTGTGCCTGCAGGCTGGATAAAAAGGACATCCTGTGTTAGACTGTTTAGAAAATTTAGCTTCTTTTTTTTGCGCTGCAAGCTTTGGCCGTTAACCGCGCTAAAGCAGTGCGCCAATATACCGTTGTGGGGGGAAAGACAGGATGGCACCTAAAAAAATGCGTTCCGACATGATCAAAAAAGGATTCGACCGCGCGCCGCACCGCAGTCTGCTGCGTGCAGCCGGCGTCAAGGAAGAAGATTTCGGCAAACCGTTTATCGCGGTCTGCAATTCGTATATCGATATCGTTCCGGGTCATGTGCATCTGCAGGAATTCGGCAAAATCGTCAAAGACGCGATCCGCGAAGCGGGCGGCGTTCCGTTCGAATTCAATACGATCGGCGTCGACGACGGTATCGCCATGGGCCATATCGGCATGCGCTATTCCCTGCCCAGCCGCGAGATCATCGCCGACTCCGTCGAGACGGTCGTCTCCGCCCACTGGTTCGACGGCATGGTCTGCATCCCGAACTGCGACAAGATCACGCCGGGCATGCTTATGGGCGCGCTGCGCGTCAACATCCCGACGCTGTTCGTCAGCGGCGGACCGATGAAAGCGGGCAAAGACAAAAACGGCCGCTCCATCTCGCTGACTTCGGTCTTCGAAGGCGTCGGCGCGCACCAGGTCGGCAAGATCGACGACCAGACGCTGCTGGAACTCGAACAGTTCGGCTGTCCGACCTGCGGATCGTGCTCGGGCATGTTCACGGCCAACTCCATGAACTGCCTGGCCGAAGCGCTGGGCCTCGCCATGCCGGGCAACGGCACGATTCTGGCCGTCGCTCCCGAACGCCGCGAGTTCGTCCGCCAGTCCGCGACCCAGCTCATGGAACTGATCAAGCTCGACCTGAAGCCGCGCGACATCGTGACGGTCGAAGCGATCGACAACGCGTTCGCGCTCGATATGGCGATGGGCGGTTCGACGAACACCGTGCTGCACACGCTCGCCCTCGCGCAGGAAGCCGGCATCGAATATCCGATCGAACGCATCAACGAAGTGGCCAACCGCGTGCCGCATCTGGCCAAGCTGGCTCCGGCGTCCGATTGGCATATCGAAGACGTGCATAACGCCGGCGGCGTCAGCGCCGTGCTGAACGAACTGCTCAAGAAGCCGGGCGCGCTGCATGCGGACCGGATCACGGTCACGGGCAAAACGATCCGCGAGAACGTGGAAGGCCAGGAGATCCAGAACACGGAAGTTATCCACAAGATCGACAACCCGCATTCCGAGCGCGGCGGCCTCGCCGTCCTGTTCGGCAACCTGGCTCCGGAAGGCGCGATCATCAAGGTTGGCGCGGTCGACGCTTCGGTCGGCGGCTACCACAAAGGGCCGGCGATCTGCTTCGATTCGCAGGAAGAAGCGCTTGAAGGCATCGCCAAAGGCCGCGTGCAGGAAGGCCACGTCGTCGTGATCCGCTACGAAGGACCCAAAGGCGGACCCGGCATGCCGGAAATGCTCGCTCCGACGTCGCAAATCGTCGGCATGGGGCTCGGCGCCAAAGTCGGGCTGATCACGGACGGCCGCTTCTCCGGCGCCTCCCGCGGCATCAGTATCGGCCATATCTCGCCGGAAGCGGCCGAAGGCGGACCGATCGCTTTCGTCGAAGAAGGCGACATCATCGAACTGGACCTGAACAACCGTACGATCCAGCTGGAGATCAGCGAAGAAGAGTTCGCCGCGCGCCGCGCGAACTGGAAAGGCTTCGAACCGAAAGTGAAAACCGGTTACCTCGCCCGCTACTCCAAGCTGGTCACCAATGCCAGCATGGGCGGCATCATGAAGATTTGATTTGCGGCCTCGCTGCGCGTACGGACAAGCCCGCGTAACGCGCATACCGCACGCATACCGATAGACACATACGGACAGACGAAAAAGGACTTCGATTCCCGCCGCAAGGCGGATGTCGAAGTCCTTTTTCGATACTTACGAGACGCGTAAAGCCCGGCCGCGCGATTGCGGCGGCCGCCCGCATCGACGCGGCGCGGCCGTTAGCGCACAGCGGCCGCTTCGGCAGGCGTGCCGTCGGAGCGGACCGCCGCGGCGGCCGGTTCCGGCTGCGCGTCTGCCGCTGCCGCAGATTCCCGTTCCACCGCTGCGGGACCGGTCTCGCTGCGCGCGGCCGTGCGGCGGTTTTTGCGTTTGTCCGCTTTGAAATCGCGGGTGAGCATCACTTCCATAGGCATCACCATGATCTTGGGCACGAGGAATTCGCTCTGTTCCTGCAGCCGCGCGCTGCCCGACGGGTGCATCGCCCAGAGCAGCAGCTTCAAGTACAGGCGGGTCGCCCGCGCGAACAGTCCGTCCGGCAGGTCGTGTACCTGAAATCCGAACTGTTCCGGTCCCCGGTTGATCATGCTTACCGCGTAGACCGCTTTGGCTTCGCGCAGGTCCGGGTCCCGGCGGATATGGTCGGCGATGCCGGGGAAGCTTTGTTCCGTCCCCCGGATCATCAGAATCGCCAGCTGCACCGCCGAGCGGGAACGGCTGCCGAACTCGAACAGCATCTTGTTGTCAAAATGCAGCTCCACGATCGCGTCGCCGGCATTCAGCAGCCGCCCTTCGCCGAGATCAAGCGTTTTGCCCGAGTAGCGTGTTTTGCGGAAATGGTACAGCGGCGCGTTCTCGGCTTCCTGCAGCCGGAACACGAAGCGAAAGCCCCGTTCGTACAGCAGCCAAGCGCCGACCAGCCCTTTTTTGAGCGGAGAAATTTTGCCCATTTCTTTGACACCCGCTTTCTTCGTCGTTTCCATCAGACGTTCGATCGTCACGCTGCTGAGCCCTTTGGCGTAAGCTTCTTCCAGAAAACGTTCGAGCGCGCGCAGCATATTTTCCGGCGCTTTGTCGTTCGCTCCGAGCGTCGCGCCGCAGTCGTGCAGCACGAGCACTTCGCCGCCGCGCATTTTGCGGCGCAGCCGCTTGAGCAGCCGTTCTTCGCCGAGCCGCTTGCGCCAGTCGCCGAATATGCCCGACCAGAGCACGAGCTTCAGTTCATGCCGCCCGACGAGGTCAAACAGGTTCACGATCCCCCACGGCGGACGGTAATAAATAGCGCGCTGCCCGGTGACCCGCTCGATCACTTCGTTCGTCCGGTTCACCTGCTTGCGCACGGAACCCGGCCGCATCAGCCAGTTGGTCCGGTGGACATAGTTGTGGATACCGATCGCATGACCTTCGGCCTGCATCCGACGGAGCAGTTCGGGATGCTGCGCCGCATGCGAACCCACAACAAAAAACGTGGCTTTCGCCCCGTATCGTTTCAATAAATCGAGCAGCTGCGCCGTGTAACGGGGGTCCGGTCCGTCATCGAACGTCAGCGCGAGTTCCGTCCCGCTTTTTCCTTTGCGAAAAGCCCGGAAACCGAAAATCCGGCTGATCAAGCCCGGAATGAACGCATAAAAGGAAGAGAGGTAAAAAAGCCATATCAGCAAGGTCGTTTCCATTTCCGCGCTCCGTTTCTTCATCCAAATAAATTCGAGCAACTCTATTCGAGCAAAAGTCCGGTTCGTCTATTGCTCGCCATGCCATCACTTTATTTTATCATAGCTCCTTCTCGAATCAATGCCCAAATACGGACTATCCCCATATGCCTTCCCGGCGCTCGCCGAAACCGGAATGAAGGTTGCATGAAGGGTTCTCCCCTGCCGTTTTAACGTCTGCCGCTCCGGGTATATGGTTTGCGTATGCCCATAATCTGTAAGTCTTTGGAACAGGCCGCATCCATTATTCGAACGATGGAAAGGGGACTTCTCATGACCGACGAACAAAAACCGAACCAGGACGCCGAACAGGAAAACGACATGACGTTAACGACCCGCCAGGGACATCCCGTCCGCGACAACCAGAACGTACGCACGGTAGGCAGCCGGGGACCGACGACGCTGGAAAACTATCAGTTCCTGGAAAAGATTACCCACTTTGACCGCGAACGTATCCCCGAACGGGTCGTTCACGCACGCGGAGCGGGCGCGCACGGCGTCTTTACCGCGTACGGCACAGCCGGAGACGAGCCGGTATCGAAATATACCCGCGCCAAGCTGTTCCAGGAAGAAGGCAAGGAAACGCCGGTGTTCGTCCGCTTTTCAAGCGTCATCCACGGCGGACATTCCCCGGAAACGCTGCGCGATCCGCGCGGGTTCGCCACGAAGTTCTATACGGAAGACGGCAACTGGGATCTGGTCGGCAACAACCTCAAAGTGTTCTTTATCCGCGATCCGCTGAAGTTCCCGGACATGGTGCATGCGTTCAAGCCGGACCCGCTCACGAACGTGCAGAGCATGGAACGCTTTTTCGACTTCGTCTCGCTCAGTCCGGAAGCGACCCATATGGTCACGTTCCTGTTCTCGCCGTGGGGCATTCCCGCCAACTATCGGCAGATGCAGGGTTCGGGCGTGAATACGTACAAATGGGTCAACACGGAAGGCGAAGGCGTGTTGGTCAAATACCACTGGGAACCGCTGAAGCAGGGAATCAAGAACCTGAAGCAAAAAGAAGCCAACGAGATCCAGTCCACCAACTTCAACCATGCCACGCTGGATCTGTACGAAGCGATCGAACGGGGGGATTACCCGGAGTGGGAGCTGTGCGTACAGATCATGGAAGACGGCGAGCACCCGGAGCTGGACTTCGATCCGCTCGACGATACGAAGCTGTGGCCGCCGGAGCAGTTCCCGTTTCTTCCGGTCGGCAAAATGACGCTGAACCGCAATCCCGAAGATTACTTCACGGAAGTCGAGCAGGCGGCGTTCGGTACGGGCGTGCTCGTCGACGGGCTGGACTTCTCGGACGATAAAATGCTGCAGGGCCGCACGTTCTCCTACTCCGACACGCAGCGCCACCGCGTCGGGGCGAACTATTTGCAGCTGCCGATCAACGCGCCCAAGACGCATGTCGCCACCAATCAGAGCGGCGGACAGATGCAGTTCAAAGTCGATCGCGCACCGGGCCAAAATCCGCATGTCAATTACGAACCGTCGTCCATGGGCGGCCTCAAGGAAGCGCCGAAGCCGGGCAAAGACCATGAACCGGAATACCATGCGAAGCTGGTCCGAGCGCCGATCGACCGTCCGAACAACTTCGGACAGGCCGGCGACACCTACCGCTCGTTCGAAGACTGGGAGCGCGACGAACTGATCGACAATCTGGTCGGCGCTCTCTCGCCGTGCAAATCCGATATTCAAGAGCGGATGATCGATTACTTCACCCAGGCCGACGCCGATTACGGCAGACGCGTCTCCGAAGGACTGGTCTCCGCCAAGTCCGAAGAGTCGGCCGACGGTCAGGCGAATCCGCACAAAGCCGTCGAACAGTCGCAGGAAAAAGGCCGCGAAGCCGGCCCTTACTGAGCCTGCCGCCTGTATGGCTCCTCTCTTCCCGAGCAGCGATCGGCACACCAAAAAGAGCTTTGGACTTGTAGTCCAAAGCTCTTTGGCGTGCTCCGCGCCAGCGACCCGGGCAGCTTCATCGGGCAGCGTCCGCGCCGCCGAGCGTTCGCCGCAGTTCGTTCATGATGCGCTGCCGGCCGAGCGGCGTCCAGCTCATCGCGAACCAGTTCGGAATATCGTACACGTTGCCCTGCTTGACCGCTTCCGCCGCCGACCAGGCCGACGTTCCCGTCAGCTCCCGGTAACGGTCCGCGCTGCCGGCCAGCACGTGATGCTGATGGATAAACAGATGTTCCGCTTCCAGCACGGGCAGCGCTTCGGGCGGCATCTCCAGACGCCAGACTTCGCGCGGAGTCTGCGTGCAGGGCTTCAACCCCAGCTCGCCGTACACCAATTCGTTCAGCGGATGCTTCGCCCGCCCCTGAATGCCGACGGTGCGATGGTTGACCTGCAGCATCGTCAGGCGCTCCGAGCCCAGCGTGCGGCGCAGTTCACGGCCCGTAATCTCCGCCTGCATATACAACCGGGTCAGCATTTCCGAAGCTTCCCGTTCCCGGCCTACCAATTCGGCGATCTGCTCGAAATTGCGCTTCCAGTCCCAGACCGAGAAATCGAGAAATACCGGCGCGGCCGTGCGCTTGAATTCTTCCTCGAACTCGGTATGGTACTCGTCCGCGACGATCAGATCCGGCTTGGCTTCGCGCAGCCGCATGAGCTGGTCCGCGAGCCGCTCGGCGTATTCGTCGTCGCTTTGCCCGGGATAGCGGAACAGGTCGACCGTGCATACAGGCTCGATCTCGATCGACGTCAGATGATCGTGCAGGCTGAGCGACGAAGCGACCGCGACTTTGAGCGTGCCGCGCTTCATGTAGAGCGACGGCGATACGCCGACCCGCCGCTGGAACATGCGGCTGAAATAAAATTCGCTGCGGAACCCGACTTCCGCCGCGACTTCCTTGACCCGGGCGTCTTTGCCGTTCAGCATCCGCTTGCCGTGTTCCATACGGACCCGGTTCAAATATTCGATCGGCGTCGTCCCCGTCTCGTGCCGGAACAACCGCGAGAACGCCGGGCCGGACATCTCGCCCGCGGACTCGGCCAGCTGCTCGATGCTCAGCTTCTGCTTATAATGCAGATTCATATAAGCCAGGCTGCGCTGAACCCGCTCGTCGACGGCCGCCGCCGGAGGTTCGCTGCGCATCAGTTCATGCAGCAGCTGCTCCAGTTGAAGCCGCCCGGAAAAAGAATGCCGCGCCGGTTCCCGCCGGCCCGACTCGTGCAGCCGCTCGAACGCCTGCAGCATGGACTGCGGCCGGTGCACGGGCAGCCGTCCCGGCGACAGCGGACCGGGCAGCAGCGGCAGCAGCTCTCCCTCGCAGCGTCCGCTTGAGCGGGACAGCCGCATCGGCTCGAAGCGGACGGCGTAATAGTCGAAGCTGCCGCTTCCTTCGGGAATGTCCAACACCATACCGGGCACGAGCAGATACAGCTGGAACGGCTTGATTTTGTGCAGAACGCCGTCCAGCAGGATGACGCCTTCTCCTTCGACGACGAAGCCGAGCAAATAAGCGGAAATGCGTATTTGCCCGGACCGTCCCGATCTGGGCAGCTTGCGCTTGCTGGCCCACGACAACAGGTACATGCGCTGCGCTTCGTTCAACTGGGATGTCATGCGTCGGGCAACCGCCTCTCATTGGCTTGCTGTTTATGTTCATTATAGCGATCTGCGGCCAACCAGCAAATACAGCATGTAAGGCGCGCCGACCAGGGCGGTGATCAATCCGGCGGGAATTTCGTGCGGGGCGAACAGCTGCCTGCCGATCAGGTCGGCCGACATGACGATCAACCCGCCGAGCAGCGCCGCGGCGGGCAGGCGAACGAAGCTTCGCACGCCGACCAGACTTCGGGCCATATGGGGCGCCATCAGGCCGACAAAACCGATCGTGCCTACCATCGATACGGCCGAACCGGCCAACCCCGTGCTGATCAGCAGGAAAGCGATCCGCATCGGCTCCAGCCGGACGCCAAGCCCCGCCGTCGATTCGGTATCGAGCAGGAAAGCATCGAGCGCGACCGATTTGCTCAGCAGCAGCGCGAACAGCAGAAGCAGCCACGGCAGCAGCGGCCAGAAATGTTCCCACGTTCGGCCGTACAGGCTGCCGGCCATCCAGATCGACGCCTGGGACACGCGGAAAATTTGGCCGGCTGTCAGCAGATACGTGATCAGCGCTCCGGCGATCGCCGAAATGCCGACGCCGATCAGCAGGATGCGAGTCGTCGGATCGCCGCCCCTGCCGCGGACGGACAAGCCGTACACGAGGCCGACGGCGAGCAGCGCTCCGCCGAAAGCGACCCAGGGCATCGCCCGCAGCGGTACGGACGGAACGAGCACCAGAGCGGTGACGACCGCGGCGGCGGCTCCCGCGTTCAGGCCGATCACGCCGGGCGAAGCCAGCGGATTGCGCGTGACGACCTGCAGCACGGCGCCGGCCAGCGCCAGACCGCAGCCGGCCAGAAATCCGGTCAGCACGCGCGGCAGCCGGAGTTCGAAGATCGTGAACCGGTATTCCGGATCGCCGAAGCCGGTCAGGCTGCGCAGCACTTCGAGCGGCGGCACGGAACGTTCGCCGAGCATGACGCTCAGCACCAGTACGGCCAGGTTCAAAGCAATCAGCACGATCCCTACGGCCGCGGTACGCTTGCGCGTCTGGGGCCTCATAGCGATTTCTCCTTGCGCCCGGCCAGATAGATCAGGAACGGCGCCCCGAAAAAGGCCGTGACCACGCCGACCGGAATCTCCCGGTCCGGCAGCACGAACCGGGCCGCGATATCGGCCGAGAGCAGCAGCAGCGCCCCGAGCGCCGCGGCGCACGGAATGACCCAGCGGTAATCGCCGCCGGTCAGGCTTCGCGCAATATGCGGCACGGCCAGGCCGACGAACCCAATCGGTCCGGCGATCGCTACGGCGCCGCCGGCCAGCAGCACGACCGCCGCGATAGCGGCGATCCGAATCGCGCCCATGCGCTGGCCCAGATTGCGGGCCACTTCTTCGCCGAGCTTGAACACGTTCAGCGGATGGCTCAAGACGAGCGCGATCAGCAGCCCGACAAGCAGGTAAGGCAGCACCTGCAGCAGCAGCGCCATATCCCGGCCCGTCAACGAACCGGCCAGCCAGAATCGCATCGTGTCCAGCGACTGTTCGTTCAGGATCAAAATGCCCTGCGTCAGCGAAGCGAACAGCAGGTTCAGCATAGATCCCGCCAGCACCAGCTTGACCGGGGACAGGGAGGGTCTGCTCGCCGCGCCGAGACCCAAGACGAGCAGGCCCGCAAACGCCGCGCCGAGCAGCGAAGAAGCGGCGAACAGCTGCAGCGAAGAAGTGCCGAGCCAGAACGAAGCCAGCACGGCGGTCAGCGCCGCGCCGTAATTGATGCCGAACAGCTCCGGCCCGGCCAGCGCGTTGCGGCTGATTGCCTGCATCAAGCAGCCCGCCACGGCCAGCGCGCTGCCCACGATCACCGCGATAACGGCTCTCGGCAGCCGGACCGTCCGGATAATAAGCTGCTCGCGCGAACCGTCGAACGCGCCGAACGCGTCCAGCACCGAGCGCAGCGGAACCGGCACGATGCCGAGCGTGAGGCTGCCGGCGAACGCCAGCGCCGTGAGCGCCGCGAGCAGCGCCAGCAGGCTCCATCCCCTACTTTTTGTCATGGTGGTCTCTCCTTCCAATCCGATCATGCAGAAAAATTGGATCGTCGCGGGGACGACCCAATTTGCGGGCAAACTTATAGCTGCGACCCCCGCCTGGCGAGGCGAGCCGGCGAAAAATTCTGTCCGCGGCCGGCAGGCTGCGGACGATCCCTTACGAAGGATGAACGACGTGCGTATCCAGGTCGTCCAGCACTTTGTTCGCCGCCTGAATGCCGAGTCCGCTCAGCCAGTATTCCCAGTTGACCGGATAGACGCGTTTGTTCTGCACCGCTTTGAGCGTCGCGAACAGCGCGCTTTGCTCCAGCTTCGCGAAAGCGTCCGGTTCCCGGTCGAACCACAAAATGACGTCTCCGTCGAGATCGGCGATCTGCTCTTCCGTCACGTCTTTGGAAAATTCGGCGGCCTGCTGCGCCGCCGGACGGACGACGCCGGCATCCCGCATGATCGTGCCCGCGAACGTCTCGGTCAAATAAATCTGGATTTTGTCTTCGCGCGGACGGATCAGCGACACTTCCGCAGGCTGCTGCGCCGCCAGTTCTTCGCCCATCTTCGCGGCACGCTGCTCGTACGCGCTCAGCAGTTCGGCGCCTTCCTTGCTTTTGTTGACGGCGTCCGCGTGCAGCTGCAGGTTTTCTTTCCACGTGACGCCCAGCGTCTCCACGAACACGGTCGGCGCGATCTGCGCCAACTGCGCGTGGATCGCGTCATGCGTATCTTTGTTGCCGATAATGAGATCCGGCTTCAACGCGTCGATCGCTTCCAGATTCGGCTCGTTGACCGAACCGATATTCTCGATCCCGTCCGTGCCGGGCAGGTAAGCCGGATACGGATCGCCGGCTGCCAAAATGGACGGTGCCCCGACAGGCTTTACGCCCATTTGCAGCAAATTGTCCAGCGCGCCGATGTCCAGCACGACGATTCTTGCCGGATTCGCCGGCACTTCCGCTTCGCCGTAGGCATCTTTGACCTTGCGCGTATCACCGGTCTCGGTCTCGGCCGCCGCCTGCTGCGGCTTCGCTTCGGCGGCCGGATCGGCCGCGCCGGCTCCCGGATTGCCGCACCCGGCAAGAAGCAGGACCAAAGCGGCCAACAGCACCGCGTTCATCCAGAAAAACGTTCCTTTTTTCTGTCTGTTGCTTTGAATAGACATAGCGCCCCCTCTTTCCTCGGTAAACTCCAACTAATAATGATTCTCATTATTAATAAAAAGATACCCGATCATGCTTGCTTAGTCCATGCAATAATCTTTCGATCTCATACACTTTTTGATTGCGTAGGCGTAGGTACAGCCGTTTTGGCGCGGCTTTCGCGGCTTGCTTCGGCTAGCGGATTGGGCACCTGATGCATATGGAGTTCGTCGTCGGCGTACATCCTGCGCTTCGTCAGCTGTTCCACGCCGATCGTGGCCGCAAACGGCGACAGCAGCTCGTACCGCTCCCGGTGCTCGGGGAAACGGCGCTGGTACGAGGCGATAACGGCGTGCACTTCGGTCCAGAACCAAGTCTCCGACAGACCGTAATGCTTGTGCATAAACAGCGCCAATTCCCCGAGATTGATGAAGAAAAAAGCATCGTGCACGAAGTCCCGCACCTCCGCCGGATCGTCCGCGACCAAAAAGGAATTGCGGTTCACCCGGCGGTGGTATGCCGGTACGTCCGCAAGGGTGGGACAGCGGTCCGGCTGCGCCAGCAGCTCGGGCTTGAAGCGGATACCGTCGTGAAAATCTTTGAGCGCGATCCGCACGGGCCAGCCTTCTTCATGAATAAGCAGCATATTTTGCGCATGCGATTCGAAAGCGATCCCGTGGGCGAACAGCCAGTGAATGATCGGCAGCACCGATACGTTCAGCAGCTGTTCCAACCAATTGGCCGTCCCGTGCCGCCGGACCCAGGCGTCGATAAACGGCCGCCCTGCGGCATCCACGCAGCAGAGTCCGTTAAACGGCATGGACGCTTCGCCGCCCTGCAGCCGCGTCTGCACGCTCTCGCGCCAGATGCACGACAGGACGCCGTAGCCGTCCGCTCTGCGTTCATCGGGCAGATGGCCGTTGTCGTACGCCGCGCCGGCGATCTCGCCCAGCAGAATGAGGCGCAGCTCGTCCCGAAGATAGGCGTCGCGGCTGGCGAGGCCCTGCAGCCAGTCCGTAATGAGCGGGGCATTTTGCGCCGTATGCGGCGCAATGACCCGGCTCGTGGACGTATTGACGATGCTGAGCGACAGCTTCAGCGAATACGCCTCCGGCCGCGAGCGGTTGGCCAGCGTGCGGATCGACTGCTGCGCCGTATAGACGTCGTCCGTTTCGCCGAGCAGAATCAGGCTGCCCTGCCGGATCTCGTCCGCCAACGCCGAAGAGATCACGCTGCGCCACTGCCAGGGATGGACCGGCACGATCCCGTAATCGCGTTCGTCCGCGCCGGCCTGCCGCAGCTTGCGCCGGAATCCGGCATAGACCGCTGCGCCCGACTGATCCGCGATCCAGCCTTCTTCTCCGCCGGAGCCGGCGAGCGAAGCCGAGAAGCCGAGCCGCAGCCGCTCCCGGCGCACGGCGAGCCAGATCGGCCGAATACTCTCTCCGAATTCCGGGCCGTACGCCAGCTGGTCTTCCACCCGGAAGCCGAGGCGCGATTTGTAGCTCGGATGATACGGATGCCCGTCGATCAGCCGCTGCTCCCAATCTTCGTCCGACGGCGCGGCGGGCAGCCCTTGCCGGAAGCGGACCGCGTTCCAATGCCGGGCCAGCGTATCGTTGAGCAGCGTCTGTTCCAGTTCCCGGATAAAAGACAGCCGTTTCGCCGGGTCGGGCGTGCCGGACAGCATAATCTCCAGCAGAAACAAAGCGATCGACCGGGCTTCTTCCGCCGCGGGCCGGGCTTCCTCCGCCAATTCGGCAGCCGATTCGTCCGCCGCCTGCGCGGCTGCCGCTCCGGCGTCCGACACGGCTGTCGGCCTGCGCTCCGCGCTGCCGGACGGCCGTGGGGCTTCGCGCTGCAGCGGTTCGTCCGTCAAGCGCAGCCGGCCGAACGTCAGATGCGCTCGGCCGGTGCAGCGATAAGCGACCGGCCGGCCTTCGGCGTCGCGTCCCGCCAGTGTCCATACCATCAACCCATCCGGGCCGGCCGTTTCCGACGCTTCGACGATCCCTTCGTACAGCAGCGATTCGACGAGCTGCTTGAATATGCGTCTGCGCGCGGCGGCATCGTGCGGCGACGATAACGCTTCGGCATACCGATCGCGCTCCCGATTTTCTTTTTTCCTCATTCAGGTCCCGCTCCTTCCGCTCGTGGCGCTTGATCCGGCTGTACCGGCCTGTGTCTATGCAGCGGATTGGCCGCGCGGTGCACGCAGTCGCCCGGCCCTTCGTGCAGGCGCCTGCGGGTCAACTGCTCCACTTCGATATCGGCGGAAAAAACGTCGAACTGCGCATACCGCTCGCTCTGTTTCGGGAAACGTCCCTGATAATCCAGCACCGCTTCCGCCACCAGACTCCACCAAGCCTCTTCGCTCAAGCCGTACTGTTTTTCCATAAAAAACGCCAGTTCCGTCAAATGGATAAACAGCAGCGCATCCAGCATGAAGTCTTTCACTTCGTCGGGACGTTCTTTTTCCAGAAACGAATTGCGGTTCACCCCGTGGTGATTGGCCGGCGGATAATCGACGCCCGGATAACCGAACGGATGCGGCAAAGACGGGCAGTACCGCACGCCGTCGTGAAAATCTTTGAGCGCGATCCGGGTCGGCCATCCGTTCTCTACGATCACAATCATGTTCTGCGCATGCGATTCCAGACCCGCCCCGTAAGCATAGAGCAGATGCAGCAGCGGAGCCGTCGCCACGGCAATGAGCTGCCGGCACCAATTTTCCAGTCCGTGCTGCCGAATCCACGGATCGATCGTCGGCTCGCCCGCACGTTCCAGCCGGGTGAGCATATTGAACGGAAACGCCGCTTCGTCGTCCGTCAGATGCGGATGCAGGCTTTCGCGCCAGATCGCGCCCAGCGAACCGTACACGCTTTGCTCCAGCAGGTCCGGCAGCTTCTGGTGGTCGTACGAGATGCCGACGATTTCCCGCAGCACGATCAGACGGAGTTCCGTATGCAGATAAGGATCTTCCTCCGCCATCCGGCCAATCCAGTCGGAGACGCGGGCCGCGTTCAGAATCGTATGCTGCGCCAAAATGCGGCCCGAAGACGTATTCACGATATTCATCGGCAGCTTGACGTAAGGTTGGTCCGGCCGATCAAGATTGGTCAGCGTGCGGATCGACTGCTGGGGACGGTACCTGTCTCCGGCCCGGCCGAGAAAGATCAGCTGTCCGGACGAGAGTTGATCCAGGCAGGCGGTCGACAGAACCCGCTCCCACTGCCACGGATGCACCGGCACGCACGCATAGTCTTCCAGACTCGCGCCCGGCGCCGCTGCGCCGAACAGGCGGCCGATCCGTTCCGATTCGGCGGTACCCAGTTGTTCCCGGACAAAAGCTGCGTAACTGCCGATCGAAGCCGACGTCGACAAGCGCACCGCGTCATGCCGGATCGCGATCCAGACCAGCTTGAATTCCGGGCTGAATTCCGGTCCGTACGCCCGGTTGTCGGCCAGCGTAAAACCGATCCGCGATTTGTAGCACGGATGGTACGGATGACCTTCGGTCATCGCCGATTCCCAGCCATCATAGTCTTTGTCGTACGGACCGGGCCGGCTTGCCGGTTCGGCTGCGGACTGGGCGTCTTTCCACAGCGTCTGCTGCAGCTCGTTCACGAATCGTACCAGCAGATGGGCGGGCGCGCCGATCCGTCCGGACAATTCGTGCACGAACAGGGCGACCGATTCCGCTTCGGCGGCGCTTTCCGCGCCGATCCGCAGCACAGGCCGATCGGACAGCCGGATACGATCGAAACTTAGTTTTCGCGCGGCCCGGAACACGTACTGCACCGCTTGCCCTTCCTCCGTTTGTCCTTCCAGTGTGTATTCCCGCTCCGCCGCGTCCGTAATAATCGGATCCCGAATCATTTGTTCGTAGAGCAGAGACTCGATCAGCTGCCGGAATACGCGCCGCCGAACGGCGGTCATCTCCGCCGACCCGGCAAGCGCCGCTGTCAAACCGTCCATCGCGCACCTCCTCCAAATATAGGGACTTTCGTCCGTCGTCTGCTTCCGTCCGTCTTCTTCATTCCCGCAAATAGACATGCCCGGGATGCGGATGGCTCAGAAAATCGTGATGCGAAATCGCCCAGCCGTAAGCGCCCGCATACCGGAACAGCAGTACGTCGCCTACCCGGACGCCGACGTTTTCGGCTGCCGAAACTTCGCTGGCCAGCACGTCTTTGGGCGTGCAGAGCTGGCCGACGACCGTATACGGCGCGTTCGGCGGAAGCCCCGGCCGGTCGTAGGCGTGCGGCCACTCGTCGATCGGCAGCACTTCGAACGGATGGCTGTGCTGCCAGGACGACGGCAGCCTGAAATGGTGCGTCCCGCCGCGCACGACGACGTAATTGCGGCCGTGATTGCTTTTCACGTCCAGCACTTCGGCAGCGTAATACCCGCTCGAAGCGGTGAGGTACCGTCCGCATTCAAGCAGCAGCGTCGTCTCCGGCGGCAGCGCCCGCTCCAGCACGGAAGCCAGTCCGCCGGCGAACAGCGCGCCGTCGAACTGCTGTTCGAGCTGCGCGTAATTGACACCGATACCGCCTCCGGCATTGAGATACCGCAGCGGATAGCCGTACCGCTGCGTCCATTCCTGCGCGAAGCGGCAGTAATAGTCCACCAGCTTCACGTGCTGCTCCGCGTCCAGATTGTTGGACAGGGAATGGAAATGCAGCCCTTCCACCCGAATATGCGTCAGCTTCGGAAGCTGCTCCATGACGTGCGGAAGCATGCTTTCGTCGATTCCGAATTGGGTCGGGCGTCCGCCCATCGCAAGCGTCGCATGCGGCAGCGGACCTTTGAGGTTGATGCGCAGCAGCACGGACACGGCCGTGCCGCGGCGGCCGGCCAGATCGTCCAGCTTGCGCAGCTCATGCAGGCTCTCGGCGTGAATAAGCCGTACGCCGTGCCGGATCGCGCCTTCCAGCTCGGCTTCCGTCTTGCCGGGTCCCCCGAACAGGATCGGGATTGTCGCGGACACTTCCCGCACTTTCTCGACTTCTCCCAACGAAGCGACTTCGAACCCGTGCACGACCGGAGCCAGAGCGCGCAGCACTTCCTGTTCGGAATTCGCTTTGATCGCATAGAACAGCTCGGTCCGGGCAGGCAGCCGGCGAACCAGATCGCTGACATGCTCCGCCAACCGGGCAAGATCGCGCACATAAGCGCACAGCGGTTCGCCGGGCCGCTTCAGTTCGCGCACGCAGGCGCGCACGCGGGCATCCGACCGCTGCTGCGCCGACGAATCGCGGGCCGCCGTTTGTTCCGGATTGCGCGACTCCGCATCCCGTCGTTGCGCATCCGACGTTTCCATGTCCCGTGGTTCCGCATCCCGTCGTTCCGTTCGTCGTTCCGTATCCCGCTGCCCCGTATCCCGTTGTTTTACATCCATAACCGCGTCCCTTTGCCCTGCGCGAGCGCCCGCTTGTACACTTCCGCCGCGCTGGAGATGTCTTCGATCGCCATCCCCATCGGGTTCAGCACGATGATCTCGTCTGCATGTTCGCGGCCGGGCTTGTCGCCCGCGACGATCTCGCCCAATTCGGCGTGCAGCCGTTCCCGGGAAAAAGAACCTTCCTGCACGAGCTGATGCAGCGTTTTTTTCTCCCGATTCGCTTGATCCCAATCGTCCACGACCACTTTGTCGGCTCCGAGGAAAACGTCTTTGTGCAAATCCATGATCGAGATATTGCTGATAAACGTGCCTTTGGATATCCAGGCGTACGGAATATGCGGGCTTGAAGCAACCGTGGCCGTAATCAGCACTTCGGCTGCCCGGACGGCATGTTCGGACGTTTCCGCTATTTCGATCGTCACCTGCGGGAACCGAAGCCCGATCTCCGCCGCCAACCGGCTCGAAGCTTCGGCGTTCAGGTCGAACAGGTACAGCTTGCCGATCGTTTCGAACTGCTCAAGCAGCGAGACGATCTGCATTTTGGCGATCACGCCGCAGCCGATCACGCTAACGGTACCGAAGCCCGGCCTGGCCAAATGTCTGGCTCCGATCACCGTGACGGCCGCCGTGCGCATGCCGCTGATCAGGCTGCCTTCCAGGACGGCGACCGGGTAATTGCTGTCCGGATCGTTGAGAATGATCAGGGCGCTGGCCCGCTCTTTGTCCCGTTTCTGCGGATTGTCGTGCTTGCTGCCGATCCATTTCAGTCCGCTCATGGCGACGTCGCCGCCGACGTGGGCGGGCATGGCGATGATCCGGTCGGCGATATGTCCGTTCGCTTCGTCGACGCGCAAATAAGGCTTCAACGGCTGCACCGTTTCTTGGCGGGCATGCAGCTCCAGCGCCCGGGTAACGGCTGTGACATAAAGATCGGAGCGAAGCCCTTCAAGATCTTCGATATCCTGTTTGCTCAAAAAGAGCAGGCTGTGCGTTTGAACGACGCTCATGTGCGATTCCCCCTTGTGGTTTGTACGAATATTCGGTCGGCTGTCGGCTTATGGATTCAGTTGACGGCTTCGGCCGAAGCGATCCGGCTTCCCGGCAGGTTCTCCACCCAGCGCTTGTCATACACGCTGTCCAGGTATCGTTCTCCGCGGTCCGGCAGCAGCGTCACGACGTTGGCCGAAGGCGCAAGCGTAGGCACAAGCTTTTCGAGCGCGGCGATAAGCGAACCGGACGATCCCCCCGCGAAAATGCCTTCCCGATCCAGCAGCTTGTAGCAGCCGCGGACCGATTCCCGATCGTCTATATGGATGACCTGATCGATCTCGGCCGGATGCAGCAGTTCGGGGACGCGATTCGCCCCGATTCCCGGAAGCTCTCTCGGTCCGGACGGGGTTCCGAAAATGACGGAACCGACCGCGTCGACCGCCACGATCTTGGCATGCGGATTGGCTTCTTTGACCCGGCGCGAGATGCCGAGCAGACTGCCGGTCGTGCTGACCGCGCATACCAGCACGTCGATCCGCCCGTTCATCTGCTCGACGATTTCCGCGCCGGCGCCGTGATAATGCGCCTGCCAATTCAGCGGATTGGCGTATTGATTGACCCAATACGCGTTCGCATCGCGGGCGGACAGCTCCTGCACCCGCCGAATCCGCGATTGCAGGTAGCTTCCGTACGCATCGGCTTCCGTCACCCGATCGATATTCGCGCCGAGACATTCGATCAGGCGCAGATTGGTAGACGTGATTTTCGGATCGACCACGCACGTAAACTTCAAGCCGTATCTTTTGCACATGAGCGCCAGCCCGATCCCGAAATTGCCCGAAGTGCTCTCGATGACATGGGTATGGGGCTTGATCGTTCCGTCGCGCAGGCCGTGCTCGATAATGTACTGCGCAGAGCGGTCTTTCATGCTTCCGCCGGGGTTCATCAATTCCAGCTTTGCATAGACGGACGCTCCCTGCTCACCGAACAGGGACTTCAACCGAACCAGCGGAGTATGGCCGATACAATCGATAATAGAATCCGCGACGCCGGGCGATTGACCTTGCGCTTGCACGGCATTTCGTTCCATGAATACGCACCCGCTTTCCGAATCGAATTAGGTATACGCAGGCTTTACATGATAATGATTATCAATATCACCTCGGATACAGCCCCTATTATGCTATCGCTTTTTTCCCCCTGTCAACCGTGAAATATCGTGCATGTATTTGTAAAAAAGCTTAATTGACAATGATAATCATTATTGATAATCTGGTTGAACTTGGATTTTACGTTGCCAAAATCGGGGAGGTGAATCGCTTGCATGAAGTCTTCGCCCGCCTGGAATAACAGCCTGCGCCTCTTGTCGGGCGGACGTTTTCTGTCCAGCGCGGGACTGACCGGGATCAGCCCGTTCATTCCGTATTACCTGGAAGGGATGAACGCGGGCAGTCCGCAGGAAGTGCTGCTGTGGACCGGGCTGTCGGTGTCGGCGCCCGCTCTGTCCTATGCGCTGCTGACTCCTGTATGGGGCAAACTCGGTGATCGATGGAGCCGCAAATGGATGGTGGTGCGGGCGCTGGTCGGGCTTGCTCTCAGCATGATGTTGATGGGGATCGCCCAGACTCCGTTCCAGTTTTTCCTGTTCCGTCTCTGTCAGGGCGCGTTCGGCGGCATTTCGGATGCCAGCAGCGCTTTTGTCGGGTCGCATGCTCCGGCCGATCGGCGGGGCTCGGCGCTGGGGACGCTTGAACGCGCTTCGGCGGCCGGACTGCTTGCCGGGCCTCTGCTCGGCAGTCTGTGCGTCCATTTATGGGGCAGCCGCCTGCTGCTGTTCCTGACGGCGGCCCTGACGCTGGCTTTCGCGCTGCTCGCCGCCTGGAAGCTGGGCGATGCGGAGCAAAGCGATCGTCAGGCTGACTCTTCGCAGGCGTCGCGGCCTCCGGCCCTATCGGCGCAAACCGACGGCCGCGGCGGGATCGGGCATGCTTTTCGCTCTCTGGTGTCTCACCCGACGATCAGCCGCCTCGTGCTGGCCGGCATTCTGTTCAAACTGGTCGATTTTGCGACGTTTACGATGTTCACGCCTTACGTTCGGCAACTGATTCCGTCCGATGCTGCCGTCCTGTTCGTCGGCCTGCTGCTGGCGATGTCGTCTGTCGGCGAGCTGCTCGGCGCTTCCTGGTGGGGCAAACGCAACGACCGCCGGCCGCCCGAGCGCAATCTCAAGCTTGCCGGACTGCTGTGCGGCGTATGCGTTCTGGCGCATGCCGTCCCGCTGGGCGTGCCTTGGCTGATGTTCGTCCGCCTGCTGCAGGGATTTGCGTACAGCGCGCTGCTGCAGACCGTCATGCTTCAAGTGCTCGACTCTTCGAGCGATCGCGACCGCGGCGTGCGGATCGGCGCGACGAACAGCCTGTTGATGGCCGGTCAGCTGATCGGGCCGACGCTCGGCGTGCGGATCGGCGGATTATGGGGCCTGTCCTCGGTCTACGTCGTGATGGGCCTGGTCATGCTGTCTGCCCTGTTCCTGATCCCGCCGGGTTCGGCGGCCGGCAAAAAAGCCGCCGAAAGACTGCCGCTCCAATCTACGAAGAAAGGGTGAATTCTTATCGATATTCAACATACGGACGCCGCGAAGGCCGCGTCCGGCCCGGTTATCCGCCCCGAAGTCGCGGGCACCGACGAAGCCGCTTCCGCCCTGGCACAGCGCGAAACGCTAACCCGGATTCTCAATGCCTATTTGCGCGAAACGGGGCAGACCGATCCCTTCATCGACGACCCTTCCCTGCCGGGTCTGTCGCTGGCGGCCTTGCTGCCCGCTACCGGGCAGCGCATCTACGGCAAGCTGCGGCATCGTTCCGATGCCGGCCATCATGAATACGGCGATCGGCTGTACGGGATCGAGATCGAAGCGCAGCCGATCGACGACTGGCAGCCGCTTGCTTTCGAGCCGGTCATCGAGCGGCTGCTGAGCGAGATCGCGGCGGCCGCGCAGCTCGGCCCGAATGCGCTTGATCCCGGTTCGGCCGACTTGAAGCGCAGACAGCTGGAAGAGGCGATCGCCAACAGCCTGTATCGCATGACCGCGTATCTGCGGCATGCGTCGCCTGCCGGCGCTCCGGCCGCGCTCGATTTCCGCCGCGCCGAGCAGTCGCTTCTGTGCGGCCATCCGTTTCATCCCACGCCCAAAAGTCTGGAAGGCTTCAGCCTGTCCGATTCGCTCGCTTATTCGCCGGAATACGGCGTCGACTTCGCGCTGCACGGCTTCGCCGCCGCCCCGGAACTGATCGCCGAAGACTGGCTTGAAGCCGGCGGCGGCGATCCCGATGCGGCGTGGGTGCCCGCCGAAATGCGGGAAGCCGCCTCTCGGCTGCTGCCGCCGCGGGGCAAATCGTACCGGATTCTGCCCTGCCATCCTTGGCAGGCCCGCTATCTGCGCTCGCTCGACAGCGTGCAGCGGCTGCTGGCCGCGGGCGACCTGGTCGATCTCGGCCCGATCGGTCCGCGGGTCGTGCCCACTTCTTCGGTCCGAACCGTATGGAACCCGACAGAACAATGCTTCTACAAGCTGTCGCTGCATATCCGTATCACCAATTTTATACGCGAGAACAGCGAGGAGCAGCTGCTTCGCACGCTGGATGCTTCCCGGATCGCGGCTGCCGTGCAGCGGGAGAACGATTCTCCGCGGTTCGGTCTCCTGCTGGAGACCGGCTACCGGACACTGTCGCTTCCGGATGCGGAAGCGGCCGAGCGGGAGCCGATCATGTCCGGCTTTTCGATGATCGTGCGCGAAGCGCCGGATCTGTCCGACCCTTCGCGCAGCGTGCCGTACGTGCTGGCTTCGCTGCTGGAAGTGCTGCCCGGCGAAGCGGAGCCGCTGCTGTTCCGCGCCGTGCGCGAAAACCGGCGCAGCCTGGGCGGACCGGGCAGCCCGGACGCGCCGGACGCCCCTGGACGCGATCAGCCGGCCGATCAGCCGGCAGGCCGCTCCGGCACGGAAAGCGACCGGAACGACACGAGCGGCTGGAGAGACTGGATCGACTGGTTCCGCGACTATGCGGATGTGTCGATCGTGCCGATTCTCCGGCTGTATGCCCGGTTCGGCATCAGCCTGGAAGCGCATGTGCAAAATTCGATGCTGCGCCTCGAAAACGGCCGGCCTTCGGCGCTGCTCGTGCGCGACCTGGAAGGCATCAGCGTCGATCGCACCCTTGCGCAGAGCCACGGCTGGATCGGCACGCTGGTAAGCGCGGACAGCCCCGTCCTGTACTCCGGCGAAGAAGCGCTGCACCGATTGAAATATTACTTCTTCGTCAATCATCTCAGTCATGTGGTGCAGAGGCTCGCTTATTATTCCGGGCAGGCGGAACATCTCTTCTGGGCCGTCGTGCGGCAAACGCTTGCGACGCTGGCCGAAGACCCTTCGGACACGCGGCTTCGCGCCGTCGCACACGACTTGTTGGCCTCGCCGACGCTGCCGGCCAAAGCCAATCTGCTCAGCCGCTTCCACCAGCGCGGCGAGACGCCGCTGTACGTCGATATTCCGAACCCGATCCTTCCGAAAAAAACATAAGCAAAAAGCCTGTTCCGTAGAGGAACAGGCTTTTTGCTTATATTCAACCGGCTTGCGGGACGATTGGTCCGACGAACTTCATTCCCGCTCCGATCAGATCGTAAATTTCGAAATCGAATCTTTCAATTCGTTCGAAGCGTTGCTGAGCTTGGCCGACAGTTCGACCAAGCGCACGCCGACATTCTGCTGCTCGCTGCTGAGCGAAGCGACTTCTTCCGACGTCGCGGAAGACTGCTCGGCGACCGCGCTGACGCTCGTCATCGCTTCGGCCATCGTCTTCTGGGCGCTGCCCAGTTCGCCGATCGACGCCGTTACGCCGTCCAGCTTGCCGGAGAACTGCTGCATCTGATCCTGCACCGAGTCGAAAATGCCGCTCGTCTGCTTCACGGACTGCACCTGCTCCTGGAACATCGGGTAGACGGTCGACAGCGTACGCACCGTCTCGTCCATCTCGGACTGGATATTGTCGGTAATCTCGCCGACCATATCGATCGATTCGCGCGAACGGCTGGCCAACTGCCGGATTTCGCCGGCGACGACCATGAACCCTTGTCCCGCCGCTCCCGCGCGGGCCGCTTCGATCGTCGCGTTCAGCGACAGAATATTGGTCTGTTTCGTAATGTTCTGCATGACGTCGAGCACTTTCATGACCGAAGCCGTGCTCTCCTTGAGCGCGTCGACCCGCGTCACGAGCGAACGCACCATGTTCTCCGTGCTGCCGGTCTGGGTCAGCAGCTTGTCCAGATGGACCGTTCCCTGACGGCTCGCCGTCTGGACTTCCCGCGCCGAAGCGTCCATTTCGCGGTTGGCGGAGACGACGTTTTCCATCCGTTCGCCGATTCGCTCGGTCAGTTCCGTGCTCTTCTCCGCTTCCTGGGCCAGGCTCGACGCTCCGTTCGCGATTTCTTCCGTCGCGATCGCGATCTCGCGGGCCGAAGACGCCGTCTGCTTCGAAGCGGTCTCCAGTTCGCCGGCCGTATCGAGCACCTGCTGCGCCGTATCCGTCGTCTGGCGAACGAGATCGGTAATGCGGTCCATCATCTGGTTGAAGGCGGTCGACAGTTCGCCGATCTCGTCTCTCGAGCGGTAATCGGTACGCACGCTCAGATTGCCTGTCGCGCCTTCCTGCATCAAGCCTTTGAGATGGCCGAGCGGACGGCCGATCATACGAACCATCCAGATGCCGATCGCGATCGCCACGAGTACCGCTACCGCGACGAAGATCACGATCAGAATCAGGATGCCGGACGCGCCTTCGAGCAGCACTTTGACCGGAACCGTTCCGATCAGCTTCCAGCCGGATGACTCCATCGTATTGTACGCGGCCAGCACGGTAGTGCCGAACTGCTTCGCTTCGAACTTGCCGCTCTCGCCGAGCTGGTCCCGGTCGAACACGTAAGTGCTCGGCTGGCCCGCCGATCCTTCCTTGTCGGAAGCGACGTTCGTACCGTCGGCCGCGACGAGTTCGATATGGCTGCCTTCCCCGAACTGGACAGAGGCCAGCTGTTCTTCCAGCGTCTTGACGTCAAGCTGCAGGCCGATGACGAACTTCGCTCCGCTGCCGTTCGTCGTGGACATGAGCCGGACGAGCGAATAACTGCTGCGTTCGACGTCGGTCGGAATCCACTGCACGTTCGTCTTGGTCGTTGTCAGCTCCTTGTACCAGGCCGTGCCGCGGATTTCTTCCGCCGTCGGAAGGCGGTTACCCGCCGTGAAGAAATCGTTCGAGGCTTCGTCGGTCGACAGGAAGAAGACCGACTGCAGCCCGCTTGTGACGTTGACCTGATTGCTCAGCGATTCGTTGATCTCGCGGTAAGCCTGCAAACGATCGAAATCGCTCGTCGCCCGCTGCAAATTGTTGATCGCGTCCTGAATTTCCGGATTGAAAAAGATCTGCGTCGACGAATCCATGTAGCGCTGCAAAATGATGTCCAGCTTCTCCGAAGTCTGGATGATCGTCTGCTCGTTGGCCGTCGCGGCGTTCGCCTTGATCGTGTCGCGGGCTTTAACGTACGAGAAAATGCCGAGCGAAGACACGAAGACGACCATACTCACGAGGAAGATAAGGAACAGGCGAACGCCTACCGACTTGCCCGGATCGAGCGCGCGCCAGTTTTTGAGCGCTCCGCCCATTAAGCCTCCCCACTCGCGCACGGAACGTTTCGGCAGCCTGGAACGGCCGCCTTTTTTCGAACCGAAGCCGGGCAGCAGCCGGGCAGCCGTACCCTTTAAAGCGTTCTCATTTCGTCCAGTACCTTCAGAACCATTTTCCAATGTCCCCGGAACGACCTTAGGCAGCTTTTGCTTTTTCTCTCGAACCTTTTTCGGTCCTTTATCTTTTCTCAAAAGCTTCAGCGAAGGTTTCCCTTTTCCTTCCGCTTGTTCGCCATCCGGTTCAAGGATCGGATTTCCCCCGTTATCGCCTTTTTTCTTCATCATGCTCATGCTCCCACCCGCCAGTCTTTAGAATCAGCGCTGCAACACCGGAGTTTAGAAAGCGCTCTCTCGCTTGCCTATGTACCTACTTTCTTCTTGAAAAGCCCGGGATTACAAAATGCTGGTTATCTTTATTATCGGCCCAAGCAAGCAAAATGAACAGCAAAATCGGCCTTTTTTCAAAAAAAGTTGACATCCAAAGAAAACCCTTCAACTCCTTTGAAGGAATTGAAGGGTTTCCCAAGACCTACGACGTAAGTCTCCTACTTTTTGACGTTCTTTTTGCGCATCATGTCGAAATAACGCAGCGGACGCTCCACCTTGAATTTGACGCGCTGCATCGGATGGCGGGCCGCGTCGAGCTCGGTGCCGTCTTCGTCCCAGATCGTGCCGACCGTTTGTTTGAAAAACGTGCCGCCGGGACCGAAAAATTCGATCTCCGTGCCGGGCTTGAAATGGTTGCGCTGCTGGATCGTCGCCATTTCCGTCTCTGCGTCGTAATCGAGCACGAGTCCGGCGAAGTCGTAAGGGACCGATTTTTGTTCCGGCTCGTAAATATGGTCTTCATGATCCGGCGTATCATAGAAGAAACCGGTATTGAGCGGACGGTTGGCGGCTTTGCCCAGCTCTTCCATCCACTCCGGCTTCAACTCGTAATGCTCGGGGTCCGCCATGTACGCGTCGATCGCCTGGCGATAGACGTTGATGACGGTCGCCACGTAATGGATCGACTTCATCCGGCCTTCGACCTTGAAGCTGTCGATGCCGACTTCGATCAGATCGGGAATGGAACCGAGCATGCACAGGTCTTTCGAACCCATCGTGAACGCATTGTCTTCGGAACGGAACAGCGGGCTGCCTTCGCCGGCTTCGGCCTGCTGTTCTTCGGAGACCCATTCGCCTTCGGCGGAAGGACTCTCGAACAGATCGTATTTCCAGCGGCAGGACTGGCAGCAGCCGCCCCGGTTGGAATCGCGGTCGGTAAAATGGTTCGACAGGACGCAGCGCCCCGAATACGATGAACACATCGCGCCGTGCACGAACGATTCGATTTCGACGTCGACATGCTTTTTGATCTCGGCGATCTCTTCGAGGCTCGTCTCGCGGCCCAGCACGACGCGCGGCAGTCCTTCTTCTTTCCAGAACTGCACCGCCTGCCAGTTCAGCGTCGACTGCTGCGTGCTCAGATGCACTTCGATACGCGGAGCCGCCGTTTTGGCCGTCTCCACGATGATCGGATCGGCCGTAATGATCGCGGCGATGCCCGCTTCCTGCAAATTGCGCAGGTATTCGGCGATGCCGTCCAGGTCTTCTTCATGCGCGTAAATATTCGTGGCGACGAACACTTTCGCGCCGTATTTCGCGGCGAACTCCACGCCTTCCTTCATTTCTTCGAAAGTGAAGTTGTCCGCGCCCGAGCGCAGGCCGTATTTCTGCCCGCCGATATAGACGGCATCCGCGCCGTAATGCACGGCGAACTTCAACTTTTCCAGATTGCCGGCGGGAGCCAGCAGCTCCGGTTTGTCCAGCCGGTACCGCTTGCCTTTGTGCTGCGGCTTGTCCTGAACCGGCGTTTGTGTCATTTCCACGATACAATCCCCTTTCTCAATACACCTGTTCCTTATAGAAAAATCCGAACGACAGCTCGCGCTCCGGGTCCTGAAGCGCCCGAATCTCGTCCAGCCACGTTTCGTCGAACGCGTATCCGGCCGGATCGGCGGCGAACAAATCGATCGCCCGGCGATAGGCGCGGGCGGCCGCGACGTTGTACGCCGTGCTTTTCAGGATGCCTTCGATCTTGAAGCTCTGAATGCCCGCCTCCATCAGCAGATACAAATCTTCCAGAATGCAAATATCGCCGGAACTCATAATATGCGTGCCGTTCGCGTCTTCGTAGATCGGGAACCGTTCGTCGCGGCGTTCCGCTTCGATCAGGTACAGACCGCGGGTCAGACCGACGTTATCGTCTTCGACCGGCCGTCCCTGATTCGCCATGTAGCTGTGCACGAGGCTGCGCTTGGAATGATAAATGTTCGTCATCCCGTGCACCTGCACCTGGGCTTCCACTTCGAGCGACGGCATCATGCCGGTCACTTCGTCCATGTTCAGTTCGCGTGCGAGCACGACCCGGGTCGCTCCCCGGCGTCCCCAGTAGTTCGCCGTCCCGTGGTTGGTCGACGTCATCTCGGCGTTCCAGTGCAGCGGCAGTCCCGGCAGCAGGCTTCGGGCCTGCATAAGCACGGACGGATCGCCGAACTCGATACCGTCCACGCCGAGTTCTCCCATGCGCTTCAGATACTCCGGCAGAAGCGGCAGCTTCTCATTGTCCATCAGATTGTTGACGGCCGCGTAGATTTTGATGCCGCGCGGATGCGCGAAGTTCACCGCTTCCCCGATCATCTCCGGCGTGAATTCGCCCGGCAGGCGCATGCCGTATCGTTCTTCCCCCAATAAAAAAGCGTCGCAGCCGGCTTCCGCCAGCGCCTTCAATTCATCCAGTGTGCCGCAAGTTGCCAACAGTTCGGGCTTTTTTCCCAAAACGGCCACTCCCTTCTTCGACTTCGTTTGCGCCGCGTCCCCTTGGCTTAGAGGCGCGCGGCTTTTGTTGCGGTGATACGGAATTGGCTTGGCGTTCCATTCAAGCGAGCCCGGCCATGAAGCCTAGGCGGCTCGACGTCTTCCTTACGGAGTGCCGCCGGCTTTGCTCGCTTCGATGTTTTGTTCGTGCTGCGCGAACGTCTCGGCAAACAGATGCTCGCCGGACCCGTCCTTTTTGGTTACGTAGAAGAAATAATCGGTCTTCTCCGGCTGCAGCGCGGCTTCGATCGACTTGAGGCTTGGCGCCGCGATCGGACCGGGCGGCAGGCCGTCGTATTTGTACGTGTTGTACGGACTGTCGATCTCGAGATCCGAATACAGCAGCCGGTCTTTCTGCTTGCCGAGCGCGTATTGGACCGTCGCGTCGATTTGCAGCTTCATCGGATCGTTCAGCCGGTTATAGATGACGCCGGCGATGATCGGACGCTCCGAATCGACGACGGCTTCCCGCTCCACGAGCGAAGACAGCGTCAGCAGCTCATGCACGCTCAATCCCCGTTCTTTGAGCAGCGCTTCGAAGTTCGGGATCGATTCAAGCTTGCGCTTCGTCTCCTGCACGAGGCGGCGGACGACGTCTTCTTCCGTGGCGGAAGCGGCGAACTCGTACGTATCGGGAAACAGATACCCTTCTAGCGGGTAGGTGATACCGGCTTCGGCCGGAATCCCGGCGGGCAGATCGTCCGCGAATTTCTCCGGTTCCCGCGCCAGCTGGCGAACGGTCTTCGCATCCCAGCCGCCAAGCTCGTTCAGGCGCTCCGCGATCTGCTTGATCGTCAGTCCTTCCGGAATCGTCACCTTGACTACTGCTTCGCGTTCGACTTCCCCGGTTCCGTTCAGCGCGGCCGTGACCGCGGCGTAATCAGAACCCGGCAGCAGCCGATACGTGCCGGCTTTGAACGCTCCGCCTTCTTTTTCCATTTTGAGATATACCTTATACAACAGGGCGCTGCGAATCAGTCCCTGCTCCTGCAGGCGATCGGCGATCTCCGCCCTTCCGCTGCCTTCGGCCACTTCGAACGTGACCGGCTCGTCGGAAGAGGCCACCGGGCGCATCGAGGCATACACGAAAGTCGAAATCGAAGCGATCAGCAGCAGCACGATCAACAGCAGGACGAGCGGGGCTTTCGATCTTTTTCTTATTTGGGTCACTACGGCGCACATCCTTTGTCGGACTTGAATCGCGGGTATTCCCCGTCGGGAAATTCCCTCGTCTTTTATTTTTGCGCACGGCAAAACGGACCAGGCTAGCCGGGTCCGCTTGCTTTACCGATTCCCTTACATTTCTTCCGGGAACGTGAGTTCGTCGAACAGTTCGGCCACGTTTTCCCACTCGTCATCATCGTCAATCGTCGCCAGCTGAACTTCGCCTTCCGGGGAAGTCTCGATCTTGAGAATTTGCACGTCGTCCTCGGCTCCGGCGGTCTCGTTCTGCAAAACCGCATAAGCGCCGCCGCCTACTTCGAACTCTTTCAAGATCCGGTACGTGACCGATTCGGCATTCTCGTCGATCAACTCGACTTCCAATCCGTACACCTGTTCCAGCTTGTTCGTGTATACGACCTGACTTGCGGAAAATTCCGTCATCGCTTCTATTCCTCCCCGTCCAATTCGGCAACCAGCGTGTTGAAAGTCTCTTCGACGATCTGCCACTCCGCTTCGTCCTCGATCACGTACAGCTTGAGATCGTCGTTCTCTTCTTCGTAACGGAAAGCGTACACTTCGTCCGTCTCTTCGTCTTCGGAATCGAGCGGAACGACCATCATGTACTTGCTCTCGGAACCGTCCACTTCAAACTTCATGATGACTTCGAAGCCTTCTTCCTGGCCTTCTTCATCGGGGATATAGATAATTTCCGGCTCTTCGCCTACGAGATTAGAATCGTTTGTCATGCCCGTCACCCTTTCACCGGTTTGATATGGAATCGAGATAATTTTGCAAGATCAGGCCCGCGGCAATTTTGTCGACGACCTGCTTGCGCTTCTTGCGGCTGACATCGGCTTCGAGCAGGGTACGCTCGGCGGACACCGTCGTAAGACGTTCATCCCACAGGTGAACGGGCAGACCCAGCCGTTCGCGCAGCGACTCGGCGAATTCGATGCACAGTTCGCCGCGCGGGCCGATCGTGCCGTTCATGTTTTTCGGGAGACCGACGACCACTTCCCCGATCTCGTGCAGCGCCGCGAGTTCCGCGATGCGCCGCAGGTGAGAATCGTCTTCGCGTCGTTGAACCACTTCGATCCCTTGAGCGGTCCAGCCGAAGATGTCGCTGACCGCGACGCCGATCCGGCGATCTCCATAATCGAGGCCCAGCAATTTCATTGTTCGTATCTCCTATCGAAGCTTGGACAAATAAGAACGAACCAGTTCTTCGATCAGCTCGTCGCGCTCTTTTTTGCGAATCAGGCTTCGTGCGTTGTTATGTCTCGGGATGTAAGCCGGATCGCCGGACAGCAGGTAGCCTACAATCTGATTGATCGGATTGTACTCTTTCTCCACAAGCGCGTCGTACACGGTAAGCAGAATCTCCTGCGCGGAGGTCTCTTCGTCGCCCTTCACGTTGAACTTTACAGTTTTGTCCATGGAATCCATAAGGATTACACCTCGCTTCACAAGGCATCCGCGTGCGCGCGGCGCGCCTTGACGCCTTAGTATTGTATCTTATTCATCATATCACACTTTCGCCCGATCAAGAAACGGGCAATCGGGCAAAGACCGGCAATTCGGATCAGCCGTTCAGCGATTGTTCGAGCACGGAGACAGCCGCCCCGAGCGCTTCCTGCAGCTTGGACGCGTCCTTGCCGCCGGCCTGCGCCATATCCGGACGGCCGCCACCGCCGCCGCCGCAGACAGAAGCCGCTTCTTTGACCAGCTTGCCGGCATGCAGCCCGCGCTTGGTCAGTTCCTGGGGAACGGCCACGACGAAGTTGACTTTCTCGCCGTCTACCGCCCCGAGCACGAGAACCGCCTGCGGCAGCTTCGTTTTCAGTTCGTCGGCGAGCGAACGCAGCGCGTCCATGCCCGAAGCGGACACCGCTTCGGCCAGCACCTGCACGTCGCCCACGGTGCGCACGCGGTCCGTCAGTTGGCCCGCTTCGATCGCGCCAAGCTTGCCGCGCAGCGATTCGATCTCGCGCTCGGCATCCTTGAGCTGCTTGTTCATGCCGTCGATCCGTTTCGGCACTTCGGTCACCGGCGTCTTGAGCGCCGCGGCCGACTGCTTCAGCAGATCGAGCTGCCCGTCGAGGTACAGGTACGCGCCGCGGCCGGTCAGCGCTTCGATCCGGCGCACGCCGGAGCCGATGCCGCTCTCGCCCACGAGCTTGAACAGGCCGATCTCGGCCGTGTTGCGCACATGGCAGCCGCCGCACAGCTCAAGGCTGTAATCGCCGATCTCGACGACGCGTACGATATCGCCGTATTTTTCGCCGAACAGCGCCATCGCGCCCATCGCTTTCGCTTCTTCGATACCTTTGAGCTCGATTTGGACGTTGACGCCTCTCCAGATCTGCTCGTTCACGCGGCGTTCCACGTCCGCCAGTTCTTCCGGCGTAATGCTGCCGAAGTGGGAGAAGTCGAACCGCAGACGCTGCGGCTCGACGAGCGATCCCGCCTGGTTGACATGGGTGCCGAGCACTTCTTTGAGCGCTTTGTGCAGCAGATGCGTCGCGGTATGGTTTTTCTCGATCGCCGCGCGCGAATCGCGCTCCACGCTTGCCCGGACTTCGTCGCCGACATGCAGCTCGCCCGATTGTACCGTAACCTGGTGCACATGCTGGCCGCTTGGCGCTTTGACCAGTCCTTCGACGTTCAGCGTGCCCGTGAACGAAGAGATCGTGCCGACGTCGCTGACCTGGCCGCCGCTTTCCGCGTAGAACGGCGTTTGGTCGAGCACGACCAGCGCCGTATCGCCTTCGCCGACCGAATCGACGACTTCGCCGTCGCGGATCAGCACGGCGATTTTGGTTTCGACGGACGTTTGGCCGTAGCCGACGAACTCGCTGCCGGCTTGCAGTTCGGACAGCGCGCCGCCTTGAATGTTCATGCCGCCGCCTTTTTTGTGCGCTTCGCGCGCCCGCGTACGCTGCTGCTGCATCGCCGTCTCGAAGCCTTCGCGATCGACGGTCATGCCATGCTCGTGCGCGAAATCTTCCGTCAGGTCGAGCGGGAAGCCGTACGTGTCGTACATTTTGAACGCGTCTTCGCCGCCGATCAGGCTCTCGCCCGCCGCTTTGGCTCGCTCGGCCGTCTCGGTCAGAATGGCGAGACCGTCGGACAGCGTTTTGTGAAACCGTTCTTCTTCCAGACGGATGACGCGCTCGATCAGCTCGCGGCTGTCAAGTACCTGACTGTAGTAGACGCCCATGACGTCGCCCACCGTGCCGACCAGCTCGTGCAGGAACGGACGGTCGAGTCCCAATACGCGCCCGTAACGGACCGCGCGGCGCAGCAGGCGGCGGATGACGTAACCGCGGCCTTCGTTCGAAGGCTGCACGCCGTCGCCGACGGCGAACGTTACCGTGCGCACATGGTCGGCGATCACTTTGAGCGCCACGTCATGCTCTTCGCTCACGCCGTACTGGATACCGGCCATTTGGGCGGTGCGCTGGATCATAGGCTGGAACAGGTCCGTATCGAAGTTGGAGTTCACTTCCTGCAAGATGGAAGCGAGACGTTCGAGACCGGCTCCGGTATCGATGTTTTTGTTCGGAAGCGGCGTGTAGCTGCCGTCCTTGTTATGGTTGAACTGCGAGAAGACGAGGTTCCACACTTCGAGGAAACGTTCGTTTTCGCCGCCCGGATACATCTCCGGATCGTTCGGGTCGAGCGTGCCGTAAGCGTCGCCGCGGTCGTAGAAAATTTCGCTGCACGGACCGCACGGGCCTTCGCCGATATCCCAGAAGTTCTCGTCGCCCAGCTTGATGATGCGTTCCGCGGGCAGGCCGACTTTTTCGTTCCAGAGCTTGAACGCTTCTTCGTCTTCCGCGTACACGGTGACGCTGATCCGCTCGGGATCGAAGCCGATCCATTCGGGTCCGGTCAGAAATTCCCAGGCCCACGTAATCGCTTCTTCCTTAAAATAGTCCCCGATGGAGAAGTTGCCCAGCATCTCGAAAAACGTATGGTGGCGGCGGGTTTTGCCCACATTCTCGATATCGTTCGTGCGAATACACTTTTGCGAGTTGGCGATTCTCGGATTTTCCGGTTTGACCCGGCCGTCGAAGTAAGCTTTCAGGGGCGCCATGCCGGCGTTGATCCACAGCAGGGACGGATCGTTGTGCGGCACGAGCGGAGCGCTCGGCTCGATATGATGGCCTTTTTGTTCGAAAAATTGCAGCCATTTGGAGCGGATTTCACTAGCGTTCATGGTTGGAAGACCTCCGTTTGGGAATAGTAAAAAACATAAAAAACGCCCCTGAAAAAATTCAGGGACGATTGCTCGCGGTACCACCCTGGTTACCGTTTGTGCCGCGCTGCCTTCTGCCTGTCGCAGAAGCGGAGCCGCGAAAAAACGATCGCCTCGTTGAGTCCGTTAACGGGGACGAGTCGGCCGCGGCCTTCGCTTGGCGAAAGTTCGCGGCACTCCGGAATCAGCTTTCGGTCCGTCGGCCTTCCAGGCTCTTCCACCCAGGCGCGGATCGCGCAAGGAGCCTGTTCGCTGAGAAGGCGTCGCTTCGGGACGTACTTCATTCCATCATCGATTTGTCGGTTATCTTCAATGCCTTCCCAGTATATCGGGCGCCCGATTTTCTGTCAATGCACCGGCGGATCGCGAGCCCGGACGGCAAGAACAGGCGGCGGGCGCGGCGGCGCCGCTTCGCCCACGTCGAGGCTTCAATCTATTTTGCGCGCACAAAAAAACCGGACAGTCCGGCGCGCGGCCCGTAAAGGCGCGGCGCCGGAATATCCGGCCGTCTGCAAGCAGTCCGCTTTAGGAGGTTGCCTGAAGCTGCGACAACGACTCGGCTTCTTCCAGGCAGAACAGATCGTCCAGAGAGCTGAGCGTACCGTCTTTTTCGACCTGGAATACCGACATTCTGCCGCCATTGACCGTCAGTTCGATAAAGCAGCTCCAGCAGTAGAACTGGTGCGAGCCGATCTTGCCGATATCTTTGGAACTGCAATTTGGACATTTCATTATGGGGATCACCTATCCGTCCGCTTATTTGAAAGTCGCGAAGAAATGCATATCTCTTCCGATTGAATGATTATTCACAAGATAAGACCCGGGCAAGCCGCCCGTCGAACAGCGTCCGCATGAAGGCGGAAGGAATCTACCCTACCGAGCGAAAAGCGTCCTTGCGGAGCGCTCAACGCTTCATACGCACGCGGTTCATAATCGTTTCAATAGTTTTGACGACCGTCTCGATTTCCTCCGAATTATTACCCAATCCGAAGCTGAATCGAATCGCGGAATTCAAAACATTTTCAGGAAGATTCATGGCGCGCAGCACGTGCGAAGTCTCAAGCGAACCCGACGTACAGGCCGATCCGCTGGCGACCGCAATGCCGGTCATATCGAGGTTCATCAGCATCGTCTCGGTCCCCACCGCCGGAAAGCTGACGTTCACGATATGGTCCAGATGATGGTCCGGATCGCCGTTGACTACAAAAGAAGATTCGCCGATCGCCGCCGACAGACCGTTCAGCAGCTGCGCGCGCAGCGCAAGCGTCCGCGCCCGGCGCGCCTCCAGATCGGATACGGCAAGCAGGACCGCCGCGGCGAAGCCGGCCATGCCGGCCAGATTCTCCGTCCCGGCCCGGCGCTTGCGTTCCTGATTGCCGCCGCGCAGCAGCGCCGGAAGCTTGATGCCCGGCGCCACGTACAGCGCCCCGATTCCCTGCGGCCCGTTGATCTTGTGCGCGGAGAAGCTGATCAGGTCGGCGTTCAGATCCGCGCAGTGAATCGGCAGCGAGCCGAGCGCCTGTACGGCGTCCGTATGGAACCAGACGCCGCGCTCGCGCGCGAACGCCCCGATCTCGCGTACCGGCTGGATCGTGCCGACTTCGTTGTTGGCGAGCATGACGCTGATCAGCGTCGTGTCCGGGCGGGTATGTTCGCGAATCCAGTCGACGCTGACGCGTCCCCGCGTATCGACCGGAATGTATTCCACTTCGAAGCCCTGCTCCGCCAGGCTCTCCGCGGCATGCAGCACCGCATGATGCTCGATCTCGGAGACGAGCAGATGCCGCCCGTGCTCCGCACGCGCGGCAGCCGCGCCAAACAGCGCGGCATTGTCGCTCTCGGTGCCGCCCGACGTAAAGACGAGGTCGGCCGGCTTGGCACCGATCGCGGCGGCGATTGTCTCGCGCGCGGAACTGACGATCCGCTTTGCGTCGCGCCCGAACGCGTGCACGCTCGAGGCGTTGCCGTACGTGCCGGTCATGACCCGCAGCATCTCTTCGGCGACGAGCGGATGCACGGGCGTCGACGCGGCGTGATCCATATAAATTCTGTTCATGCTGGATTCACCTCGGTTAGATATAGAACATGTAACTGTCCGGCTCGCCTTTTTCGCGGTACGTGATCAGTTCGCCGAGCGTCGTCGAATCGATCACGTCGGCGATGGCGTCGCGGATTCTTTTCCACAGGTCGCGCTTGGCCGGGTCGTCTTCTTCCGTAAAGTCCACGACGGAGATCGGTCCTTCCAGCACGCGGATGATCTCGCCGGCGGTCACCGTGTCCGGGTCGCGCGACAAAATGTAGCCGCCGTAGGCGCCGCGGACACTTTTGACCAGTCCACCGTTGCGGAGCGGCGCGATCAACTGCTCCAGATAATGTTCGGACAACGAATTTTTCTCGGCAATGCTTTTGAGGGAAGTCGGGCCTTCGCCGTATCTTCCTGCCAATTCCATCATAATGGTCAAGCCGTAACGGCCTTTAGTCGATATTTTCAATAGAGGCACCTCTTTCGGTTCATTCGGGGTTATGGCCTGTGTATACTCAGACTATCGTACCATACTCGCGGAGCCGGATGCACTACGCAATGCGTGTACAGACGGAGAATGTCCGCGTAAGGTGGAAATAGCCGCTGCGGAAAAAGCGTGCGGCAGTCGTAAGGCGACCGTTTTTGTGGTAAAATGCAGTCAGACGCGCGGGGCGCGTCTATTGATCTGCCCAACTTCCCCATTTTTGCCCATACCTCAATAGAAGACGGTGATATTCATGAATAAATCTCCACAGGAGACCCGGGTCGTCGTCGGCATGTCCGGAGGCGTAGACTCTTCGGTCACGGCGCTGCTGCTCAAGGAGCAGGGATACGACGTGATCGGCATCTTTATGAAAAACTGGGACGATACCGACGAGTTCGGCCACTGCACCGCGGAAGACGACGCCGAAGACGTGCGCCGGGTCTGCGAGAAAATCGGCATCCCTTATTATACGGTCAATTTTGAAAAAGAATATTTCGATAAAGTGTTCACGTACTTCCTCGACGAATACAAGCGCGGCCGCACGCCGAATCCGGACGTCATGTGCAACCGCGAGATCAAGTTCGGCGAGTTCCTGAACAAGGCGCTCGATCTCGGCGCCGACTACGTCGCGACCGGCCATTATGCCCGCGTCGTCGAAGAAGACGGCGAATTCAAGCTGCTGCGCGGCGTAGACGCCAACAAGGACCAGACGTATTTCCTCAATGCGCTGAATCCGTACCAGCTGTCCAAAACGATGTTCCCGATCGGCCATCTGCCGAAGCCGGAAGTGCGCCGCATCGCCGAAGAAGCGGGCCTCGCCACCGCGCGCAAAAAAGACAGCACCGGCGTCTGCTTTATCGGCGAACGCAACTTCCGCGAATTTCTGAGCGGCTACCTGCCGGCCAAGTCCGGCGAGATGATCGATATCGCCACCGGCGAATCGAAAGGCCGCCACGACGGGCTGATGTATTACACGCTCGGACAGCGCCAGGGTCTCGGCATCGGCGGTTCCGGTTCGGGCGAACCGTGGTTCGTCGCCGACAAAGACCTCGAACGCAATATCCTGTACGTCGTGCAGGGCGACAAGCACCACAGCCTGTACTCCACCGCGCTCGTCGCAAGCGGCGTGACGTTCGCTTCGGGACGCGACGAACTGGCGGCGGGACCGAAGTCGTGCACAGCCAAATTCCGCTACCGCCAGCCCGATCAGGGCGTTACGCTGACCGCTCTTGCGGACGGCTCGGTCCATGTGGCGTTCGACGAGCGCCAAAAAGCGATCACGCCCGGCCAGGCGGTCGTGTTCTACGACGGCGACGTCTGCCTCGGCGGCGGAACGATCGAGACGGTCGAGAAAGTGCCGGCCGAACAGCCGCAGCAAACGCTCAGCTTTTAAGCGGTGAAGCGTCGTGAGGGCCGTACGGCGCGGGATTCAAAATCGCGAACGGCCCACCGTGTAAAAAACGAAAAAGCCCGCTTCTCCCGTCTGACGGGGAGAAGCGGGCTTTTTCGTTATGCGGCGCGGCGCGAAAGCTCCGTCGATAAAACGGGACGTTCGCGCCGGCACGGATCATCCGGCGAGCCAAAGCCGGGAAGCGGCGTTATGACGTTATTGACCGACGTCTCCGGCAGGCTGGCCTTCCTGGTCCGTATGCGAATCGCCGCCTTCGTCGGTGTCGTCCACGATCAGATCGGCCGGCACGGAATTCGGGTCGAGCCATTTGTTGATCGACTCGATCGTTTCTTCCAGGTCTTCGTCGTCCAGCTCGTAATACCACGCATCGCGCGACACGCCTTCGCCCTGCAGCATATGGCTGCTGATCGTCGGCGTCGAATCGTTCAGAATGACCGTTTTGGCCAGCGACAGCATAAATTCGGAATTCATGTTCGTCTTGAAGTTCTGTCCGGCAATCCCGATCAGTTTCGGGATCTGCGTCAGGTTCTCGACGCTTTTCAACCGATCCAGTACCTGCTTGAGGAAGATGCGGTGACGCTCGGTCCGCTTGAAGTCCGAATCTTCGCGGTAACGGACGTAATTGAGCGCTTCCGTCCCGTCGTAGATCGGCTTGTTGGCTTCGATCGTAAATTTCTCGTGGTCGGCCTGCTTGTTCTCGATCGTCTCGGTAATCGGCAGTTCGACGCCTCCGAGCGCGTTGACGACGTCTTTCAGTCCGTTGAAGTTGATCGTCGCGTAATAATCGACGTCGTGTTCAAGCAGCGCCTCCACGGTATCGACGCTCATCTGCGCGCCGCCGTAAGCGTAAGCCGCATTGATTTTCGTTTTCGAACGCGTGCCTTTGATCGTCGGCGTACCGACCATGTCCACGTAGGAGTCGCGCGGGATAGAGATCAGCAGCACTTTGTTGTCCACCGGCCGTACGACCGAATAGATAATGGAATCGGTCCGGGCCAGTTCGTCGTCCCGTTGGTCGGTTCCGAGCAGCAGCACAGAAAAAGGTTCTTTGGTGAGTTCGGCGACGGTCAGTTCTTCCGCGCCTCCGCCTTTGGGCGGCTGATCCAGCGGAACGAAAGAATCGTCGAGCGTGTTTTTGACGGTATCGGCCAGGAACGTATCGAACGCGAGCACCATCAATTCTTTGCGGAAAATAAATCCTCCGAGCCCCAGCACCAGCACCACGCCCAGTGCGATCAGCCAGGCTCTGCCTTTGTTTTTCTTCGTCTTTTTCTTGCGATGCCTCTGTGCTCTTGTGAGAACGCGAGCCTCGGCCGGCTGGTTTTTATCCATTTTGTTCGTACCTTTCTCTCTCCACAAAAGTCGTCGGCTTGCCACGTTGACCGGGCTCTTGCGAACCTGTAACGCAGTCAGCGTACTACGGACCTTATAATCCCTTATGGAAGCTAAAATAAAAGCGCGTGCAGGGCAAACCGTCTTCGGGCGGGTGCCCGAAGTTCAAGACATCTCTTAGATTACTACATTTCGTATTGTTCTGACAATTCTAACATACGAATCGCGTTTGCGGACCGTACGGCGCAAATTTCGAGAGATCCGGCCGTTTGGCCGCCCCGTTCAGCCTTTATCGCGGCGTCGCTGTTGATTCAGGCGGATTTTCGACTCGTTGCCCTGTTCGGTCGCTTCGTAAAAGACGGTACCCTGCAGTTCGGCGGGCAGATACGCCTGCTCCACATAATGATTCGGAAAGTTGTGCGGATATTTGTAGCCTTCGTGCCCGAGCTGCTCGGCTCCCTTGTAATGGGTGTCCCGCAGATGAAGCGGAACTTCCGTCGTCGCGGTGCGGCCGAACGCGGCTTCGGCCCGGGAAATCGCGGTATACACGGCGTTGGACTTGGGGCTTTCGACGGCGAACAGGATCGCCTGGGCGATATTGAGCTTCGCTTCGGGCCAGCCGTTGTTGCGGTAGGCTTCCAGCGCCGATACGGCCTGCACCATCGCCTGCGGGTTGGCGAGCCCGATGTCTTCGCTGCTCGCCGCGATCAGGCGGCGGATAAACGTCATCGGGTCCATACCGAGCTTCTCGACGGCATAGAGGAACCAGTACAGCGCGGCGTCGCTGGAACCGCGAATCGATTTGTGGAACGCCGACAGGACGTCGTACTGGGTCGACTCGTCGGCGCGCGCGATCGGGCGGCGCACCGATTCTTCGGCCGCTTCCCGCGAGATGACGACGCTGCCGTCCGGCTGGGGCGGCGTCGTCAGCGCCGCAAGTTCCAGCGCGTTGAGCGCGCGGCGGATATCGCCGCCCGACATCGCCGCGATATGGTCCAGCGCTTCTTCGTCGGCGCGCAGGTCCATGTAGCCGAGACCGCGCTGCGGGTCGGCCAACGCGCGGCGCATCGCGATCAACGCATGCTCCGCCGTGAGCGGCTCCAGCTGGAACAGCGTCGAGCGGCTCATGAGGGCTCCGTTGACGTAGTGAAACGGATTCTCCGTCGTCGCGCCGATAAAGATGATCGTGCCTTTCTCCACCGCCGGCAGCAGGGCATCCTGGCGCGAGCTGTTGAAGCGGTGGACTTCGTCGAGGAACAAGATCGTCTTGCTGCCGTGCAGCGCTTTGTCGTCGGCCGCCTGCCGGATGACTTCGCGCACGTCCTTGACCGTGGCGTCCACCGCGTTCAGGCGTACGAACTTGCCCTGCGTATGATTCGATATAATGTGAGCCAGCGTCGTTTTGCCGCATCCCGGCGGTCCGTACAGCACGATCGAACCGACTTTGTCCGCCTCGATCGCGCGGCGCAGCAGCCGGCCCGGGCCGACGATGTCTTCCTGGCCGATATATTCGTCCAGCGTCAGCGGTCGCATGCGGTCGGCCAGCAGGCCGCTGCCCGTCTGCGCGTCCGAGTCGCCTCCGTAAGAAAACAGATCCAAGCTTGTCACGTCCTTTCGTTCTTTATCCAATATAGAGGGCATCTGCCCGGAACGCAAATCAAAACCGTCTCCAAACTTCCAAAAAACGCCCAATTCCGTACGATCCCGCACGAAAATCGAACATTCGGCGCCGGATCGGAGCGACAGGTTCGTTTTGGCGCAAAATCGCTTACAAGTTAGCTTCCATTTGCCGATATATCCTTTGTATGCAACGACGGGTCGCCGAATCGGGTAACTCCGCACAAAACCCGCCCAATCCGAGGGAGTGACGAAGATGATTTCGCCAAGCCGTGAACGGCACCGAAACGAAACGAAGCTGGGCGCGCTGCTGGTCCGGTTCAGCCTCGCCTTCCTGGCCGTATTCGCCCTGCTGTTGGGGGGCGCCTACCTGCTTCAGAACCATTTTATCAAAAGCAGTTACCTTCAGGTTCGCGATCTGGCCCTGCTAACCGAAAATCTCGACCTGCTGGAAAAAGCGCTGGTCGAGCAGGAAAGCGGCCAGCGCGGCTATAGCATCACCGGCGAACAGTCGTTTCTCGACGCGTACGACCGCGGAACCGCGGACTACGGGCAGCTTGTGCGAAATCTCCGGGACCGCGCTTTTTTGACGCCTCTTTTCGAAAGCGATATCGATTCGCTGCTGTCCGATATTCAGCGTTGGGAAAGCCGGCACATCCGGGCTTTGTTCAACCAATCGCTGCTGGGCCGCTCGGCCAGCGCGACGCAGCTCAAAATCGACGAAGCCGCGTTCCTTGCGCTGAGCGCCGAATTCGACGACGTGCTGTCGCGCATCGTCGTGCAGCGCGATCTCGAACGCGAACGGCTGCTCAGTCGGATCAGCCTGACGCTTGCGCTGGCCGGCACCGCCGCGCTGCTGGCGCTTGGCCTGTACGTCTTCTTCATCATTAAACATATTCGCAGGTTGATCGATCCGCTGGCGGCGCTCGATCGCGCCATCTCCTTCTATGAAGGAAGCCGATGCGAGCTGGAACGAAGCGATTATACGTCTTCCGGCGAATTGGGCCGGCTCGTCGGCGCTTTCAACCGGATGGGCGAAGACATGCGGCGCGAAAGCGAGCAGCTCGAAGACACGTACAAGATGATCAATGCGCTCAATCAGGCCGCTTCGCTGCAGGACGTCTATCGCGAGACGCTGGTGCATATGCGCGCGCTCGTCCAATGCGACAAAATCAGCCTGATTATGCAAAACGCGGACCGGCGCTTTTATTTCAAAACGGTGCTGCAGGGCGAACACCTCAAACCGAAAGAAGCGCTGCTGCCCGGCGAGCAGGAACAGTTAAGGGAGCTGATCCGCGGCGGCGTGTCAGTGCTGCATGAAGATTGGGACATGCGCAGGCCCCGCGGCGAGCTGGCCGACCGGCTGTACGGGAACGGGATTCGCTCGTCCATCCAACTGCTGCTGCGCAAAGACAAACGGATCGTCGGCGTCCTGAGCCTGATGTCCGTGCAGCCGTTCTTTTTTACCGCGGTCAAAAAGCAGCGTCTGGAAAAGCTCGTTCCGCTGATCGTCACCTCGATCGAGAACGTGCGGCAGACCGGGCAGATCCAGTCGCTTGCGATGCGCGACGGCCTGACGGGCCTCTGGAATCGCCGGTATTTCGAAGATTCGCTCGTCAAGCTGCACAACGAGACGTTCCCCAAGCACAATCCGAACGCACACCCGCTCAGCCTGATTCTGCTGGACGTGGACCATTTCAAGCGGCTCAACGATACGCGCGGCCACCAGGAAGGCGATACGGTGCTGAAGCATATCGGCCTGCTGCTTCGCGCATACAGCCGCTTCGGCGATCTGCCTGTCCGCTTCGGAGGCGAAGAATTCGCCGTGCTGCTGCCCGATACGCCGATCGAAGAAGCGGCGGACGTCGCCGAACGGCTGCGCAGGCTGATCGAGTTCGATTCGCCTTCGCCGGATTACGTCGTCACCGCAAGCTTCGGCGTCGCGGAACTTCAGCTGCGGCAAAATGCGCAGGAACTGATCCGCACCGCGGATTCCGCGCTGTACCGGGCCAAAGCCGCAGGCCGCAACCGGGTCTGCATCCACGGCGAAGACCTGAACGACTCCGCCTGAGACGCGATTCCCTCCCCTCCTCTGCCGGCCATACCCATACGCAAAAAGGACGGCCTGCAGGCCGTCCTTTTGTTTTGCTTTTTTTACAACGAGAAGTCACACGTCAACAAGGACAGGCCGAAGCGCTCAAGCTTCGCCGTCCGGCCAGCCGGGTACGCTCCACTCGCCGGAAGCGTCCAGAAAAGCCGGCGTCGCGCCGCCGTGCAGCACCCAAAGTTCGTGCAGCGCCCGCGTGCAGCCGACGTACAGCATCTTGGCGTCCCATTCGCTGTCGCCGTACCGGCTATCTCCCGCGTCCGCAATAACGACCGCGTCGAATTCCAGTCCTTTGGACAGATGCAGCGGAAGCACGGACAAGCCGCCTTCGTACTGCGTCATGCTGCCGTCGATCAGGTTCAGCTCGGGGAACTCCGAGCTCAACGCCGCATGCAGGGCCCGGGCCTGCGACTGTGTCCGGGTGAGCAGCGACACCGTTTTGTGCTCCCGTCCCCACAGCGCTCCCAGCGCTTTGGCCGCAGCGGACGCGGCAGCCGCGCCGACTGTTTCGGCCTCGCCGCTTTCGCCTTCAAGCCCGAAATCGATCATCCGCACCGGGTTGCCGCTTCGGAACACCGGCACCGCTTCGATCGCGTTCGCCACGCCGCCGGCCAGAATCGTATTGGCAAACCCGATGATCTCCATCGTCGAACGGTAGCTTCGCGTCAGCGCGTGATACGAAGTGTCCTGCGTGCCGAACAGTCCGCTCATTTCCTCCCACGCCTGAACGCCTTTGTACGCATGGATGCCCTGCGACAGATCGCCCAGAATCGTAAACGAATGGCCGCGCACGAACCGGTCGAGCACGGTCACCTGCAGCGGAGAAAAATCCTGCGCTTCGTCGATGACGATATGGTCGAACCGTTCCGACCCTTCGATCCCGTTCAGCAGCAGCCGCAAATAGAGCAGCGCCGGCAGGTCTTCTTCGCGCAGCCGGTTTTCTTTGAGGTCTTTGCGTGTCGATTTCAGCACGGCGGCCGGAATGCCGGCGAGCTTCTCCTGCGGCAGGATGCCGCGGGCGTCTTTGGCTGCTCCGAACATCTGCTTGTACAGCGTCAGCGGACTGAAATCGGGCCATTTTTTCGCATACGCTTTTTCGCGCTGGGCCGCTTTCTTTTTGAACTCTTTGCGCAGCGTCTCCGGCTTGACCGGCTTGAGTTCCATTTCGATCCAGCGATGGATTCTCGCCAGTACGCGTTCTTTGCGGCCGGCCGCCGAATAATGTCTGTACTCGTCCGCGTACCAGTGCAGAATCGTTTCGTACGGCAGCACTTTGCCTTCCCACGGTGAAAATTCAAGCTCCGGCGCGCCGGAACTTTCGAGCGCGGCCGCCGCGGCGTCGAGCATGCCCCGGAACAGGTCCGAGCCTTTGAAACGTCCCGGCGCGTCGTCGCCCGGAGCTTCCCCGGCGGAGCGGCCGAACCAGAAGTCCAGCGTCTCGGCCGGGTCGGCCAGCATCGATTCCGCGTCCAGCTGCTTGACCGCCCAATCGGTGAACGTGCGCTGCTGGATATCGCCTACGCCGAGTTCCGGCAGGACGCCGGAAATATAATCGAGGAACATGCCGTTTGGCGCGAAAATGATCATTTTCTCCGCCGATACCTGCTCTTTGTACTGATACAGCAGAAACGCGAGCCGGTGCAGCGCGACGGTCGTCTTGCCGCTGCCCGCGACGCCCTGAATGATCAGCGCCGTGTTTTTCTCCGCCCGGATGATCCGGTCCTGCTCGGCCTGGATCGTCGAGACGATATCGCGCAGCCGGTTGTCTTTGTTCTCGCCCAGCCGGTACAGCAGGAACTCGTCCGAGACGGCCGGTTCTTCGCCGCCGCGCGTGTACGTGTCGACGACGCGTTCCAGTTCGGAGCGGCGCACCATAATATTGCGTTTGAGATGCACCGCGCCTCCGATCAGCCCTTCCGGCGCTTCGTACTCGACCCGTTCTTCTCCGCCGGTAAACGAATAGAACAAACTCGCGACCGGCGCCCGCCAATCGACGACGATCGGCAGACTGCCGGGATCGCGTCCGTCAAGCCCGGTCTTGCCGATATAGAGCGGCGCCGGCGCGGCGCGGCCTTCTTCCTCGAAGTCCATCCGTCCGAAATACGGCTCGGGTTCCGACTTGATCAGCCGTTGGCGGCGCTCTTCGCGTCCCGCCTCAAGCACCTGCTCGGTGAAATCGTGCCCGGTATAGACCGGCACGGCCCGAAGGCGCGCAAGCTGCGTTCCGATTTCTTGCAGAACGGAATCCAGCTTGTGTTGCTCTTCTTGATAGGCACTTTGAAGATTGTCGCTCATTTCAGTTACCTCCTAAGATGAGCATTTTGTACAGAGGTTCTCTCGAACCGGCGAACTTGGCCGCACAAAATGCCGAAATCAATCGGCATTTTCGCCCGCCGGATTCGGGGGCGAAAATGCAAAAGGATTACCAGCATAGCATATTCCCGCGCAAACCACCTTAATTATTTTCCGGGCGCGCAGCAAAAGGCGCTTCCTGGCGGAAGCGCCTTGTACAAATTCGGTATGAAATCAAGTCTGATCCGGCATCGGATGGCCGCCGAGGATCAGCAGGTCTTTGATGGCTTCGCTGACCATGATCAGCCCGGCTACCGGAGGCACGAAAGCGTTGCTGGCCGGAGGCTGCTTCGCTTTGCGGATCTTGGCGCCGGCCGGAGCGATCTGCTCGGTCACGTCCGCGCGCGGTTTGATCGGCTTTTCGGTCGAAAAGACGACTTTGACCCCTTTTTTGATCCCGCTGTCTTTGCGCAGCTTTTTGCGGATGATCCGCGCGATCGGGTCCATTTTCGTTTTGGAAATGTCCGCCACCTGGAAGCGCGACGGGTCCATTTTGTTCGCCGCGCCCATGCTGGAGATGATCGGAATGCCGCGTTCCAGACACTCCTTGATAATATGGATCTTGTAGACGATCGTATCGGAAGCGTCGATCACGTAGTCGATGTGGTGTTCGAACAGCGTTTCGTACGTTTCTTCCGTGTAAAACATATTCAGCACGATCGTCCGGATGTCCGGATTGATCAGTTTGACCCGCTCGGCCATCAGTTCCGTCTTCTGCTGGCCGACCGTCGTCGTCAGCGCATGGATCTGGCGATTGATGTTCGTGATGTCCACGACGTCCTTGTCGATCAGGATCAGCGTGCCCACGCCGGAGCGGGCCAGCGCTTCGGCCGCCATGGCGCCGACGCCGCCGATGCCGAGTACCGCTACCGTGCTGTTTTTGAGCGCTTCGAGCCCGCCGGGGCCGATCGCGAGTTCCGTTCTGGAAAAAGCATGCAGCATCGTCCAACAACCTCCTCCTGCGTACGTTTAGGCTTGTTCGCTTTCGGCTGCCGCCGGCTTTTTGGCCGGTTTCGGAGCCAGCTTGATATGCAGCTGTTCGAGCTGTCCCTGGTCGACCGCGGACGGCGCGTTCATCAGCAGATCGGTTGCGCTTGCCGTTTTCGGGAACGCGATCGTCTCGCGCAGGTTGGTACGCTGCGTGAGCAGCATGACCAGACGGTCGAAGCCGAACGCGAAGCCGCCGTGCGGAGGCGTGCCGTACTGGAACGCGTCCAGCAGGAAGCCGAACTGCTCCTGCGCCGTTTCTTCGGAAATGCCGAGCAGTCTGAACATTTTCTGCTGCAGGTCGTGTTCGAAGATCCGCAGCGAACCGCCGCCGACTTCGTAACCGTTCAGCACGAGGTCGTAAGCTTGGGCGCGCACCGCACCCGGGTCGGTCTCGAACAGTTCCAGGTCTTCTTCGAGCGGACGGGTGAAGGGATGGTGTTCCGCCACGTAGCGCTTCGATTCTTCGTCGTAGCTGAGCAGCGGGAATTCCAGTACCCAGGCGAATTTGTAGATGCTGTCGTCGATCAGGCCGAGCTGACGGCCGATTTTAAGGCGCAGCGCGCCGAGCACGTCGGCCACGACCTGTTTTTTGTCCGCGGAGAACAGCAGCAGGTCGCCCACTTCGGCGTCCGTGCGCTCGCGCAGCGCCTGAATGACTTCTTCGCTCATGAACTTGACGATCGGGCCTTTGAAGCCGTCTTCCTTGACCTGAATCCAGGCCAGGCCTTTCGCGCCGTAACGGGCGGCGTAAGGACCGAGATCGTCGATCTCTTTGCGCGTCCAAGTGCCGCAGCCTTTGGCGTTCAGCACTTTGACCTGCCCGCCGCTGCCGATCACGGAAGCGAACACTTTGACTTCGCTCGTCTCGACGATGTCGCCGACATCGACCAGTTCCATGCCGAAGCGCAGGTCCGGCTTGTCGGAACCGTATTTGCTCATCGCTTCCGCGTGCGTCAGACGCTGGAACGGCAGTTGAACTTCGACGCCGATCGTCTCGCGGAACAGCTTCGCCATCAATTGTTCGATCAGGCCGAGAATTTCGTCGCGCGAGACGAACGACAATTCAAGGTCGACCTGCGTGAATTCCGGCTGACGGTCGGCCCGAAGGTCTTCGTCGCGGAAACAGCGCGCGATCTGGTAATAGCGTTCCAGGCCGCTGACCATGAGCAGCTGCTTGAAGATCTGCGGCGACTGCGGCAGAGCGAAGAACTCGCCTTCGTGCACACGGCTCGGCACGAGGTAGTCGCGCGCGCCTTCCGGCGTGCTTTTGGTCAGGATCGGCGTTTCGACTTCCACGAAGCCCTGTTCGTCGAGGTAGTTGCGGAAGATTTTGGCCGACTGCGAACGCAGCATGAGCGTCTTTTGCATTTCCGGGCGGCGCAGGTCGAGGTAGCGGTATTTCAGGCGCAGCGCTTCGTCGACTTCGATGCCGTCTTCGATGAAGAAAGGCGTCGTTTTGGCCGCGTTCAGCACTTCGATCTCGGTGACGCGCACTTCAAGTTCGCCGGTCGGCAGGTTTTTGTTGACCGTCTCTTCTTCGCGTTTGACGACCGTACCTTTGATGGCCAGGACGTATTCCGTCCGTACGCGTTCCGCCGTTTGCAGCGCTTCGCCCGAGTAAGCCGGGTTGAAGACGGCCTGCACGATGCCGCTGCGGTCGCGGAGATCGATGAACAGGACGCCCCCGAGGTCGCGGCGGGTCTGGACCCAGCCGTTCAATGTAACCGTTTCGCCGATTTGCGCGGAAGTGATCTGTCCGCAGTGATGAGTTCTGAGCATCATAAGGTCATTCTCCTTTGGTTCGGACACGACCGGCCGGAGCCGGCGCTATCCGGGTGTGGGTGATTCTAGGTCGTACGCGAGGTCAACACCGATTCCAGCTCGCCGAGCGGCACCGTGACCTGCTCGCGCGTCTCCATCGATTTGACGGCAATCTCACCGCGTTCCAGTTCGTCGTCGCCGAGGATCGCCGTGTAGCGCGCCTGCAGCCGGTCGGCCGACTTCATCTGCGCTTTCATCTTGCGGCCCTGGTAATCCCGCTCGGCCGAGAAGCCGAGGCGGCGCAGCTTGTGCAGCTGCTTCGTGATCTCCGCGTTGGCTTTGTCGCCGAGGGCGATCAGGTAAATGTCCAGCGGCGGTTCGGCTTCGATCTCCGTCTGCTGGTCCGCCAGCAGCAGCTGCAGGCGTTCCATGCCGATCGCCATGCCGATGCCCGGCTGGTCCGGTCCGCCGACTTCGGCGACCAGCTTGTTGTAGCGTCCGCCGCCGCCGATCGTATCGATCGCGCCGATGCCGCTTTCCGTTTTGAACTCGAACGCCGTCAGCGTGTAATAATCGAGTCCGCGCACGAGGCGCTGATTGATTTTGTACGGCACGCCCATCGCCGCCAGATGGCTTTGCACGGCTTCGAAGTGCACGAGGCTTTCTTCGTCCAGGCTGTCGAGGATCGACGGCGCGTCCGTGAACTTGTCCTGATCGACTTTGCAGTCGAGCACGCGCAGCGGATTGCGGTCGATGCGGCTCTGGCAGTCTTTGCACAGCGTATCGCGCATCGGATTGAGGAACGCCAGCAGCCGTTCGTTATATTCGGCGCGCGATGCCGCGTTGCCGACCGAGTTGATCTCGACGCTCGTGCCTTTGAGGCCGATATCTTCGAAGAACTGCATGCCGAACGCGATGACTTCGGCGTCGATCGCGGGATCGACCGAGCCGATCGCTTCGATGCCGAATTGGTGGAACTGGCGGTAGCGTCCCGCCTGCGGCCGTTCCTGGCGGAACATCGGGCCGATGTAGAACAGCTTGGATACGTCGGGCTCGCCGTAGATTTTGTTCTCCACGTAGGCACGCACGACGCCTGCCGTACCTTCCGGCCGCAGCGTCATGCCGCGCCCTCCCATATCCTGGAACGAGAACATTTCTTTTTGCACGATATCCGTCGTCTCGCCTACGCCGCGCTGGAACAGCTGCGTGTATTCGAAGATCGGCGTGCGAATTTCGCGATAGTTGAAGCGTCTGGACAAGTCGCGGGCTTTATTCTCCACGTACTGCCATTTTTCTACCGTACCCGGCAGAAAATCGAGCGTGCCTTTTGGCTTTTGAAAATCCATGTTGTTTTCCCTTCCTTTCCGGCCTGCGCGTCCGGGTTCTTTTTATAACATACCAAAAAGCCCCACGTCCGCCGTCTATGCCGCTATCTTACGCATAGTACAGGGACGAGGGACCGCATAAACGAATCTCCCGTGGTGCCACCCACATTTCGGGTTCTCTGCTTGGCATGCCGGACATTCCCCACATCCAATTACAGCCAAAACCCGCTTCATTGAAGACGGTTAACGCCCGCCTGATCTCGCGCATCGGCTACTTGAACTCCAAAAAGGGAAGCCGGATACGAAATCCGCCGCTTTTTCCGTCGTTCGCCGTGCGTTCTCGGGGAGGTCTTTGGTCCGGCCGCCGCGCGGAATTCTTCCAGCCATGGAATTCCTCTCTTGTGCGCTTTGGGATCGGACTACTTTTTCCCGTCATCGAATCATGATATTCGCCGCAAGCTTCCTGCCGGACCGGCCAGAAAATACTTACTGCGCTTGTTATATTTTATGATTGTAATCAAGTACATGATTAAAGTCAACCGTTTGGCCTGCGCAAAATCGCCGCCCTGCATATGGTTGCGCTTACTTGGTGAATCTGTGCGCAAAAAAAGGGCCCTCAGGCAGCTGCCTGGGGCCTTCAAATATATCTAAGGGGGTCATACGTTTAATATAACCGCTTCTTGTTAAGGAAAGATGAACCGGACATTACGGTTGTATGACAACTTGCCTGCGAAGCTCGGCTCAGGCTCAATCGTATACGTGCACGTAGCCGTTGTTGTTGCGCAGCTTGCGTACGACGTCTTTGTAGTCTTCGTCTTTGACTTTGACGGAAAGCGTATACGACAAATCGCGCAGATCCTTGTCGGAAGCGTCATCATAATTGTCTGCGTCAACGTCCTTTTTGTCGATCGGCTGACCGCCGATATCGCCCGACTCGCTGTGGGCCGGAACCGGAACGGCCTGATCGCCGATCATGCTGCCCGCGCTGCCGGAACCGACCGCACCGCCGTTGAAGCCCGCGTTCGTCGTGCCGGACAATGGAACCAATGGAACGACGACGCGTCCCGTGCCGCCGTTATTTCCGCCGTATCCGACGCCGCCCTGCAGTTCTCCGACTTCGAGCTGCTCGGTGGTGAACGTCATCAGACTCATTCTTGCGCCTTCCGCTTCGCTTTCGGTTTTGAAATAAGCTTGGATATGTTTGGACATTGTAATTCCCTCCTTTGGAATGGGCATTCATCAAAAAAATCGGTGTTTCCGTCGGGTCGGTTCTTGGGAGTCTATGAGGAAGCAAAGCCGGCAGAGCCGGCTTTACAGAACCTTCAGGACAGAACTTTCAGGATTTCGCGTACGAAGGCCGGTTCGTCATCCGGCGTGCGGGACGTAATGAAGTTCCCGTCCACCACGACTTCTTCGTCCTTGAACTGCGCGCCGGCATTGACCATATCGTCCTGCAGGGGCGGATACGAAGTGATCGTGCGGCCTTGCAGCAGATCGGCGCTGGCCAAAATTTGCGGGCCGTGGCAGATCGAGGCGATCGGCTTTTTCGCTGCGTTTACGTCTTTGACGAATTGGAGCACATGCGGATCGAGGCGCAGATTCTCCGGCGAGGAACCGCCCGGAATGACGACGGCGTCGTAGTCCGACGCTTTCGCTTCGGAGATCGCCTTGTCCGTCGTATATTCGGCTTTTCCCAGTTTGCCTTTGACCGTTTCTCCGGCCTGGAGTCCGATGATATCCGCCGTATGACCGGCTTTTTTCAACTCGTCGTACGGAACCTGCATTTCGGAATCTTCGAATTCGTTGGCTAGCAAAAATGCGATTTTACTCATATCGGTTCAGAACTCCTCTCTGTCCTCCGTGATGTAAGCTGTTCTCGCTTTCTTATTACCCTGCCGACTTGGAATTCAAAACAAACGCCGAAAAAGAAAAGCCGCCCCGGCTGCCCGTGAAGGCGGCCGAAGCGGCTTGCAATGTTCATGCGATTAATCGCGGCTGTCGACGATCAGCGTGACCGGTCCCCAGTTGACGAGCGAGACGTCCATCATGGCGCCGAACGTGCCGGTCTCGACCGTCAGTCCTTTGGCCCGCAGCGCTTCGTTAAACGCTTCGTAGAGCGCCAACGCCGGTTCCGGGCGCGCGGCGGCCATGAAGTTGGGACGCCGGCCTTTGCGGCAGTCGCCGTACAGCGTGAACTGGGACACCGACAACACGGCTCCGCCGATATCCTGAACGCTGTAGTTCATCCGGCCGTCCCCGTCTTCGAAAATGCGCAGCCCGGCCGTTTTGTCGGCCAGGTACTGCGCGTCTTTTTCCGTATCGTCGCCCGTCACGCCCACGAGCACCGTCAAGCCCGCGTCGATCCGGCCGACGACCTGCCCGTCGACTTCGACGGACGCGCGTTTGCAGCGTTGAATGACGAGTCTCATAGAAGCTCGAACTCCTTCTTCACCGGGCGCGGCTTGAAGGCCGCCGCCCGTTTATTGCATGATCCGGTGAACCGTGTACACGTCGCGCACACGCTTGATCCGCTCCACGACCGATTGCAGATGCTCGGTGTTGCGGATCAGGATCGTAATATGCACCAGCGCCATTTTGTTTTTGTCCGCGCGTCCCGAGACGGCGGTCATATTCGTTTTGCTTTCCGAGACGGCCTGCAGCACTTCGTTCAGGAAGTCCCGGCGGTCGAGGCCCGTAATCTCGATATCGACGCTGAAGTTCGATTCCACCGCGTCTTCCCATTCGACTTCGATGACCCGCGCCGCTTCCTGGCCGTCGTTCGCTCCGGGAATGTTCGTACAGTCGGAGCGGTGGACGGACACGCCGCGCCCGCGGGTAATATAGCCGACGATGTCGTCGCCCGGCACCGGATTGCAGCAGCGCGCGAAGCGAACGAGCAGATTGCTTGCCCCTTTGACTTTGACGCCGTTGGTCGGACGCTTCTTCTCTTTGTCCGCCGGGGCCGCTTTGACTTCGCGCACCTCGTTGGTCAATTCCAGATGGTTGCTGCTTTCTTCCTGCTCGCGGCGCCATTTTTCCGTCAGTCGGGTGATGACCTGCGAAGCGGTGATACCGTTGAAGCCGATCGCGGACAGCATGTCGTCGGTATCGTTGAACGCGAACTTGTTGGCCACTTCAAGCAGCTTGTCGTCGGTCAGCCATTCCGAGACTTCGAGCCCGAGCTTTTTGATCTCGCGTTCCAGTCCGTCCCGACCTTTTTCGACATTTTCTTCGCGCCGTTCTTTTTTAAACCACTGTTTAATTTTACTGCGCGCATGCGAGGATTGAGCGATTTTGACCCAATCCTGACTCGGTCCGTACGAATGTTTCGACGTCAAAATCTCCACGATATCGCCGGTTTTGAGTTTGTGGTCGAGCGGGACGATCCGCCCGTTCACTTTGGAGCCGATCGTCCGGTTGCCGATTTCCGTATGGATGCGGTAAGCAAAATCGAGCGGTCCCGAACCGGTCGGAAGCTCGATGACCTGTCCTTTGGGCGTGAACACGAAGACAAGATCGGAGAAGAAATCCATCTTGAGCGATTCGACAAATTCCGACGCGTCTTTGGCTTCGTTTTGCAGTTCGATGATTTCTTTGAAAAACGGCATTTTGTTCTCGATCCCGCCGCCTGTCGCCGTCGTGCCTTCTTTGTAGGCCCAGTGGGCCGCGATACCGAATTCCGCCGTGCGGTGCATGTCCCAGGTGCGGATCTGCACTTCGGTCGGTTCCCCGTTCGGGCCGACGACCGTCGTATGCAGCGATTGGTACATGTTCGCTTTCGGCATGGCGATATAATCCTTGAACCGTCCGGGCATCGGCTTCCACAGCGTATGGATGATGCCGAGCGTGGCGTAACAGTCTTTGACGTTGTCGACGAGCACGCGGATCGCCAGCAGATCGTAAATTTCGTTGAACTGTTTGTTTTTGCTCGTCATTTTTTTGTATACGCTATAAATATGCTTCGGGCGTCCCGACAGATCGGCCTCCACGCCCATCTCGTCCAACTTTTCGTTGATCCGTCCGATGACGTCGGAGATGAACTGCTCGCGCTCGGCGCGCTTTTTGTGCATCAGGTTGGCGATCCGGTAATACTGCTGGGGATTCAGATACCGCAGCGCGATATCTTCCATCTCCCATTTGATCGCCGAAATACCGAGCCGGTCGGCGACGGGACAGAAAATCTCCAGCGTCTCGTAGGCGATCCGCCGCTGTCCTTCTTCCGACTGGTGCTTGAGCGTGCGCATATTGTGCAGCCGGTCGGCCAGCTTGATCACGATGACGCGAATATCCTGCGCCATGGCGATAAACATCTTGCGGTAGTTTTCGTTCTGCTGTTCTTCCTTGGATCGGAATTTGATTCGTTCGAGCTTGGTCAATCCGTCGACGAGCATGGCGCACGTCTCGCCGAAGTGCTCGCGGATCTCGTCGAGCGATACGGTCGTATCTTCGACTACGTCATGCAGGAGGGCCGCTTCGATGGACGTGGTGTCCATCTGCATGCCCACGACAATATCTGCAACCGCCAGCGGGTGCAGAATATACGGCTCGCCGGATTTTCGGACCTGCCCGGAATGGGCCTGATCGGCGAATTCGTAGGCTTCCCGAATGCGGGGGAGGTCCGATTCACGGATATAAACGGACGCCTTTTCAAGTAATCGTTCAATGCCCATTGAGTCCTTTCCGATTCCTTTCTATAAGAAAATGAAGCCTGCTTGCGGAATTCGCATTCAGGCGTATCGATAGGGTTTTCCTTTCATTATGCCTTTTAGGTGTATCGCCGTCAATGCGTGCACGGAAATTGTTGCTTTCTTCACCAAATGCTCATCGCTGCGGGACTGTACGTTCTTTTTGACGGAAAATGCGCTAAATCCGAAAGTTATTGCGTATTTTGGCGAAAATGTTATTGAAAAAAAACAAAAACCTCTATAATCTAGTTAAGATGATCAAGCGCGTACGGATTTTGCCGCTTCGGCTTACGCTTCATGCCGGATAGTTACCCGTTTTTCTCATCCGCCTTGAGCCGCTCTCCGATCCACCGGAGCGGCTCCAACCTATGCCCCAAGGAGTGAGCGTCTTTGCAGCGTGAAATTCAAGTCAACGAAAGGCCGGGCTTCGCTCCCGGCCTGCTGCTCAGTTTGCAGCATCTGTTCGCCATGTTCGGCAGTACCGTCCTCGTCCCGAACCTGTTCGGCGTGGACCCGAGCGTCATCCTGCTCATGAACGGGATCGGCACCCTGCTCTACATTCTGATCTGCAAAGGCAAGATTCCGGCTTACCTCGGTTCGAGCTTCGCGTTCCTCGGCCCGGTCGGCGTCGTGCTGGCCTGGTCCGGCGACCACATGGACAATTACTCCAAAGCGCTGGGCGCCTTCATCGTGATCGGGATCGTCTTCGTGCTCGTCGCCCTGCTCGTCAAAGTGGCCGGCACGGCCTGGATCGATTTCCTGTTCCCGCCCGTCGTCATGGGCTGCGTCGTCGCCCTGATCGGCCTTGAACTGCTGCCGGTCGCAGCGGACCTGGCCGGCCTGCTCGGCACGAAGGACGCCGTCACCGGAGCCGTCGCCTACAACGCCAACGCGATCTGGATCTCGATCATCACGCTGGGCGTGACCGTGCTCGGAGCCGTGCTGTTCCGCGGCTTCCCGAAAATCATCCATATCCTGATCGGTATCGCGGTCGGCTATATCGTCGCTTACCTGATGGGCGAAGTGAATACGGCCGCGGTGGCCCAGGCCGACTTCCTGTCCTGGCCGGACTTTACCACGCCAAGCTGGGACATTGCGGCGATCCTGACCATCCTGCCGGCCGCGCTCGTCGTCATCGTCGAGCATGTCGGCCATCTGCTGGTCACGAGCAACATCGTCGGCAAAGACCTGTCCAAAGATCCGGGCCTGCACCGTTCGCTGCTGGGCAACGGCATCTCGACCATCCTGTCGGGCTTCGTCGGCTCGACGCCGAACACGACGTACGGCGAGAACATCGGCGTCATGGCGCTCACGCGCGTCTACTCCGTGTTCGTCGTGGGCGGAGCGGCCGTCATCGCCATCTTGCTGTCGTTCTCCGGCACGTTTTCCTCGGCAATCGCCAACATCCCGGGACCGGTCATGGGCGGTGTCTCGCTGCTGCTGTTCGGCGTCATCGCCGTATCGGGCCTGCGCATTCTGGTCGAGCAAAAAGTCGATTTCTCGAAATCGGTCAACATGCTGCTCGCCGCGCTCATTCTGGGCGTCGGACTCAGCGGCATCACCCTGACGATCGGCAGCGTCTCGCTCAAGGGCATGGCGCTTGCGACGATCGTCGGTATCGTCGTGAACGTCGTGTTCCGCTTGATCGTGCTGATCGGGCTTTCTAACGAAAAAGAAGAGCCGTCGACGGAAACGAAAACGCCGGATCTGTAATCGAACGCTGCAAGTCAGGCAAAAAAAAGCAAAAAGGCCGTGCACTCCTTCCGAAGAAGGAGGACACGGCCTTTTTTGCGTAAGCTGCACGAGTTATTTTCCCATGATACGGAGTTGTGGAGAAGAATCGCTGCCGCTCCATGTTATAGGAAAATAATTCATGTGACGCTGGGCCTTGCCTGGCCTAAGCGTTTTTTGCGAAACTTCCGATTCGAACATCCCTTTATTGAAGCTTGTCTTTATTGGAGTCTGCCTCTACTGAAGCTTGTCTCCGCCGGGCTTCGATTTCATCGGAATGATCTTCGTGACGAACTTGTGCACCATTGCCGATTCCTTGGTCAGGAACGGTCCGAGTACCGCCAGGATCAAGACGTAAATCGCCGCGAAAGGCTGAAGAATCGCCATCAGTCCGCCGGCCGCGCCCAGATTCGCCATAATGATGGAAAATTCGCCGCGCGATACGATCGTCAAGCCGACGTTGGACGAAGCTTTGGGCGACAAATTGCCCGTGCGTCCGGCCAGCATGCCCGCCGTGTAGTTGCCGATGATCGTCAGGATGACCGCGCCGATCGCAAGCCATACCGCGCTGCCTTTGAGGCTGAGCGGATCGATTGTCAAGCCGAAGCTGAAGAAGAACAAAGCGCCGAAGAAATCGCGGAACGGCAGGATCGCTTTTTCGATCCGGTGCATATGCTTCGTCTCCGCCAATACGAGGCCGACGAGCAGGGCGCCGATCGCTTCCGCCACGTGGATCGTTTCGGAGAAGCCGGCTACGAGGAACAGCATCGCGAACACCGTCGTCAAAAAGACTTCGTTCGAAGAAATGCCGAGCAGTTTGTTGAGCACCGGCACGAGCAGTCTGCCGACGATCAGCACGAGCAGCATGTATCCGAGCGCGATGCCCGCGGACAGCAGGATGCCGCCGAGCGTGGTCGCTCCGCTGAGCAGAAGACCGGACAAGATGGACAGGTACACGGCGAGGAACACGTCCTCGAACATGATGATGCCCAGAATCATTTCCGTCTCCGGGTTGGCCGTCCGTCTCAGGTCGACGAGAACCTTGGCGACGATGGCGCTGGACGAAATGGTCGTAACCCCCGCGATAACGAGCGTTTCGAGAATCGGAAAACCGCAGATAAAGCCGTACAGCAGTCCGAGCGTGAAATTGATGCCGATATAAATGGAACCGCCGATTGCGATCGACTTGCCGGCTTTGGCCAGGCGTCCGACCGAAAATTCGAGTCCCAGATAGAACAGCAGGAAGATGACGCCGAGCCGGCCCATGAAGTTGATCAGCTCCGCGCTTTCGATAAAGCGCAGGTCGATCAACCCGAAATGCGGCGCGTGCGGCCCGACGGCCATGCCGGCGAGAATGTAGAACGGAACGACGGAGAAGCGGAGCTTAACGGACAGGAACCCGGCGAGCGCGATAAGCAGTACCGCGATCCCGACTTCGAATACCATATGGTCCATTACGCCTCACCTGCTTCCAGCATCCTTTTCAACGTCTGAATGTTTTGGCGTTCTCCGGCCACGACGAGCGTCATGCCTTCGGCCAGCACGTATTCCGGTCCCGGACTTACGGTCTGCCTGTGCGACGTTTCGATAGCGGCGATCACGATCGTTCCGGTATTTTCCCGGATCTTCAAATCGCCGATCGAACGCCCGATCGCTTTCATGCCTTTTTTGAGCTTGTACCATTCGATCGACAGCTGGTCCAGCGTATGCTCGACTTTCTCGAGCGCTGTCGGCTGGTAGTTCATACCGCCCACGATGCCGCCCAACTGGCGGGCTTCGGTGTCGGTCAGCGTCATGACGCTCATCAACTCCTCCGGATCCTCCGGCGATGGACAGAACAGTTCGCGCTTGCCGTCTTCATGCAAAATCACGATGAAGCGGTCGCCTTCTTCGGTGTCGATCAGGAATTTACGCCCGATTCCCGGAAGGTCGGTTTCTCTAATGACGGACATGGTATCCCCTCCTTAACTTGTAAAATGCGGACCGGGTAAAAAGAACCGTCCAAAACGAAAAGAGGCTCTTTTTCCGAGTCTCCCCCTACTCTACGGCCCGCAATAGAAAAGGTTTCAAAAAAAGGCGATTTATTTTCGTTTTTTGTTCTTTTGGGCATAAAAAGCGCTAAAAAGCAACAAAACCCGTCATTTGCTCCCGCTTGCTGCACGGGATGTCAAATAACGGGTCTTTAAGCTCTTATTTAATAAAATCGGAATGATTTCGAGCCGGCTTGCGTGCGCTTATCAGCCTTTGATCAGGTTGAACACTTCGACGTCGTCCAGGCGGCTGCGCCCGTTCAGCTCTTCGAGTTCGATCAGGAAAGCCGCACCGACGACGTTGCCGCCGAGCTGGCGAACGAGGCTGACGGACGTGGCGATCGTGCCGCCGGTCGCGAGCAGATCGTCCGCGATCAGGACGTTTTGTCCTTCTTTGACAGCGTCGATATGCATAGCGAGCGTATCTTTGCCGTATTCGAGATCGTATTCGATTTCAACGGTCTGGTAAGGCAGTTTGCCGACTTTGCGAATCGGTACGAAGCCGACGCCGAGCGCGTAAGCCAGCGGCGCGCCGACGACGAATCCGCGTGCTTCCGGTCCGGCGATCAGGTCGATTTGCAAATGTTCGACCTGTTTCTTCAGAGCGTCGATCGCCTCGCGATACGCCGGTCCGTTGCCGAGCAGGGTCGTGATGTCTTTAAAGCTGATGCCCGGTTTCGGAAAATCGGGAATCACGCGAATATGTTCGTTAAAATCCAAATCAATCTCCTCCTAAGTCTGGTTTCCCGGATGGGACGGCGAAAGAACGGCTTCCGCCCTCTTACACCGAAAAAGATAAAGCCGCGTCCGGATTTGCGGCACGGACCGCCTGCATCCGCTGCGTGAGCCAGATGCCGATGTCCTCGCCCGGACCGAGCAGCCGGCGTTCCAGCGCCTCGGCTTCCTGCAGCGTGCGATAGGCCGCGGCCGAATCGAGCGCCGCCTTGGGCGGGCTCGGATTCGCGGTCACGGAACCTTCGGCCCGGACGATGAACCGCAGTTCTTCGAAGACGTCCAGCGTCATGCGAATCATGCGCGGCGAACAGCCGGACGTCCGGCAGAGCCGTTGGACCAACTGCCGACCGTCCACGGGCTCGGCCGCGGCTTTGCGCAGCTCGACGTAGATGGTCTTGATCCGCTCCCGGCTCGGGTCGCTGAGGCGTTCGGCCGAAGGGCCGCCTGCCGGATACATCAACACGATGTTTTCCAGAGCGGGGAATTGCGCCAGCATCCGTTCGAACGGTTCCGCCGTGTCCGGCAGATCCAGAATGAACAGCGTGCGCGTCTTGGCCGGGTCCGCTTCCGCATGGCCGCTTTCCGTTTCTTCAATCCCGGAATATTTATCATACAGCCAAACCGGCAGTTGCGCCAGAGTCTTATTCGAAACTTTTAGCGTCTCCGGCCGAACGGCTGCCGCGATCTGATCCGGCCCGCAGGCAAGCACGGATTCGGCTTTTTTGCGGAAGCGTTCGACGTCTTCCGCCGACGCCGTCGCCGAGCGGCGATCGAATACCTGGAACGCCGGAAGCGCAAGATCGCGCACCATCAGCTGCGGCTTGCGGCTGCCGCGCCATTCGTTGATCCCCGGTTCGGCCAGCAGATCGAGCCGGTCGCCTTCGACCACGTACTCGGCCAGGGCGCCTTTGCCGAAGGCGACCGCTTCGACGACGCACCCGTCCTGCTCGACCACGAGTTTGAGATGCGTGTTCGTCTTGCCCATCGTCAGCACGCGCTGCACTTTGACGCCCCGGAAGACGAGCTGGGGAGTCGGGTTGCTCATGCCGAACGGAGCCATCCGGTCCAGTTCTTCGATGACCGGCAGCGGAATATCGGCCAGCGAGCACTCCGTCTCCGCTTCGATGACCGGCACCAGATGTTCCGGCTTCAGCACGTTCGCCGCGTAAGCGTTCAGCCCGGCTTCGAACTCGCCGATCCGGCCGCTACCCAGGCTCATGCCCGCCGCCGCGGGATGGCCGCCGAAATGGTCCATCGTCTTTTCGACCGACAGCAGCGCTTCGTAGATGTCGAAGCCGGCGATCGAACGCGCGGAGCCTTTGCACGTTCCTTTGTCCGCGTCGATCCCGAGAATGATCGTCGGACGGTAATACCGTTCGAGAATTTTGGAAGCTACAATGCCGACGACGCCGACGTTCCAGCCTTCGCCTGCCAGCACGATCACGTTCGGCACCTCGCCCGCGTCCACGATTTTTTTCTCCAGCAGGACGACCGCTTCGCCGACGATGTCTTCGACGTTTTTCTGCCGCTCTTTGTTAAGCAGATCCAACACGGACGACAGATGTTCCGCCCGGTCGCGCTCTTCGGTAATGAGCAGGTCGACCGCGCGGTTGGCGTGATCCAGCCGGCCGCTCGCGTTGATGCGCGGCGCGATCGCAAACGCGATGCCGACCGAAGTCAGCTGGTCCGGCGCGCTGCCGGCAACTGCCAGCAGCGCTTCCACGCCCGGCGACGGATTTCGCCGCATCGCTTCGATGCCCCGCGAGACGAGCAGCCGATTCTCGCCGGTCAGCGGCATCAGATCCGCGACCGTGCCGATCGCCGTCAGGTCCATCCATTCCTCCGGCGGCTCTCCCAGAAGCGCATGGGCCAGCTTGAACGCGACCCCGACTCCGGCCAGGCCTTTGTACGGATATTCGCACAGCGGCAGCTTCGGATTGACGAGGGCGAATGCCTGCGGCAGCACGGCCGGCGGTTCGTGGTGATCGGTCACGACGACGTCGATACCGAGCTCCGCCGCGTAAGCGATCTGATCGACGGCGCTGATCCCCGTATCCACGGTCACGATCAGCTTGACGCCTTCGGCCGCAGCTTCGTCGATCGCATGGCGGTGCAGGCCGTATCCTTCTTTGGAACGATGCGGGATATACGTCCCGAAGTCCGCACCGAGCCGCTTCATCAGCCGGATCATGAGCGCGGTGCTCGATACCCCGTCGGCGTCGTAGTCGCCGTAGATCCAGATCCGTTCTCCGCCTTCCAGGGCGGCGCGTATACGCTGCACCGCCGCCTGCATGCCGTGCAGCAGATACGGATCGTGCAGCCCGGCCAAGTCTTCGTCTCCGTCTAGGAAGCCGGCCGCCGATGCCGGCTCCGTGTACCCCCGGTTCGCGAGCAGCGACGACAGCAGCGGGGACAGGTTCAGTTCTTCGCCGAGACGCTCTACCGCCTCGCGCTCCGGACTTGCGATTTTCCATTGATATTGCGAATGCAGCACAAGCTCACCTGCCTTTTCTTTTTTTGAATAGATATCGATGGCGTTAGAGCCCCGACCGGCTTCGGGCTTCAGTTCATACTTCAGTTCGGGCTTCAATCAGAATTCAGTTCGGGCTTCAAATCGAACAAACGCGGATTGCTCCGCGTTCGAATAGATGCTGCCTATTCATTGCACGATCGTCGGCTCTTCGCCGCTGCTGAGCAGTTCTTCATTCGACTTGTACGGATAACCCGTATGATACGGTTCGACCCGCACATCGACTTCGATTACCTGCACGAAGCGGTGCATGAGCAGATCGCGGGACCGCTGGGCGATCTCTTCCGCTTCCTTGACCGTCATGCGCGGATTGACGCTCAGCACCAGCTCGATACGGACCGTTTCCAGCGAACGGACCGCTTTCAGTTCGCGTACTTCGATCACGCCGCGAACGCGCTGGACCGTTTCCACAAAAGGCTTCGGATTTTCTTCGACTTTTTTGACCGCGGCCGGCGATTCTTCGAGCACCCGCAGCATCAACCGGAGCGCTTTGACGATGGCCACGAACGCGACCGCAATCGAAGCCGCCGAATCCGCGTACATCAGCTGCGGCATATCGTACAGGCTGCCCGTGATCGACAGCGCCATGCCCGCGGCCACGACCATGGACGCGTACAGGGAAAAGCGGTGTTCGGCCGCGAAGCGGCGGGCCGCCGGACGGTCCTGGGCCGCAAGGCGGCGATAACGGTGCACGAACAAGCCCTGCCCGACGATCACCGCGACGAAAAAGGCGGCAAACGCGCGTGCGCCGGGTGACTGCGGTACCCCGGCCGCCAGATCGTCGAAGCCCGAAATCGATACTTCGATCGCCCCGACCAGAATCAGCGCGGCGAACAGAATGCGCACGACCGGCACCGACAAGCCTTTTCCCCCGCGCGGGCTGCGCACGGCATCGGAAGCGGAGTTCAGCGCGTCGGCCAGCAGCGCCGGACTTCCTCCCATCCATCCTCCGATGCCTTTGATCAGTGCCGCGGCACCCAGTATGCAGGCATCGGTCCAACCTGAAGCTTTCCCGCCTTGTTGTTGACGGACCGCCATAAGCATTCCCCTCTCGTATTGAATCGGACGCAGCCGCGCCGATCTGTGCGGAGCCTGTTACACAAGAAAAGCCGCGCCTCGAATGCGGGACGCGGCTTTACGGCACTGCCGTAACAATCTTAGTTCGTCGCTTTGGACGGAGCGGCCGCGGACGGCTTTTTCTTGCTTCTGAGCGCCAGCCACATCGGGCTTGCGATAAAGATGGAAGAATACGTACCGAACAGCAGTCCGAGCACCATCGCCAGAGAGAACATGCGAATCGACTCGCTGCCCATGACGAGCAGGGCGAATGCCGCGATGAAGACGGTGAATACGGTACCGAGCGAGCGGATCATCGTCTGCGAAATGCTTCGGTTGACGAGTTCTTCCAGATCGCCGCGCGTCTGCTTTTTGGCAAAGCGCAGATTTTCCCGGATTCGGTCGAAAATAACGATCGTATCGTTGATCGAGAAACCGATGATGGTCAGAATCGCCACGATGAACGTCAGGTTGACTTCAAGCCGCAGGATCGAGAACACGCTGATGACGAGAAAAGCATCGTGCAGCAGGGCCACGATCGCCGACAAGGCGAAGCGCCATTCGAAACGGATCGTAACGTAGATCATGATGCCGATACTGGCCACGGCGATCGCCAGCAGCGCGTTGCGCTCCAGCTCCTTCGCCATTTCCGTATCGACCGTGTTGATCTCGTACGAAGCGTTCGGATCGATCTCGCTGTTGAACGTCGACTGCAAACTTTGCACCTGCGCGTCCGTCAGCACTTCGGGGAAGCGGATATTGACACGGTCGTTGCCGGCCGTGATACTCGCTTCCTGATCGAGCTTGGCATCGCTGACCACCTTCTCCACCTGAGCCTGCGTCACCGCTTTGGATACCGAAATATCCACGTTCGAACCGGAACGGAAATCGACGCCGTAGTTCAGGCCGAACACCGAGAGGCTGATAATGCCGGCGAGCGTCACGATCAACGAGAACGTATAGAAATACTTGCTCTTTTTGACAAAGTTGAAATTCCAGTTCGAATGGTTCGATTGATTTTTAGAGCTCACGAATTTCACTCCCCTTTACTCCGAAATACCCCGGCTTCTTCAAGGATTTCGCCTTAACGAGCAGAGAGAGCAGGAAACGGGACAGGAAGACGTTCGTAATGATGCTGGTCACGATATCGATCATCAGGACGAGCGCGAAGCCCCGAACCGATCCCGTACCGAGCCAGAACATGACGGCGCCCGCGATCAAGGTTGTAATCTGGGCATCCATAACGGTACGGAACGAACTTTTGCTGCCGGACCGGAAAGCCGACAAAATGCTTTTTCCGCTGCGCAGTTCTTCCTTGATCCGTTCATAGGTGATGATGTTGGCGTCGACCGCCATCCCGATGCCCAGTATGAAGGCCGCGATGCCCGGCAGGGTCAGCGTAATATCGGCCCAGATAAAGACCAGAATCGTGCCCCACGTATGAATGATCAGGCAGAATGCGGCAATCAGACCCGGAATCCGGTACATGAACATCATGAAGATCAAGATGATGATCGAACCGACGATGCCGGCCCGAAGCGTCTGGTCCAGCGACAGCTGTCCGAGCGTCGCTCCCACGCTCTGGGAGTATTTCTCGGTCAACTGCAGCGGCAGCGCGCCCAGGTTGATCGTATCGCGCAGGTTCTGCGCTTCTTCACGCGAATAATCGCCCGAGATTTGCGCCGTTCCGCCGGTGATGCGATCCCGCACGACCGGAGCCGACAGCAGTTCGTCGTCCAGGAAGATCGCCATAGGCTGGCCGATCAATCTGCCGGTCACTTCCGCAAACTTGTCCGGGTCGTTGAGTTCGATCGAAATCATCGGTTCGTTCAACGAAGTGTACTGGACCGAAGCGCCGTTCGGCTTGAAGTCCTGGCCGGTCAGCTCGATCTTGTCGTACCCCTGGAACGGATCGGCTTTCGCGGCGTCGGTCTTCGTGCCGGTCGTTTCGTCCGTGCCGGCCGCTTTATCGGTACCGGTCGTATCGTCCGTACCGGTTCCTGCGGCGGCGTCGGTCTTCGTGTCTTCCTCGGCCGGAGCCGCTTCGTCCGTACCGGCTGCCGCATCCGCGGAATCGGTATTTTCCAAAGCGGCCTCGTCTTTGGCTGCCGCGTCGGTCTTACCTGCCGCGCCGGTCTCCGAAGCGTTCCCCATACTGCGGAACGTCAGGTTGGCGGGTTCTTTGATGCGTTCCCTAACGGCCATTTCGTCCGTGACGCCGGCGATTCTGAGACGGATCCGGTTCGTGCCTTCGGTCGTAATCTCGGGCTCGCTTCCCCCAAGGGCGTCTACGCGTTTTTCGAGACTCTTGGCCGTTTCGGTCAGGGATTCTCTGGTGACTTCTGCTCCGCCCGTCATTGGCGACGCCTCGTACAGAATCTCGAAGCCGCCTTTTAAGTCCAGTCCCAATCGAACCGAATTCAACAGGTTAGGCGTACTCCAGACCATGACCCCGATCGAGACGAGCACAATCACAATGAAACTGACAATTCTCTTCATGCCGTTTCTGGTTCCCCCTTTTTTCTCAATATTCCCATTATAGCGACGCCGGAAAATGGAGTCAATGAAGCAAAATTAAAGACTCTCCTTTAGGAAAAGGGAGCCTCTTTCAGCGCCGCCATCGTAAGGTGGTTCATCAGCCCGTCTACACGGAGCGTCAGAATGTCATTCACGATCTGATGCAGCGGCGGATCGACCTTGCCTGCATACCTTTTATTGACGCAGCGCCACACGTCTTCCCACATCGCCTGTTCGTATCCGAGGAAATGAAATTCGTCGGCTTTGCGCCGGCAAAGCTCGATTACGGCCTCCGTCAAGTCTTCTCCGGTCAATTCTTCCGCCGGGGGCTCCTGCCGGTTCAACTGCTCGTCTGTCATGAATGTCCTCCTTGTGTGCGGTCTTTCTCCGAAGCGGATAGGCGCTTGCCGCGCCCGAAAGCGGGCGGCCGGCGTCTATGCTTCTTTCGACGCCGACCTTGCCTTTTCCTGCCGCATGCCGGAGACAGGCAAAAGAAGCGCAGGCCTTACAGGATATGAGCGTACAGATACCAGCCTCCCGCCCCGAGCGCCAGCAGCGTGAGCGGAAACGCGACGGCCAAGTAGGAGAAATAGGAGAAGCGGTATCCTTCCTTCTGCGCAAGTCCCGCCGCCAGCACCCCGGCGACCGAACCGACCAGCGTGCCGCTCGAACCGATGCCGCAGCCGAGCGCAAGCGCCCACCACAGCGGATTCAGGTCGGACGGCCGCACCACTTCCATTTGCAGTCCGATCGTCTGCACGAGCGGAATGGCCGCGGCTGTCAGCGGAACGGGATCGAGCACGGCCGACAGCAGGCCCGTTACCGCGAACAGCACAAGCGCGGTCAACGATTTGTTCTCGTTCGTCAGCTCCAGCAGCCGCGTCGCGATCTCGCCCGTAATCCCCGTTTCGACCAGGCCGCCGGCCAATATGTAGAAACCGATCAGCACGCCGGGCGTTTTGAAATCCATGCGTTCGCGGATCTGCCGGGCTTCGCCCGCGGAGCGGACATTGACGAGCAGCATGAGCAGGGCCGCGTATACCGCGATCGCTCCGCTGCTCAAGCGCAGCTGCTCCTGTCCGAGCAGTCCGGCGACCAACAGGATCAGTATCCCCAGCGACAGCAGCGCCCGGGGGCGATCACTCACATAAAGCGACGGTTCCATCGCTTGAATCTCGGCTCTACGGCTTGCTCCGCCGCGCATTTCCCGGCGAAAGATGACCATCAGCAGCACGAGATGCACGACCAGCAGCGACAAGCCGGGTATCCACAAGTGTGCGGCGAACGCGCGCGTATCGAGTTCCGCGGCGGAACCGATCATCATGTTCGGCACGCTTCCGACAAGCGTCGTCATGCCGCCCAGATTGCAGGCGATCACGCTCATGATCAGCAGCGGTACCGGACCGATCCGCAGCGTGCGCCCGATCCGCAGAATCAGCGGCGCGAGCAGCAGCAGGGCCGGGCCGCTGCCCAGCAGCGCGGAAGCAGCCGCGGCCGACAGCGTGACCGCCGACAGAATCGCCGGCAGGCTGCCGCGGCACAAGCGGATCAGCTGGAGCGCCGCAAACTGCACGATTCCGCTGCGGTCGGCCGCCGCCGCGGTCACCGTCATGCCCAACAGCAGCAGCAGGGCATTCCACAGAATATGATGCGTCAGCGCGGCATTCCAGTCGACGATGCCCATGACCAACAGCAGAAGCGCGCCGATGCCGGCCGCCAAACTTCCGTTTATCTTTTCCGTTACGACCAGCACATAGACGATCGCGAACACGGCTGCCGCCGTATAGACCGGCCAAAATGCGGTATCGAATGCGGAAATCATGCGTTCACTTCCTTTCGAGCTTTGCCTGGGGCCTGGGGTTGGATCGGACCCGATCTTGTCCCGCTATCTATATAGAGTGTATCTGCGCGGGAAGGTTTCGGTCCGGCCGGCAATTTAAAGGTTCTCAAAAAAAGAAACTGCCGGAGAACGGAGTGATCCGTTCGGCGGCAGCTGCGGGGAAAGGCCGAAGCGGTCAACCCCCGCCGGCGCTTCCTTGTTCGATTAAGCTTACTTTGTTCTTAGCTTGCTTTTCTCTTAGCTTACTTTTTGTCGAGGCTGAGGTCGGAACCCGCAGTCGTGACATGGCTGATCGCGCTGCGATCGAAAGTCAGCTTCGTGACGTCGTTCACGCGAACGACCGCGATATCGCTGGTGATTTCGAGGATCGTGCCGTGCAGGCCGCCGATCGTGACGATCTTGTCGCCTTTTTTGAGCTGGCCGAGCATGGCGTTGCGCTGTTTTTGTTTTTTCTGCTGCGGACGGATCAGCAGGAAGTAGAAGATGGCGATCATGAACACGAAAGGCACGATGGTCATGAGCAGTCCGCCGCCCGAGCCGGCAGCAGCCGTAAGCGTTGTAGATGGAAACATAGTGAATCCCCCTTATTGTGCGAATGGCCGTACGACGAATCGTACTGGACCCGTGGGGCTTTTAGAACCCTTTATCATTAGCGTGCATGCCGTACTGCTCGAAAAATTCGTCGCGGAAATCCAACAGACGGTCTTCGCGGATCGCTTGCCGAACGCCGCGCATCAATTCGAGCAGGAAGTGGAGGTTGTGATAAGTGGTCAGCCGGAGGCCGAACGTCTCGTCCGCCTTGATCAGGTGACGCAGGTACGCCCGGGAATAGTTCCGGCAGGTATAGCAATCGCAGTTCGGATCGAGAGGACCGAAGTCTCTCGCGTACTGGGCATTGCGTACAACTACCCGGCCCTGGCTTGTCATCGTCGTTCCGTTACGCGCTATGCGCGTAGGCAGCACGCAGTCGAACATGTCGACTCCGCGAATGGCGCCTTCGAGCAGAGCATCCGGCGAACCGACGCCCATCAAATAACGGGGTTTGTTCGCCGGGAGCAGCGGTACCGTATACTCCAGCACTTCATACATCAGATGTTTCGGTTCTCCCACACTCAGTCCACCAATAGCATACCCCGGGAAATCCATCGAAGTCAAATCAGCCGCGCTCTGGCGCCGCAGATCTTCGTGCATGCCGCCCTGAACGATCGCGAACAGACCTTGATCCTGCGGACGCGCATGGGCTTCGAGGCAGCGTTCCGCCCATCTCGACGTCCGCTCGAGCGAACGTTTGAGGTACGCATGTTCCGCCGGGTAAGGCGGGCATTCGTCGAACGCCATCATGATGTCCGAACCGAGCGCGTTCTGAATGTTCATCGCCACTTCCGGCGACAGGAACAGCTTGTCTCCGTTAATGTGGGAACGGAAGTTGACGCCTTCTTCGGTAATCTTGCGCATCTCCGCCAGGCTGAACACCTGGAAGCCGCCGCTGTCCGTCAGAATCGGGCGATCCCAATTCATGAATTTGTGCAGGCCGCCGGCTTCGCGGATAATGTCGTGTCCCGGACGCAGGAACAGGTGATACGTGTTGCTCAGAATGATTTGCGCGTCCATTTGCTTGAGTTCTTCCGGGCTCATCGTTTTGACGGTGGCCAACGTGCCGACCGGCATGAACGTCGGCGTATCGATGATGCCGTGCGGCGTGTGCACGCGGCCGAGCCGCGCGCCCGACTGCTTGCAGGTTTTGATAGGTTCGTAACGGATTGCTGATGTCATCGGATCGTTCCTTTGCAAGAAAATTTAATAGATAAACATGGCGTCGCCGAAGCTGAAAAAGCGGTACTCCCGCTCTACCGCTTCCCGGTAGGCCGCAAGCACGCGGTCCCGTCCGGCAAGCGCGCTGACGAGCATGACAAGTGTCGACTTGGGCAGATGGAAATTCGTAATGAGCGCGTCGACGATTTTGAAGTCCTGGCCCGGATACAGGAAGATCTGCGTCCATCCGCTATCGGCGCCGAGGCGTCCCTGTTCGTCCAGGGTGCGCCTTGCCGCCGATTCAAGCGTCCGCGTCGACGTGGTGCCGACCGAGATCACCCGTCCGCCGCGCGCGCGGGTCCGGTTGATCAATTCGGCCGTTTCCGCCGAAAGTTCGTAATACTCTTCGTGCATAACATGTTCTTCGACGTTCTCCACCGAGACCGGACGGAAAGTGCCCAGTCCCACGTGCAGCGTCACGAAGCCGATCTCCACGCCTTTGGCGCGCAGCCGATCCAGCAGTTCTTCGGTAAAATGCAGGCCGGCCGTCGGAGCCGCGGCCGAGCCTTCGTGCTTGGCATAGACCGTCTGGTAACGCTCCCGGTCGTCCAGCCGTTCCTTGATATAAGGCGGAAGTGGCATTTCGCCGAGACGGTCGAGAATTTCCTGGAAAATACCTTCATAGCGGAACTCGATGATTCGGGCGCCCATATCGCCTTCTTCCAGCACGACCGCTTCCAGTTCGTCGCCGAAGCTCAGCACCGAACCGGCTTTCGCTTTTTTGCCGGGCTTCGCCAGCGTCTCCCACCGGTCGCCTTCGATATTTTTGAGCAGCAGCAGTTCGATCCGCGCTCCGGTCTCCGGTTTGATCCCGTGCAGGCGCGCCGGCATGACGCGGGTGTCGTTAAGGATCAGCGTATCGCCCGGATGCAGCATGTCCAATATATCGTAAAAATGCTCATGCGCCATCTCGCCCGTACGTTTGTCCAGCGTCAGCAGCCGCGAAGACGACCGCTCGGCGAGCGGCGTCTGCGCGATCAGACGCTCGGGCAGTTCAAAATCGTAATCTTCTACATTCATGGAGTCTTCAGTCCTTAACGAGTTCTACGTTATTGTAATAGCGAAGCAGGATGTCTTCGTAACTTTGTCCCTGGTCGGCCAGCCCTTTCGCTCCCCACTGGGAGAGACCGAGACCGTGGCCGTTGCCGCGGCCGACGAAAAAGAATCCGGTGCCCGAAGTCACCGCGGACGTATTGCTGCCAACCGCCGCGAGGCTGCGGCTGATCGTGCCCGTTTTCGCGGAAGCGCCGATCTTGAGCTGCGCCGCTTTCACGCTGCCGGAAGCCGTCGCCGAAGTGATCGCCGTGTAGGCATCGGCCGACACGACGTCGAACAGCGTGCTCGGCAGCCCGCTGAACGCGGTCCGGAACATATCCGGATATTTCACGTCGACTTTGGTGCCGTTCACTTTCACTTCCGTCGCCCGGCCCGAAGGGCCGCGCTGGCTGACCTGAATCGTCTGGATCGTCGTCGGCAGCTTCGTCGTCGTGCGCCCTTTGAGCGAAGTCAGCAGTTGGGACGACGTATACGGCCCGCGAATCCATTCGTACGTATTCGATTCGCTGACGACTTCCAGCACGAGCGCTTCGTCGCCCGGATTCATTTTCGACAATTCCGACACGCTGCTCTGGATCATCGGCAGCGGACGCACTTTCGTGCTCGGAGCCGTCACCGTCATTTTGCGGAAGCCGGTCGCGTCGGTGCCTTTGTCTTTGACGTTATCTTCGCGCACGTAGCCGACCGTTCCGTTGGCCAGGGCGACATGATACCATTTTTTGAGATTGGCCGCCGCCGCGCTGTCCGATTCGGACGGGACGCTGGAGAACAGGCTGGCGCCCCCGCTGTTCCATACTTCGACCGGATCGGAAGTGACGCCGCCCGCATTGGACGAAAACAGCGCTTCGACCGGCTTGCCGTTCTGCTCGAGGATCTCGCCGTTCGTCGCGTCGACGGCCGCATTGACCGTCTTGCTCTCGGAAGCGATGCCGTTATACGCCTGGCTCAACGTGGAGTCGACGACGTCGGCCACTTTGAACTTGGTCGTCGTCTGCGTCTGCACCGTTGCGTAGCTGCGCGCCGCCACGGCCTGTGCCTTGAGCGATTCGGCCGGCCACGAAGCCGGAACTTCCGAGCCGACGACCGAATAGAGATACTGCTCCATCGGCAGCTCGTTCACCAGGTACAGCTGGCTGCCGTAGACGCCGATTTCGAGGCCGCCGCGGTAAGAACGCTTCGAACGCTCTTCGACGCGGATGCCGCTCTCCGCCGTGCCGTCGATCCACAACCGGTCTTTTTCCCCGAGCGTCAACAGATACAGCGGGGAAGCCGTGCCGGCCACAAGGCCCGCCGTGGCGTCGCTGCGCAGCACGATCGACGCCGAAGCGGAGTCCGGCGCTGCCGAAAGCGCGCCGCCGAGTGCGCCGGAAGCCGCGGCTTTGATCGCGTCGAGAGCGGCCGCCGACGTTTCTTCGCCGACGCGGACGACGTAGACGGCTTTGCCGGCGGCGTCGCTCGATAAGGCGACGACGCCGTCCAGGCCGGCATCCAGCGCTTTTTGCAGCGCCGGGGCAGCCGCGCCGAGCGACGCGTAACTGCCCGCGTTCAGGGTGAAGGAACCCGTCGCTTTGGGCGAGAGTCCGGCGATTCCCTTGACGGCCGGACTGGCGGACAGGCGCGCCGCCGCGTCGGCTGCCGCTTTGTCGTTTGCGTACGGGCCGGCGTACAGCTGGTACATGTCCCGGCCGCCGCGGCTGATCTTGTAGACGGACACTTTGTCGGAACCGGACTTCAGCTTGGACGCAACCGAAGAGACCGCCTGAAGATCGGAGCTTTCGCCCAGTTTGACTTTGGCGCCGTCAAGCGCGAAAGCCGCTGCGCTGCCGGCCGCGATCGAGAACTCTTTGGCGTACCCGTTATCCGTTCTCAGTCCGAACGCTACGGTGCTTTCCGGCGTAAGGGTAATCTTCTGCGTCGTTTGCTTGTACGTGCTCCCCAAATTCAGGAACAGTCCTACGCGTACCGCGTTGTCGGCTTCGGCCGCATGGGCCGGTGCGCTCAGCGGCAGGCAGGATAGGGCGACGGCCGCTGCCAGCAGCGGTTTTCCCCATTTGAGGGGCTTGGCGTTCGAGAATTGCTTGATCATGCTTGCGTTCCTCCTTGTGGATCGGAGCCTCTTCATCGGTCGAGGCGAATTATTTTCCGTCTTCCGGCATTGGCAGTCCCAAGTGGGCGTAAGCCTGGGCAGTCACAACGCGGCCTCTCGGCGTGCGCTGGATAAATCCGCTTTGCAGCAAGTAAGGCTCGTACACGTCTTCGATGGTCTGGCTCTCCTCGCCGATCGTCGCGGCGATCGTATCGAGCCCGACCGGTCCCCCGCGAAAACTTTGAATCATCGAGCGCAGCATTTTATGGTCGATGCTGTCGAGTCCGCGCGGATCGACCTGCAGGCGCGACAGCGCTTCGGCCGCGATCTCGGGCGTAATAATCCCGTCTCCGCGCACCTGCGCGAAGTCCCGCACGCGCTTGAGCAGCCGGTTCGCGATCCGCGGCGTTCCCCGGGCGCGCAGCGCGATTTCTTCGGCGGCATCGCCGATGATCTCGACGTTCAGCGTATCGGCGTTGCGCGAGACGATGAAAGCGAGGTCTTCGACGCCGTAGAATTCGAGCCGGCTCACGACGCCAAAGCGATCGCGCAGCGGCGCGGACAGCAGTCCCGCCCGCGTCGTGGCGCCGATCAGCGTGAACGGAGGCAGATCGAGCCGCACGGAACGCGCGCTCGGACCTTTGCCGATCATAATATCGAGCGCGGAATCTTCCATCGCCGGATACATCACTTCTTCGACGGTCCGGTGCAGCCGGTGAATCTCGTCGATAAACAGCACGTCGCCTTCCTGCAGGTTCGTCAGCAGCGCCGCCAAATCGCCGGGACGTTCGATCGCCGGTCCCGACGTCGTGCGCAGGTTCACGCCGAGCTCGTTCGCGATAATGTTCGCGAGCGTCGTTTTGCCGAGTCCCGGAGGTCCGTACAGCAGCACGTGATCGAGCGCTTCTCCCCGCATTTTGGCCGCTTCGATATATACTTTCAGGTTTTCCTTGACCTGATTCTGACCGATATATTCCGATAGATAGCGGGGACGCAGACTCAGTTCCACCGCCTGGTCTTCCATCATCAGATTGGCCGATATGATCCGGTCATCCATAAGTCCACCGTTCCTCCCCGTTTATACTGTACCGCATTTAACCTTTGTAAAGAACCTTCAAAGCCCGTTTCATGAGCAGATCGACCGGTTCGCCCGGCTGCAGGTCTTCTTTGAGGTGCATCCAGACTTTATCCAATTCCGCTTCCGTATATCCGAGCGCTTCGAGCCCTTCGCGGGCTTCTCTCCAACCGCCGCCGTCGAGTTCCGCTTCCGCCGCGGCGTTGTTGTCGAACAGTCCGCCGAGCGCGGGCGCCGCGAATCCGTCCAGCCGATCCTTGAGATCGAGCACCATGCGCTGCGCCGTCTTTTTCCCGATGCCCGGCAGTTTGATCAGGAACGTAAGATTCTCCTGCTGGATCGCCGAGACGACTTTCTCCGGGGTTCCCCCCGCCAAAATGCCCAACGCGACTCGCGGCCCGATACCCGATACTTCGATCAGGCGGCGGAACAGCTTTTGTTCTTCCCGCGTGGAAAAGCCGTACAGCAAAATGGCATCTTCCCGCACGCTATGATGGGTGTAGACCGTTACCGGTTCTTCCCCCTTGGCGGCAAAAGCGTACGGGTTCGGGCAAAAGACCCGGTACCCGACGCCCTGCACGTCCACGACGATATATTCCGTTTCCAGATGAGCCACTTGCCCTCGCACAAAATCGATCATTTTCGCAATACCTCATTCAGTTTGGAATTTAGTGTGGACGAATGCGCGTGGCAGATAGCGACCGCCAAAGCGTCCGCCACGTCGTCCGGCTTCGGAATGGCCTGCAGCTTGAGGAACATGCGCACCATCTCCTGGACCTGCCGCTTTTCGGCCTTGCCGTATCCGACGATGGCCTGCTTCACCTGCATCGGCGTGTATTCGCCGATCGGCAGGCCTTTCTGATGCGCCGCCAAAATAAGCACGCCGCGAGCCTGGCTGACCGGCATCGCCGTCGACACGTTCCGGTTGAAAAACAGTTTCTCGAACGCCACTTCGTCCGGTTTGTATTTATCGATCAGCTGCACCATCGCTTCATAGACATGCAGCAGCCGTTCTTCGTCGGGCGTGTGCGCCTCGGTCTGAATGCATCCGTATTGAACGGGAACGCATTTGCTTCCCTCTTTGTCGATAAATCCGAAGCCGACGATCGCAATCCCCGGGTCGATTCCCAATATCCGCAAGTTGATCTCTCCTTTTCCCCGAAAAAGCAAACGACGGCATCGCCTTGCAGGCTATCCGCTGCGCGTCTTGTCCAGTCCGGCCCATACATTCCACCGAACATATGTATCCGTCTTTTCATTATAGCAAAAGATGAAAAAAGGAGACACCCAAAAAGGAAGTCCGCTTCTTCAATTTCGGCATCCCGGCGGCAAAACCTTTGATCGTTCGGAACACAACAAAAAAAGACTGCTTTCGAGCCGGAAATTTCCGCCTGAAAAGCAGTCTTTCTTATCCGCGTCAGAAAATACGCTTCTTGAAAATAAAATGGCGCGCCCTGAGAGATTCGAACTCCCGGCCTTTTGATTCGTAGTCAAACGCTCTATCCAGCTGAGCTAAGGGCGCAAAAAACAATGGAGCGGACGACGGGAATCGAACCCGCGACCCTCGCCTTGGCAAGGCGATGCTCTACCGCTGAGCCACGTCCGCAAAACATTATTTAATTAAAATGGCGGAACCGACGGGATTTGAACCCGCGATCTCCTGCGTGACAGGCAGGCATGTTAACCCCTACACCACGGTTCCAGGCCAAAAGGTGAAACAATTGCGGGGGCAGGATTTGAACCTGCGACCTTCGGGTTATGAGCCCGACGAGCTACCGAGCTGCTCCACCCCGCGTCAGAGTGTATACTTGCTATATCCGACTTCGTCACTAAAGTCTTCATGGTGGAGGCTGAGGGGCTCGAACCCCCGACCCTCTGCTTGTAAGGCAGATGCTCTCCCAGCTGAGCTAAGCCTCCATGTTATGACCCGTAGGGGATTCGAACCCCTGTTACCTCCGTGAAAGGGAGGTGTCTTAACCCCTTGACCAACGGGCCTCATTGTCATTCGCTTCCTGCAGGCGTCTCGCTCGTTTCAGCGTTTCGTCCGCGGCGACAAGAAATAATATACCATGCAGGCATTATAACCGTCAACCCTTTTTGATAAAAAAATTAAAACAATTTAAAAACGCCTCCGTAAAGCCTGTCCCCGTGCCCTTTTTTACCCGTCATACAACCCTGTCCAAACGCTGCGGCGCAAAAAAAGCTCCCGGTCTGCCGGGAGCTTTTCAGGCCGTTTGTACAGCCCGATCCGAACGATTCCATGCTATGCCTTCTTGTCGATCCGATCAGTCCTTGGAATCGGCCCACAGCTTGTACAGCGCCTGGGTCCCTTTGTCCGCATAACCGGCATCGGCCAGCTTGCGGTAAAGCGATTCCGCAAGCTTCAAGCCGGGCAGCTCCAGCTTCATCTCGGCGGCCGATTCGAGGGCGATACCCATGTCCTTGATGAAATGCTTGACGTAGAACCCCGGTTCGAAGTCGCCGTCAAGCATACGCGGCACCAGATTACTGAGCGAAAAACTGCCGGCGGCTCCGGTCTCGATACTTTGCAGTACCTTTTTCGGATCGAGCCCCGCCTTCTCGGCATACACGATCGCTTCGGTGACGCCCATCATATTGGATGCAATCGCGATCTGGTTGCACATTTTGGTATTTTGCCCGGCTCCCGGTCCGCCCTGAAGCACGATATTGCTGCCGAGAATCTGCAGCAGCGGCAGCACCGCTTCAAAATCCGCCTGTTCCCCGCCGACCATGATCGACAGTTTGGCATTCTTGGCGCCCACGTCTCCGCCAGAGACCGGCGCGTCCAGCACATGCAGCCCTTTGCCTTGTCCCTGCTCGGCCAGACGGCGCGCAAGCAGCGGGCTGGACGTCGTCATGTCGATCAGGTAACTGCCTGCTTTGGCATGGGGAATCAGGCCGTCCTCGCCCGTATAGACCTCTTCCACGTCCTGCGGATAGCCAAGCATCGTGACGATCACGTCGCAGGCCGCGGCCAATTTGCCCGGCGAATCTTGCCAGACCGCTCCGCGGTCGATCAATTCCTGCGCTTTCGACGGGGTCCGATTATAGACATGTACCTCGTAACCGTTATCCAAAATATGGCCGGCCATGCTTTTGCCCATGACTCCGATACCGGCGAATCCGACGATCATTTTTGCGGAATCCAAATCTATCCACCCTTTCTTTCTCGATAAAATGTCGCTCGGCAGCGAGATCGCGGCGAAATGCCGACTCGAACGGCTTCGCCTCTTCTCAACTTTAGCATACCCGGCAAATTTGTTTCGTTAAAAACTTGCAAAAAATAGGTAAGCCTTTTATATTAGTACCAGGTACTAATGTAAAGTGCTAAAGGAGCTGACCTGCGTAATGACCCAAATTCATTCGACTGCACGCATCGCCGCTCTCGGCACTTACGTTCCCGAGCGCAGACTGACCAACGACGACCTGGAAGCGCTGGTCGAGACCAACGACGAATGGATCGTTCAGCGAACCGGCATCCGGGAAAGACGAATCGCCGGCGACGACGAATTCACTTCGCATCTCTGTATACGGGCCGTGGAAGATCTGCTGCGGCGTTATCCGGGAGCGCTGGAAGGCGTCGATCTGGTGTTGGCTGCTACAACAACGCCCGACTACCCTTTTCCTACCGTCTCCTGTCTCATCCAGGATGCATTTAAGCTGCCGAACGCCGGTACGCTGGATCTGAGCGCCGCCTGCACCGGCTTCACGTACGCGCTCCATCTGGCCAACGGAATGATCACCTCGCGCATGCATCGCAAAGTGCTCGTCGTGGCCGGAGAATGCATGAGCAAAACGATCGATTACACCGACCGCAGCACCTGCATCCTGTTCGGCGACGGAGCCGGCGCGGCAGTTGTCGAATACAGTGAAGAAGGCGCCTTTCTCGCGGCCCACATGGGCAGCGACGGAAGCGGAGGCATGCACGTCTATCGCGCCGGTATGTCCGATACGTTGAACGGACAGCCTTTGGACGGCAACGGGAAAGTGGTACAAAACGGACGCGAAGTGTACAAATGGGCCGTTCGCACCGTTCCGGAAGGCGTTCAACAGCTGCATGCCTCCCTGCCGGAAGGCACGCCGGCCGTGGACTGGTTCATTCCCCACAGCGCCAACCTGAAAATGATCGATTCGATCTCCGAAAAAGCGGGCTTTACCAAAGACAAAACGCTGACAAGCGCCGAATATTACGGAAACACTTCAGCCGCATCGATTCCTTTGGCGCTTCAGCTCGGGATCGACGCGGGAAAAGTCAAACGGGGCGACCTGCTTGCGATGTACGGATTCGGGGCGGGACTGACCCATTTGGGGCTTGTTGTTCGATGGTGAGGGCCGCGGGTCCGTTTCGACCTGCGCTTCGTTGCCCTCCCCCTTTTCTCGATTGGAATTAAAGCATCTGGCGGAAAAAGGGGAAGGACAAAGGCGCGCCGGTTCGAAACGGGCCCGCTCTGGGGGTAGAGAAGGCCTCTCAAGCCTCCAGGCGCTTGAGAGGCAGAGCGGGAATACTGTACGGTCAAGCGGGCTGTTATACGCCGCAGGGAAGAGGCAGCGGCTTCGCCGGCTGCGAGGGCGCAAAATTAAGGGCAAGGGATAAAATACTCTTTAAACAACAAAAGAGCCTTTACCGAATGAACGGTAAAGACTCTTTCTCTTTGGCTTGGCGGCTTCCTACTCTCCCAGGACCCTGCGGTCCAAGTACCATCGGCGCTAGAGGGCTTAACGGTCGTGTTCGAGATGGGAACGTGTGGAACCCCTCTGCCATCACCACC
>NZ_VPFK02000045.1:0-143347 GCF_008634075.2 Saccharibacillus sp. WB 17 | reverse complement strand
GCGCAGGCCTTCCGGCGGCGCCGGCTCGCCGCCCGCCCGGCCGGGTACACGCCCTGCCGCGGCCGCGCCTTCCGCGCCGCCCGCGTCGGCGTCTCCGGACGCGAAGACGCCGCGCGTCTTCGTCAAGATCGCGGCCGACCGCCGCAATCCGGAGATGCTGGAGACGCTCAAGCAGATGCTGCAAAGCCATCCGGGCTCGATGCCGACGCTGCTCTTCTATGAAGATACGCAGAAGCTCATCGCGCTGAGCGACGCGTACCGGATCGAGCCGACGGACGAGCTGGTGACGCAGATGGAGAACCTGCTCGGCGGAGGAACCGTACGCGTCAAATAGGCCGCGCAGGCGGTACGGAAAGCCCCGGACCGGGTTTTCGCATCGGGGGATGCGGAAGCCCGGTTTCTTCGCGCGTCCGATTCTGTTGCTAAAAAAAACAGCCTTATGTTATCATTAAGCCATTATGCAGAGGAAACGGGTTCATCCGGGCATCGACAAGGGGGACAGGGTTGTTCATGTGGACGGTGATTTATATCGCCTCTACCGCCAGGTTGGCGGAGAAGCTTCGGCACAGGCTGACTGAAGAAGGATTTCTCGTCAAAGTCCGTCCCCTCGACATGTCCAAGCAGCAGTTCGAGATTCTGGTTCCTTCCGGCGAGCTCGACGAGATCCAGGAAGTGCTGAATTGTATTTTGTATTCCTGATCCCCGCCGTTTGCGTTCGGGATCGAAGCGCGCGAGCCGCGCGTATGCTCAGATCGACCTTCAAGGCGAGGCCCGCCAAATAACGGCTGAAGAGGTGTAGTGGTGTTCAAGGATTTATTTCAGAAAAAAAGAAAGTACGCAACCCTTCCTTCCGATCGCAGCGCCGGAGGCGGCGAAGCGGAAACGCAGCCGCGTCCGAAACGGGAGATCCCGGAAGGGCTCATGAATAAATGCAGCAAGTGCGGCGCGATCCAATACAGCAAAGAGCTGGAGAAAAACCTCAAAGTGTGCACGTCCTGCGGCCACCATATGCGCTTGAACGCCATGGAGCGCATCGCGATGACGCTCGACGAAGGCAGCTTCGTCGAACGCGACGGCGACGTCGTGTCGATCGATCCGCTCGAATTTCCCGGGTATGCCGGCAAATTGGCGGAGCAGAAGCTGAAGTCGGGGCTGAAGGAGGCGGTCGTGACCGGAGAAGGCGCGATTCACGGCCAACCGGTCGCGGTCGCCGTCATGAGTTTCGACTTTTTCAGCGGCAGCATGGGTTCGGCGGTCGGCGAGAAGATCACGCGGATCATCGAGCATGCCGGGCAGTACGGCCTGCCGCTGATCATCTTCTCGACTTCGGGCGGAGCCCGGATGCAGGAGAGCATCTTCAGCCTGATGCAGATGGCGAAGACGAGCGCGGCGCTGGGCCAATTCTCGGAAAAGGGCGGGCTTTACCTGTCCGTCATCACCGATCCGACGATGGGCGGCGTGTCGGCGAGCTTCTCCATGCTCGGAGACGTCATCATCGCCGAGCCGAGCACGAACTTCGGCTTTGCCGGACGTCTCGTTATCGAACAGACCATTCGCCAAAAACTGCCGGACGATTTCCAGACGGCGGAGTTCAATATGCAGCACGGACAGCTCGATCTGGTCGTGCACCGCAAAGAAATGAAAACGATGCTGGGCAAACTGATCGGCATGCACAGTAAAAAGGAGGAGCTCTAGACGGATGGCGGGAGAATTGGCGTTTGAGCAGCCTCTTGTAGAGCTGCGCAAGAAGATCGACGAGCTCAAGCATTTCGGACAGGAAAAAGGGATCGATTTCAGCGATGAAATCTCCCGCCTGGAAGAACGCTACACCGAGCTGCAGCAGGATATTTACACCAATGTGACGCCGGCGCAGAAGATGCACCTGGCGCGCCATCACCAGCGTCCGACGACGCTCGACCTGATTCCGTACGTGTTCACCGACTTCGTCGAACTGCACGGCGACCGGATGTTCGGCGACGACATGGCGATCGTGGGCGGCATCGCCCGGTTTGGCGGCCGTCCGGTGACGGTCATCGGCCACCAGCGCGGCAAGGATACCAAAGACAACATCGCGCGTTTCTTCGGCAGTCCCCACCCGGAAGGCTATCGCAAAGCGCAGCGCCTGATGAAGCAGGCGGAGAAGTTCGGCCGTCCGATCGTCACGTTTATCGATACCAAAGGCGCTTATCCCGGCAATACGGCCGAAGAACGCGGCCAATCGGAAGCGATCGCCCGCAGCATGATGGAGATGGCGATGCTCAAAGTGCCGGTCGTCTGCATCGTGATCGGCGAAGGCGGCAGCGGCGGCGCGATTGCCGTAGGCGTAGGCAACCGCGTGCTGATGCTCGAGAACGCGATCTATTCGGTCATTTCGCCGAACGGCGCGGCTTCGATCTTGTGGAAAGACGCGTCCAAAGCCGATCAGGCGGCGGAAGCGATGAAGATTACCGCGCCCGATCTGCTGGAATTCAAGATCATCGAAGAAGTGATTCCCGAGCCGAAGGGCGGGGCGCACCGCGATTACGAAGCGACCGGTCTTGCGATCCGCGACGCGCTGGGACGCCATCTGGACGAAATCGGGCATCTCGACGCCGACGCGCTGATCGCGGGACGGTACGAAAAATTCCGCAAGATCGGACAATACGCTTCCGAACGGCCTTTACCGAACTCTTGATCAGTTTTTACTTTAAAAACCTATACAAAACCGCGTTTTTAGTGTAGATTTAATTGTTGGTGAGGATTTTATAACCATCCGAAAACCGACTTCCAAATGCGTATCACAGAGGTCGGTGCACCGCGTGCCGATCTCTTTTTGTGCGGTAAAGCGGAAGGGTGCGTATGAATATCCGGTTTGGAACCGCTAGTCGACAGAGAGAGTCTCCCCGAGAGGCTCAAGCAGAGATCCCAGAGATCAAAAAACGGAGGAACCCAAATGCGTAAAACAAAAATCGTATGTACAATCGGTCCGGCAAGCGAATCGCTGGAAAACACGAAAAAACTGATCATGGCGGGCATGAACGTCGCTCGAATGAACTTCTCCCACGGTGACTTCGAAGAGCACGGCAACCGCGTTAAAAATATTCGTCAAGCGTGCCAGGAGCTCGGCAAGAGCGTTGCCCTGCTGCTTGACACCAAAGGTCCGGAGATCCGTACCGGCAAAATCGCCGTCGAGCCGCTTGACCTGGTCGAAGACGAGTTCATCACGCTGACGACCGAAGAAATCGCCGGCGACAAAGACCGTCTGTCCGTGTCCTACGTCGATCTTCCAAAAGACGTATCGGTCGGCTCCACGATCCTGATCGACGACGGCCTGATCGGCCTGACCGTTACCGAAGTTGCGGGCACGGAAATCAAATGCCGCATCGTTAACGGCGGACAAATCAAAAGCCGCAAAGGCGTAAACGTACCGGGCGTCAGCATCTCGCTGCCGGGCATCACCGAGAAGGATACGAACGATATCGTTTTCGGTATCCAACAGGGCGTAGACTTCATCGCCGCTTCGTTCGTACGCAAAGCGAGCGACGTGCTGGAAATTCGCGAACTGCTGAAAAAGCATGACGCCGAGCATATCCAGATCATCTCCAAAATCGAAAACCAGGAAGGCGTCGACAACCTCGACGAAATCCTTGAAGTATCCGACGGCCTGATGGTTGCCCGCGGCGACCTCGGCGTCGAAATCCCGGCCGAAGAAGTGCCGCTGGTGCAAAAGCAAATGATCGAGAAGTGCAACCGTGCCGGCAAACCGGTTATCACGGCTACGCAAATGCTCGACTCCATGCAGCGCAACCCGCGCCCGACGCGCGCCGAAGCGAGCGACGTGGCCAACGCCATCCTCGACGGCACCGACGCGATCATGCTGTCCGGCGAGACGGCTGCCGGCAAATACCCGGTAGAATCGGTACAGACGATGTCCCGCATCGCGGAAAAAGCGGAGTCCGCCATGGCCAACCGCGAAATCCTGAAAAAACAAAGCGAAGCGCAGCAAAAATCCGTTACCGAGTCGATCAGCCAATCGGTCGCTCACGCGGCATGGAATCTGGACGTCAAAGCGATCGTGACTTCGACCCAAACGGGTACGACGGCTCGCATGATCTCCAAATACCGTCCGGTCGCTCCGATCATCGCGGTTACGACGCAGGAGCAAACGCTTCGTCGTCTCGCTCTTGCCTGGGGCGTTATCCCGGTCAAAGGCGAAATTGCCGAAACGACCGACGAATTGTTCGAGAGCGCTATTCAGGGCGCGAAAAATTCCGGTATCGTGCATGAAGGCGATCTGGTCGTAATCACGGCCGGCGTACCGCTGGGCCGTTCCGGTTCGACGAACCTGATCAAGGTCGATCAAGTTCACTAAGCCGTTCCTAGGAGAAAAGCTGCCCGCTTGCGGGCAGCTTTTTGTTTTGCTTTCGCCCAGCGTTCGGCGAAGCGTACGCATTGGCAATGGAGTACCCTTTTCGTATACAATAAACAGACAAGGCTTAAGACGGAGGACCCAGGATTTATCCGGGGCTTTCGTCTGATTACAAGGAGTGGACAGGCATGACCGACAGCAATTCGGCAGCGCAGCGGGAGCAGCGGCGGAGCCCCTGGTTCCGGACCGGCTTGAACGTGCGCTATCAGGAAACGGACAAAATGGGCGTGGTCTATCACGCCAATTATTTGAACTGGTTCGAGATCGGACGCACCGAGATGATCCGCTCGATCGGGCTGTCCTACAGGCAGATCGAAGAGCACGGCCTGTATCTGCCGGTGATCGACGTGCGCTCGCGCTTCGTCCAGCCGGCCCGCTACGACGATCGCGTCTGGATCTACGTGCGCATCAGCGGATTTTCGCCGCTGCGCCTGGAGTACGAATACGAGATTCGCCGCTGCGAACAAGGGGAGGCTTGGAGCGCCGAACCGGCGGGCTTCGGCGAAGAAGCGCCGCTGCCCGGCACGCTGCTCAATCTCGGCATGACCGAGCATGTCTGGTTGAACGCCGACTGGAAGCCGGCCCGCCTGAGCAAAGCGGCGCCGGAAGTCTATGCCCGGCTTGCGGAGTGGATCTCCGACCCGAAGCCGGCGAATCGACAAGAAGGGGGACATCCGGATGAAAAATAGAATGGCGCTGCTGTTTATTCTCGCCGTTGTCGTGGAGGCGGCCGCCTTCGCTTGGCTGATCGAATATTTCGGCTTTTTCAAAACGCTGGTGCTTGCGCTTGCCACGACCGTCATCGGTATCGCCATGGTCCAGTTCGAAGGACGCAAAGCGATGAACGATCTCAAACTGCTGGCCGAAAGCGGGCAGCCGCCCGGCCGCAAACTGGTCGACGGCGTCTGCATCATGGCCGGAGGCGCGCTGCTCGTCGCACCGGGATTCATTACCGACCTGATCGGCATCACGCTCGTCTTCCCGCTGACCCGTCCGCTCTACCACCGCGCCGCCATGCGCTGGATCGAGAAACGGATGAAAAAAGGCAATATTACTTTTAACCGGCGCTGATCGGCGAGCCGCCGCACGGGACCGTCCGCATGCTGCGGACGGTTTTTGGCGTGAAATCGAATGCCGTTTGAACTTGCAAACGCTTGCTCCCTCCTGTAACATATATCACTGTAAGGGGTTACAACATGCACTTATCGCCCCGATAAAACATTTTGATCCCGGTTAACAAACGGAAACGTTCAAAAAAATGACAAAATCAGGTATGATGTTCAAGAAGGAATGCATTCTGACTTGTTATTTTCCCGCAGGATGCCAAGACCGGGGGCCCAACCGTTTGCCGAACGTTAAAAACGGTTACAAAAGGTTGGGTTGTGTTTCAAATCCGAAGGCTTTCGACGGTCTGCGGGTTGCAAACACATCGCGTGCCCCCAGTTCGTTGGCCGAGTCTCAATTTTTGTTCGACAGGATGATCCGAGCTTCCATGAAGCGACATAGGCAGTCGATGAACCGAACATTTGACGCGGTCAACGGACAAGAGTTACCGCCTGCATTTATCCGTCCCATTCAAAAAGGAGAGATGTACGATGACAGCGACTAAAGGTCTTGAAGGGATTGTAGCCGCAACTTCCTCGATCAGTTCGATCGTGGACGGTGTGCTTACATACCGGGGGTATAACATCGACGATCTGGCCGAGAACGCTTCTTTTGACGAAGTCGCCTATCTGCTCTGGCACGGTGCGCTTCCGAACGAAGAGCAGCTGGCGCAGCTGAGAAGCAATCTGCAGCAGTATGCCGCGATTCCGGCTCCCTTGATCGAACAGATGAAGTTGTACCCGAAAGACATGAACATGATGGCGGCTCTGCGTACGGCGGTGTCCGGCCTGGCTCTCTACGACGCCGATGCCGACGAGATGACCCGCGAATCGAACGTGACCAAAGCCGAACGCCTGCAGGCCCAGCTCCCGACTGTAGTAGCCGCGCTGGCCCGTATTGCCAAGGGAGAGGAGCCGATCGCGCCGAAGCCGGATCTCGGGCTGACCGAGAACTTCCTCTATATGATGAGCGGCGAAGTGCCGGAGCAGACGGCGGTCGAAGCGCTGGACAAAGCGCTCGTGCTGCATGCCGACCACGAATTGAACGCTTCGACGTTCGCTTCGCGCGTTACGGTAGCGACGCTGTCGGACATTTATTCGGGTGTGACGTCGGCGATCGGCGCGCTCAAAGGCCCGCTGCACGGCGGCGCCAACGAAGCGGTCATGCGCATGCTCGAAGAGATCGGTTCTCCCGATAACGTGGAGAGCTATATCCAGGGCAAGCTGGACAACAAAGTCAAAATCATGGGCTTCGGCCATCGCGTCTACAAAAACGGCGATCCGCGCGCGAAGCATCTGATGGAGATGTCCCGCCGTCTGGGCGAAGCCAAAGGCGACCTGTCGCTGTACGAAATGTCCGTCAAGGTCGAAGACCTGGTCACTTCGCAAAAAGGGCTGAAGCCGAACGTCGACTTCTACTCCGCTTCCGTCTATACGCTGCTCGGCATTTCGCGCAACCTGTTCACGCCGATCTTCGCGATCAGCCGTGTATCGGGATGGACCGCGCACATTTTGGAGCAGTACGAAGACAACCGCCTGATCCGGCCGCGCGCCGAGTACGTGGGCGAGCTGGATCTGACGTACGTGCCGATCGCGCAGCGTTAAGCGTTCTCCACACCGCCCGGAAGCTTTTGAGGCGACGGGCGGTTTTTTTTCGGCATAAGGTTCGCGTTTTGTTCAAAATTCGTCCGTCATAAGCTACAATGGAAAAGATTGCGGGCGCACGTTCGTCATGCACGGCATGCCCCGAACCGTACCAACACTTCGAAGGAGGAATTCCATTCATGTCTAAATTGGAAAAATTCGCCGCACCGACTGAGGGAGAACAAATTCAGATCCAAGACGGAACGCTCGTCGTTCCGAACAACCCGATCATTCCGTTTATCGAAGGCGACGGCACAGGCCGCGACATCTGGAAAGCTTCCAAGCGCGTATTCGACGCAGCCGTGGAAAAAGCGTACGGCGGCGAGAAAAAGCTGGCTTGGTACGAAGTGTTCGCGGGAGAGAAAGCGTTTAATACATACGGAGAGTGGCTGCCGACCGACACGCTGACTGCTATCCGTCAATATATCGTAGCGATCAAGGGACCTCTGACGACGCCAATCGGCGGCGGCATTCGTTCGCTTAACGTGGCGCTGCGCCAGGAACTCGACCTGTACGTATGCCTGCGCCCGGTTCGTTACTTCGACGGCGTGCCTTCGCCGGTGAAGCGTCCCGAACTGGTCGACATGGTCATTTTCCGCGAAAACACGGAAGACATCTATGCCGGCATCGAATATCAGGAAGGCAGCGAAGAAGTCAAAAAAGTGCTGGAATTCCTGAAAAACGAAATGGGCGTCAACAAGATCCGTTTCCCGGAAACGTCCGGTATCGGCATCAAGCCGGTCTCCGAAGAAGGCTCCAAGCGTCTCGTTCGCGCAGCGGTTCAATACGCGATCGACAACAACCGCAAAACGGTTACGCTGGTGCATAAAGGCAACATCATGAAGTTCACCGAAGGCGCCTTCAAAAACTGGGGCTACGAAGTGGCGGAAGCGGAATTCGGCGAGCAGGTGTTCACTTGGGCGCAGTATGACGAAATCAAGGAAAAAGACGGCACGGATGCAGCGAACGCGGCTCAAAAAGCGGCCGAAGACGCAGGCAAGATCATCGTGAAGGACGCTATTGCGGACATCGCGCTGCAGCAGGTCCTGACCCGTCCGACCGATTTCGACGTCATCGCGACGCTGAACCTGAACGGCGACTATCTGTCCGACGCCCTGGCGGCTCAAGTCGGCGGCATCGGTATCGCTCCGGGCGCCAACATCAACTACGTGACCGGACACGCGATCTTCGAAGCGACGCACGGCACGGCTCCGAAATACGCGGACAAAGACGTCGTGAACCCGGGTTCCGTCATTTTGTCCGGCGTTATGATGCTTGAGCACCTGGGCTGGCAGGAAGCGGCCGACCTGATCTACAAAGGTCTGGAAGCATCGATCAACAACAAAACGGTCACTTACGATTTCGCGCGTCTGATGGAAGGCGCCAAAGAAGTGAAGTGCTCCGAGTTCGCCGACGAAGTCATTCGCAACATGCAGTAAGCTTTACCGCTCGCGGGCGGAAGGGGAGCCTCGAACGGCTCTTCTTCCGCCCGTTCTTTTTTGAAGAGACGCGCATTTCATTCCACACGAGGAGGCACAACCCCCATGACTATCGCACGCAAAAAGATTACGATCGTCGGCGCAGGCTTCACCGGCGCGACGACCGCGCTGATGATCGCGCAGAAAGAACTGGGAGACGTCGTGCTGCTCGATATTCCGCAGCTGGAAAATCCGACCAAAGGCAAAGCGCTCGATCTGCTGGAAGCTTCGCCGGTGCAGGGCTTCGACGTCCGCATCGTCGGCACGTCGGACTACGACGACGCGGCGGATTCCGACCTCGTCATCATTACGGCAGGTATCGCGCGCAAGCCCGGCATGAGCCGCGACGATTTGGTCAGCACGAACGCGGGCATCGTCCGCTCGGTCTGCGAACAGATTCGCCGCGTCGCGCCCGACACGACGGTGCTCATTCTGAGCAATCCGGTCGATGCGATGACTTACGCGGCGTACCAAGCGCTCGGTTTTCCGAAGAACCGGGTCATCGGACAGTCGGGCGTGCTCGATACGGCGCGTTACTGCACGTTTATCGCCGAGGAACTGAATGTCTCGGTCGAAGACGTGCGCGGCTTCGTGCTGGGCGGACACGGCGACGACATGGTGCCTCTCGTTCGGTATTCCAGCGTCGGCGGCATCCCGATCGAATCGCTGATCTCCAAAGAGCGGATCGCGGAAATCGTGCAGCGCACGCGGGTCGGCGGCGGAGAGATCGTCAACCTGCTCGGCAGCGGCAGCGCGTATTACGCGCCGGCCGCTTCGCTCGTGCAGATGGCCGAAGCGATTCTCAAAGACAAGAAGCGGGTTCTGCCGGTCATCGCGCTGCTCGAAGGCGAATACGGCTACCGCGATTTGTTCCTCGGCGTGCCGGCAGTACTCGGCGGCGGCGGGATCGAGAAAGTGTTCGAGCTGGAGCTGACGGCCGAAGAACAGGCGGCGCTCGACAAATCGGCCGATTCGGTGCGCGCCGTCATCTCGATCGTGGCTTCCGGATCGTCGAACTAGAAACAGATTCAAGCGCCCGCTGCGGTCCTGCGACCGGCAGCGCGGCGCTTTTTTTTGCTGTTTGGCTCGCTTTTTGCAGGGAAAGAAAGTGGCTGGGCAGGTCGTCCGATTTTGCCGAACAGGGTTTGGCTGCCCGGGGAAGGTGGTAATGGGGTGCATAACCGTTTTGCGAAAGGAGTGTTGGCATGTCCGGGAAGCAGCAGGAAATTTCGACGCCGCCGGCGCAGCAGCAAAAGCAGGATTCGCACGGCAGCGAGCGGGAGATGACGCCGAAGCCGATCGTGATCTCCGATACGTACAAAGCGGCAGGCAAACTGGCCGGGATGACGGCGATCATCACGGGAGGAGACAGCGGCATCGGCCGGTCCGTCGCCGTGCATTATGCGCGGGAAGGCGCCGACGTGGCGATCGTCTACCTCAAGCAGCATGAAGACGCGGAAGAAACGAAAAGGCTGGTGCAAGCGGAAGGCCGCAGCTGCCTGCTGCTGAGCGGCGATCTCGGCGAAGAGTCGTTTGCGCAGGAGAGCGTCAAGCGGACGCTGGACAAGTTCGGGCGGATCGATATCGTCGTCAACAACGCGGCCGAGCAGCATCCGCAGCAGTCGTTGACCGATATTACGGCCGAACAGCTGGAGCGTACGTTCCGCACGAACATTTTTGCGATGTTCTATCTGACCAAAGCGGCGCTGCCACATCTGACGGAAGGCGCGTCGATCATCAACACGACTTCCGTCAATGCGTATCGGGGCAACGCGGGACTGCTCGATTATTCGTCGACCAAAGGCGCGATCGTAAGCTTCACCCGCTCGCTGTCGATGAACCTGGCGGAGCAGAAGATCCGGGTCAACGGCGTGGCGCCGGGTCCGATCTGGACGCCGCTTATTCCGTCGACCTATCCGGCGGACGAGGTAGCCGAGTTCGGCGGGAATCAGCCGCTCGGCCGCGTCGGACAGCCGTCCGATCTCGGACCGGCCTACGTCTATCTCGCTTCGGCCGATTCGTCTTACGTGAGCGGTCAGATCATCCACGTGAACGGCGGCGAAGTGATCGGGAGTTAAAATATTTACCTATTTTGGGTGCAACCGTTTTGTCTTTTGCCGACGGTGGTAAGTATGAGACGGAAGCTGAAGACCGCCTAAGACCTACGCGAAGGGAGTTTTCGACAATGCCAACCAACGAACAGAAATCGAACGAGACCAAGCCGCAAAGTCCGCCTGCCCAACAGCTGGAGGGACACGGTTCGGAATCGGACATGACGCCAACACCGGAGTATATCTCTCCGACTTATAAAGCCGCGGGCAAGCTCGAAGGCATGACCGCGATCGTGACCGGGGGAGACAGCGGCATCGGCCGCGCCGTCGCCGTCCATTACGCCCGCGAAGGCGCCGACGTCGCCGTGCTGTATTTCAGCGAACACGGAGACGCGGAAGAAACGAAGCGCCTCGTCGAAGCGGAAGGCCGGGAGTGCCTGCTGCTTGTCGGCGATCTCGGCGACGAAGCGTTCTCGCAGGAAGCCGTCAAGCGCGTGATCGAAAAGTTCGGCAAGCTCGATATCGTCGTCAACAATGCGGGCGAGCAGCATCCGCAGGAATCGTTGACCGACATTACGGCGGATCAGCTGGAGCGGACGTTCCGCACGAACATCTTCGGCATGTTCTTCCTGACCAAAGCGGCGCTGCCGCATTTGAAGGAAGGCAGCTCGGTCATCAACACGACGTCGATCACCGCGTACCGCGGCAGCCCGCAGCTGCTGGACTACTCTTCGACCAAAGGCGCGATCGTGAGCTTCACCCGCTCGCTGTCCATGAACCTGGCGGAGAAGAAGATCCGGGTCAACGGCGTGGCGCCGGGTCCGATCTGGACGCCGCTCATTCCGTCGACGTTCCCGGAAGAGAAAGTCGAATCGTTCGGCGAATCGCAGCCGCTTGGCCGGATGGGCCAGCCTTCGGAGCTCGGACCGGCTTATGTGTACCTCGCTTCGTCCGACGCCTCGTACGTCAGCGGCCAGATCATTCACGTGAACGGCGGCGAAGTCGTCAACGGGTAATGCGATCCCGCTCCGGCGTACGCTCGCGCGAATGAATAAATGAATGAACGCACGAATCCATACACGAATCAATAAATGAACGAAGCCCGAACCCAATAGGCAACGGCAAAAAAACGTCCCGGTTTTGCGCATGCGCGCGAAGCCGGGACGTTTTGGGTGTGCCGCACAAACAGGATCGCGGCGCTTAGCGAATCTCGGGCCGATCGGCCTGTTCGCCCATCTGCGTGGACAGCTCGTCGAGCGTCATCTCGAACGCCGGAGCGAGGTGCTTGAGGAAATATTCGACTTCCGGCATGGCCGATTCGGCCAGCTTCTCTTCGGTCTGCTGCTTGGCAACCGCGAACTCGCGGTTGCCGGCCGCGACTTCCCACGCGCACTTGAGATACGCGTCGATCCGGTCGGCCGCTTTGACATAGGTATGCAGCCGCTTGTCTTCCTCGCTCGGTTCGGTCGTGCCAATCAGCGCGGCGTACACCGGCTGAAGCGGTTCGGGCGCCATATCGGTCAAGCGCTGCGCGCCCATCTGTTCGATCAGGCGGAAATTGTTCAGCAGCGTCTCGTTATGATGTTTGACGGGAGTCGGAATATCGCCGGTGAACACTTCCGGCGCGTCGTGGAACAGGGCAAGCGTCGCGGCGCGGTCGGCGTTGAGCGACTTGCCGTACAGTTCGTTGCCGATCGTGCACAGCAGATGCGACAGCAGGGCCACGTGATACGAATGCTCGGCGACGTTTTCGGTCATCGTGCTGCGCATGAGGCTCCAGCGTTTGATATGCTTCAGGCGGTATAAATAAGCGGAGAACGGATAAGTGGTCAATGGAGGCACCCTTTCTTTTGCGCGGTCGGCGACTTTCGGCCGTTGGACTTTGTGGTAAGATGGGAAGACACGTTATCCATTATAGCAAACCGGAAAGGAAGGAAAGCAAGTGGAAACTGCAGGATTCGAGCGCGAGGGCGTTCTTTTATGAGAAAAAGGGCTCTTGCGTTCAGCAGTTGGGTAGACCGGGGCATGTTCTGGATTACGCCGCTGATGCTCGTCATGGGCCTGATTTTTTCCAAACCTTTTCTTCCGTTCGTTCCCGCCATTCCGTATCTGTTCGCGTATATCACGTTCGTGATGGGCGTCGGCTGCGGCCGGGAACATCTCAAGCACGTGTTCGCGCGGCCGATGCCGATCATTCTGACGCTTGCGCTGAGCCATCTGGTCGCGCCGCTTGCGGCGTTCGCGCTCGGAAGCGCGTTGTTCGGTGCCCACTCGCCGTATACGGTCGGGCTCGTGCTGTTCACGATCATTCCGCTCGGCGTATCGTCGGTGCTCTGGATCGAGCTGTCCGGCGGCAGTCTGGCGCTGGGCCTTGCGATGGTGCTGCTCGATTCGGCGCTCAGCCCGATCGTCGTACCGGGCTTGATCCAGCTCTTTTTCGGGACGGCGCTCTCTTTCGACACGCTCGGCTTGATGCGCGACCTGCTGCTGATGGTCGTCGTGCCGACCGCGCTCGGCGTCGTCATCTACGAACGGTCCGGTGGCACGTTCAAACAAAAGACCGGCCCGATTCTGCTGCCGATCTCCAAAATCTTTTTCATGCTCGTCATTTTGCTGAATGCGGCCGGCATCGCGCCGTACGCGTACGAGCTGCGCGGCGATCTGGTGTCGGTCATTCCGGCGGTGCTGCTGCTCGTGGCGTTCGGCTACGTGCTCGGCTATTACGCGCCGCTGCTGCTGCGTCAGCGGACGCCCGAGCTGTCGATCACGGTCTCGTTCGCAGCCGGCATGCGCAATAACTCGCTCGGCCTCGTGCTTGCGCTCGGCTACTTCTCGCCGCAGGCCGCCGTGCCGGTCGTGCTCGCGATTCTCGTGCAGCAGCCGCTCGCGACGCTGCACCAATTCGTTTTACGCAAATTCAAACCGTACCCGCTGAAGGAGAGCCTGCATTCATGAAACCGTTTCGTTCTCGCCTGACCCTGATTTTGCTGCTGCTTGTCGGCGTTTCGGTTTTGGCCGCCGGCTTGACGATGGCCAAAGTGTTCCGCGATTCCCATATCCACTCGCTGGAAGAATATATGGGGCGCGAGATTTCGCTGCTCGAAGACCTGCTCGCTCTCCCGGCCCTGCCGGAAGGAAGCGCCAGCACGCCCGCGATTTTCGAAGACGAAGCCCGGCGGCTGGCCCAGCTGACCGATTCGCGGGTCACTTTCGTGGACCGGGAAGGACGGGTCATCGGCGATTCGCAGAGCGATCCGTCTTCGATGGACAACCATCTGGACCGCGAAGAGATCCGTACGTCGAGGCCGGACCGGCCGGGGCATGCGGTCCGCTATAGCGACACGCTCGGCCGCGACATGCTGTACGTGGCCGCTCCGATCGTCTCGGACGGCGGCTTCGACGGGTATATCCGGCTGTCCATGAGCCTTGCGATCGTCGAAGAAGGGCTGCAGCGCGGCTGGATCATTATGGGCAGCGCGCTCGTCGTGCTGTTCCTGATCGCGGCGGCGGTCAGCTACCGGCTGGCCAAAGGGCTGACACGCCCGATCGAACATATTATGGATACGGCGAACCGGATCTCGAAGCTCGATTACGACGCGAGGGTCGGTCCGATGCGCCGCGACGAGATCGGCCAGCTCGGCGCTTCGATCGACAACATGGCCGACAGCCTGCAGGCGCAGATGCTGACGATTCGCGACAACGAGAGCCTGCTGCAAAACGTGCTCGACAATATGACCGGCGGCATCATCATGGTCGACGAGCAGGAGAACATCGGCCTCGTCAACCGGCAGGCGCAGCGGATGCTGGGCATCCGGTCGGACCGTGTCGTCGGGCGCCCTTACGTGGAGCTGAAACGGTTCTACGAATTGACGCGCTTTATTGAAGAAGGACTGCAGCGCAAAGTGCGCATGCACGACGAATTGACACTGTTCGTACCGGAAGAACGGCTCATTACGCTCGACGGGGTGCCGATGACGGTGCGGGACAAGTCGTACCACGGCATGCTGTTCCTGTTCCAGGACATCTCCGATATTCGCCGGCTCGAACGGATGCGCAGCGAGTTCGTCGCCAACGTGTCCCACGAGCTCAAGACGCCGGTCGCCGCCGTTCAGGGCTTTGCCGAGACGCTGCTGGCCGGCGGGGTCAAAGACGAAGAAACGGCGCGTTCGTTCCTCAAGATCATCTACGACGAGGGCGACCGGCTTAACCGGCTGATCGGCGACATTCTTGATTTGTCCAAAATCGAATCCCGCCGTATCCAGCTCGATTACGCGCCGGTGCACGTGCTGACGCTGTTCGAATCGGTGAGCAAAGTGCTCGAAGGCGCGGCCGAACACAAGCGGATCGAGATTCGGCTCAACGTGCCCGAGGAGCTGTTCATCGAAGCGGACGAAGACCGGCTGAGGCAAATTTTTATCAACCTGGTCGGCAACGGGGTGAGCTATACGCCGGAAGGCGGCCGGATCGTGATCAAGGTCGAAGAGTTCGCGGACGGGGAATACGAAGACGAACGGGTACGGTTCAGCATCGCGGACAACGGAATCGGCATTCCCAAAAAAGATCTGCCGCGCATTTTCGAACGGTTCTACCGGGTGGACAAAGCGCGTTCGAGAAGTTCGGGCGGAACGGGGCTTGGCCTGTCGATCGTTAAACATCTGGTCGAACTGCACCGCGGCTCGATCTCGGTCGAGAGCGAACTCGGCGTCGGCAGCACTTTTAGCGTCGAACTGCCGGTGCTTCAGGAAAATCCGTAATTTTTTACACAGCGTTAACAATGCCATGATATGCTGATGTAGGTCAAAAAAAGGCGGGGTACAAATCTGTCGATTCATGCCGCAAGGCGACGCAGGCATTGGACACACACGCCGCAGGCAAATGAAATGGGGGATCGAGCCAATGGCTAGGAAATTGCTCGTCATCGAAGACGAGCCTACGCTGTCCCGGTTGATTTCATACAATCTGTCCCAGGACGGTTACGAGGTCGTGCTCGAAGAACACGGCACGGGCGGATACGAACGGGCACGCAAGGAAGCGTTCGATTTGATCCTGCTCGATTTGATGCTGCCCGGCATGAGCGGAATCGAGATTCTGGAGAAGCTGCGCACGTCCGGCGTCAAGACGCCGATCGTCATCTTGACCGCGAAGAACGCGGAAGAAGATATCGTGCTCGGGCTCAAGCTCGGCGCGGACGATTATATTACGAAACCGTTTGGCGTATCCGAGATGCTGGCTCGCGTAGGCGCGGTGATCCGGCGCACGTCGGGCGAAGAGACGGAATACGCGGCTCCGACCGCGTCCGAATCGAAGATCAGCCTCGGAGCGTTAACCATTTATCCGGATAAATACGAAGTGACGCTCGGTCAGCAGTCGATCAATCTGCGGCCCAAAGAATTCGAAGTGCTGCTGTACCTGGCACGCAAGCCGGGCGTTGTCATGACGCGCGACGATCTGATGAACGCCGTATGGGGCTTCGACTACATCGGCGGCCAGCGCACCGTCGACGTCCACGTCAGCTCCCTGCGCAAGAAATTGGAACTCGATCCGGGTTCGGTGCATATCGACTCGATCCGGGGCGTCGGCTACAAGCTCGTCGTGGCCCAAGCCAAAGCGGACTCCAGATCTTCCCTTTAAGGGAAGGTCGGAGTCTTTTTTTATGTCTTTTTACCTAGTATTAACAGAGCGTTGACACGCTGGGAACGGCAGGGGCATACAATGGAAGAAAAAGCGACAGGGGGACAACCTTTCATGCCGGGAGCGGGGACTTTGGAAAGAGAAGAGTTAGTTCAAAAGACTCAGTTGGAAAAGGAAGTCATACAGCAAAAAGCGGAATCGATCGGTCGGGCAGGGGCGCCCGCCGAACAACGGTCCGGATTGAGTGACGATTTGGGGTCAGTTCCGCCTGCGCCTGTGTGGGCCGGAGAAGAGCGCAAGCCGGTAGAGAAAGCGGCGGATCATTCGCCGGAGCAGACGACGGCCGCAGCGGATGCGCCGGTGGAGCAGGCCGCGGTGCGGGAACAGGCGAAGGCTATGCCGGCTGCACCTGCGAAGGCTGCAAAGCCCGCAAAGGGCATGCCGGCGGCAATTGCTGCGCCGCGCCGCGAATCGAGTCCCGCGCTTCCCGCCGCCAAGCCCGCCGCCGAACTTCGGCGCCTGCCCGTTCCCGCGTTCCCGAAATCGGTTTCCGCGATTTCGCCCGCCGCGATTTCGCCCGCGGCCGCATCTGCGCCGGCCCTGCCCACACCCGCCGCGCCTGCGTCCGCCGAGCTCGCGCCCGCAGCCGAGCGCGAGCTCAAGCTGGCCGATTATGCCCGGCCCGCGCCGATCATCGGACCGGAGCTCACCTGCTTCGAAGCGCTGCAGGTGTTCAAGCGCGAACCGGGCGCTCCCTGCGTCGTCGTATGCTCGCCGGACGGACGGCCGACGCTGCTGTTGATGCGCGATGCGTTCTATCGCAAATTGACGGGACGTTTCGCGCCGGAGCTGTTCTACGACCGTCCCGTTGCGGAGGCGGCCGGCATCGAGCCGCTGACGGCGGACTGCGGAACGCCGCCCGCGGAACTGATCGATATCGCCCTGACGCGGGGCGACGAATCGTTCGCCGACTGCGTCGTGCTGACGCGCGAAGAACGCTGCGAAGGCGTGCTGACCGTGCGCGACCTGATTCGCATGTCGCGCGACCTGCAGGAGCGCTCCGCGCGCGAGCGGCAGGAGCAGATTGCCGGCAGCCGCTTCGTGCTGGACGGCGTATCGGGGTCGCTGTCCGAGATCCACGCAGCGGCGGGCGGCGCCCTGAGCGAAGCGGCGCGCATGAACCGCCGCACGGAAGAAGGGCGCCGTGCGCTGTCCGAAGCGGGACAGGCGTTCGCCGAAGCGTCGGAAGCGATCGCCGGTCAGCGGGGAGCGATCGGCGACATGCTGGACTGCGCCCGGGAGATCGCGCAGGCGACCGGCTCGATCCGCGGCATAGCCGGCACGAGCTCGATGCTGGCGCTGAACGCTTCGATCGAAGCGGCGCGGGCCGGGGAAGCCGGCCGGGGCTTCGCGGTCGTCGCCGGCGAAGTCCGGGCGCTGGCGGAATCGACCCGCCGGCTCTCGGACGAGATCGGCAGCCTGCTCGAGCGCATGAACGCGCTCAGTCTGGGCGCGGCGAGCGGCATGGAAGAAGCCGAGACGCGTATTCGCGGCGCGGCGGGCCGGATGGGAGCCGCGGACGACGAATTCCGCGAAGTGTCGGCGTCGGCGCGCGGCTCCGAAGAAGGCGGCCGGTTTACGTTCGGATTGACGGAGAGCGCCCTGCGCGAAGTCGGGGCCGTTCGGCAGACGCTGGAAAGTTCGCTGGAGAGCCGGTAAATCGGGTTTTGAAGCATGTCTCGGTAAATTTTACGCTGCGTTTACATTTCTTCTTAATGCCTTTAACATTCCGGCGATAAACTGGCTTGAGGAGAACCGCGAAGGAGACTCAGAAGATGCAACCCATTATTCGTACCGAAAACCTGGATCTGTATTATGAACAGTTTCATGCGCTCAAGAACGTCAACCTGGATATTCCCGAGAAAGCCGCGACCGCCTTCATCGGCCCGTCGGGCTGCGGCAAGTCGACGCTGCTCCGGACATTGAACCGAATGAACGACCAGATCGCGGGCACGCGAATCGAAGGGCTCGTATCGCTCGCGGGAGACGACATTTACGATAAAAACATGGAAGTGGAATCGCTGCGCAAACGCGTGGGCATGGTGTTCCAGCAGCCGAATCCTTTTCCCAAGTCGATTTACGAGAACGTCGCGTACGGCCCGCGCCTCAAAGGTATCCGCGGCAAGAAGGAACTGGACGAGATCGTCGAAGAAAGCCTCAAGCAGGCGGCGCTGTGGGAAGAAGTGAAAGACCTGCAGAAGCATTCGGCTTTCGGGCTGTCCGGCGGTCAGCAGCAGCGTCTGTGCATCGCGCGCGCCCTTGCCGTCAAGCCCGACGTTCTGCTGATGGACGAATCGACGTCCGCGCTCGATCCGATCTCGACCGCGAAGATCGAAGAGCTGATCCGCGAAATCAAGCATCGCTACACGATCGTTATGGTCACGCATAATATGCACCAGGCAGCACGTGTTTCCGACAAAACGGTCTTTTTCCTTAACGGCGAAGTCGTCGAAGCGGCGGAAACGAAAACTTTATTTTCCACGCCGGAAGATTCACGCACGGAAGATTACATTTCCGGCCGGTTTGGTTAATCAACAATAAAGGAGGTCGTTTCGATATGGTCCGCAGAACAGACTTTGACTCAGGATTGAACCAGCTTCGCGAACTGCTTATCCGTATGGGTAACCGCATGGACGAAGCTTTGAAGGAAGCGGTCGAATCGCTCAAGAACGACGACCTGGCCCAGGCCGAAGGCGTCATCCGCCGCGACGGCGAATTGAACGCGCTGGAAGAAGAGATTTTGGAACTCGGCTCGCAGCTCATCATCACGCAGCAGCCGGTCGCCAAAGACCTTCGCCGCATCATCGTCGCGTTCAAGATTTCCAGCGACCTGGAGCGCATGGGCGACCTGGCCCGCGATATCGCGAAAGTCACGATTCGCCTGGACGGACAGCATACCGTCAAGCCGCTGGTCGATATTCCGCGCATGGCCGAGATTTCTTCGAGCATGATCTCGGAATCGCTGCGCTCTTACATGGACGAAAATACGGATCTGGCTTACAAAATGGCCAAAGACGACGACGAAGTGGACGAACTGTACGGCTCCATGCTGCGCGAGTTGTATACGCTGCTGATCGACAATCCGGAATCGGCTCCGCAGATGATGCTGATCCAGATGGTCGGCCGCTACATCGAACGCATCGCCGACCATGCGACGAACATCGGGGAGAACGTCGTGTTTCTCGTGACCGGACACCGTCCGGACCTCAACTCCTGATTGATCGCCCCCTGCACGAACCGAACGCTTCCTCCGGCATTTGCTGCCGGGAGAAGCGTTTTTTGCTATGAACAAGCCGTGGAGTCCGCCTGATTTTGCCTGCCCGTTTGCTTCCGGGTCCGGGATGGGTAAAAAGGGGAGAGGAACAAACCGCAAGCTGCGGGGAAGGAAGGATTTGCAATGGAAAATACCGGTCTTCCGCTCATACATAAGAGATCGTCCGATACCGAAGACAGCCACGAATGGCGCTGGTACCGTTTCGCCGACCATGCAGAAGCGAAAAGTCATCCGGACTGCGCGCTCGACGAAGACGCGGCCCGTTGGCTGACGGACTCGGTAGCGCGGACGCACAGCCGGACGTTGGCTATGACCCGGCCTCACCGGGGCAACGACAATGTGCTCAACGGAACGCTTACGCTCGATATGACGCCGGACAAACGGCAGAATAACATGCTGCTGCACTATTATGTCAAAAAAGATCGGCTTATTCTGGTCGGCGGAAGCAACGTGGCACTGACGCGGATAGACGAAGACGAACTGGTCGAGGCGATGCTGTCGTGCGTTTCGCCGGTGGATTCGCTGCTGGTCCTGCTGAGCGAAATTTTGGAGTTCTTTTTTCTCCAGTCCGATACGTTCGAACAGAAACTGCACGAACTCGAAGAGCGGATGCGCTACCGCAACGACCGGCGCATCCTGCAGCAGACGGTCAACCTGCGTAACGACCTGACATACTGGAACGCCCAGATCATCCCGATCAAGGAAATTCGCTACGCTTGCGAGGAGACGTTTCGCGGCGAGATGGAGCGATCGGACTGCAAGCATATACTCGATCTGCGCCTGCGCCGGATCGGCATGCTTCAGCGCGAATACGACGACGAACTCGATTCGCTGCTGCGGGTGGACGAGAACGTCACGAATTACCGCTCCAACGATATCATGAAGGCGCTGACCGTTTATACCGTCCTGCTGACGCCGACGACCGCGCTCGGCGCGATCTGGGGCATGAACTTCGAGCATATGCCGGAACTGTCGTGGCCGCTCGGCTACGCGTTTTCGCTTGCGGTCATTCTATCGGCGACGGGAGCGACCTACTGGTGGCTCAAGAAAAGAGGGCTGACGGAAGACATCCTCAGCATGAACATGAAGCCGGGCAGCGGAAGCGAACGGGAACGCACGGGCAAAAAAAAGAAAAAGGAAGCCGAGTCCTGAGCGGCGGCGGGCGGAAGCTTTGGCCGACAGGCGTACGCTTTCTTTTTCCGATAAAAAAGGGGCTTTTTGGCCGGACTTTCGCGCAGGCGGCGTTCGGCTTTTTGTTCGTTTAATGGTATGATAGACAAACGAAGAAGACACCCAAGCGGAGGTTTTACATGACTAAATTAATGATGATCGACGGCAACAATTTGATCTACCGGGCATTCTACGGCATCACCGCCCCGCTCCAGACGGCCGACGGACGGCCGACCAACGCGGTCTACGGATTCATGCTGATGCTGCTGCGCCTGCTGCAGGACGAGAAGCCGACGCATATCCTCGTCACGTTCGACGCGGGCAAGGTAACGTTCCGCCACGAGACGTTCAGCGAGTACAAAGCGGGCCGACAGAAGACGCCGCCCGAGCTGAGCACGCAGTTCCCGCTGCTCAAGGAACTGATCGAAGCGCTCGGCATCAAGCAGTACGAACTGGCCAACTACGAAGCCGACGACATCATGGGGACGCTGGCCCGGCTCGCCGACGAACAAGAATGCGAGACGATCATCGTCAGCGGCGACCAGGACGTGCTGCAGCTGGCGTCGGCGCATGTGCGCATCAACCTGCTCAAGGGCAAAGGGGTCGGCGACGTGCTGCCGCACGGACCGGAGCAGATTATGGAACGGTTCGGACTCACTCCGCTGCAGATCATCGATCTCAAAGGGCTGATGGGCGATTCGTCCGACAATATTCCCGGCGTGCCGGGCGTCGGCGAGAAGACGGCGCTCAAGCTGCTGCACGAGTATGGCAGCGTAGAGAACCTGCTTGAGAACACGGACAAGCTGAAGGGCAAGCTCAAAGAGCGTATCGAAGACAACAAAGACAGCGCCCTGCTGAGCAAAAAGCTGGCTACGATCTTCCGCGAAGTGCCGCTGCCGCTGGAATGGGACGAACTGGCTTACGGCGGCGCGGACCGCGAAGCCGCGGTGCCGGTGCTGCGCCAACTGCAGTTCAACTCGCTGATCGAGAAGATCCCGTATGCGGACGGCGGAGACGGGGCGGAGACGGACGAAGATCCGTTTGCCGAACCCGCTCCCAAGGCGGCCGACCGTCCGCCGCTCGACGTGCGGATCGCGGACGAGGATACGCTCGGCGAGCTGGCGGAATTTCTGCCGCGCGTCAGCGTGATCCATGCGGAGACGCACGGGGACAATCCGCACCACGCGGAGCTTGTCGGGCTGATGCTGCACGGAGCAGAGCGTTACGATTACGTGCCGTTCGAACTGCTCAAATCGCCCAAAGCGGCACCGATTCTGGAATGGCTGGAAGATCCGGAAGCGCCCAAGAACGGCTATGACCTGCATCGGCTCGACCTCGTGCTGCACTGGCACGGGATCGCTTTCGCGGGAGCGGCGTTCGATTCGCAGCTTGCGGCGTATCTGATCGATCCGACGGAGACGGCGACGAACGTCAGCGGCCTGGCCGTCAAGTACGAACTGCCGGCGCTGACCGAAGACGACGAAGTGTACGGGCGCGGCGCCAAGTTTGCCTGGCCGGAAGCGGAGACGCTGGCCGCGCATTCGGCGCGCAAAGCGGAAGCGATCGAAGCGATCATTCCGAAGCAGCGCGAGCTGCTGGAACGCTTCGAGATGAACCGCCTGTTCTTCGAGCTGGAGATGCCGCTGTCGCGCATTCTGGCCGATATGGAGAAGCAGGGCATCGCGGTCAACCCGGAAGATCTGGAGAAGCTCGGCGGCGAATTCGAGGTCGAGATCAAGCGGCTGCAATCGGAGATTTACGCTCATGCCGGCATGGAATTCAATATCAATTCCACGCGCCAGCTCGGCGAGATCCTGTTCGACAAGCTGGGACTGCCGACCAAAAAGAAGACCAAGACGGGTTATTCGACCGATGCCAAAGTGTTGGAAGAATTGGCGCCGCAGCATGAAATCGTGCAGATCATCTTGCAGTACCGTCAACTGGCGAAGCTGCAGTCCACTTATATCGAAGGCCTGCTCAAGGAAATCCGTCCGGAGACGCGCAAGGTGCATACGTATTACCGCCAGGCGCTGACCGCGACCGGCCGGCTGAGCAGCCAGTATCCGAACCTCCAGAACATTCCGATCCGTCTGGAAGAAGGACGCAAGATCCGCAAAGCGTTTGTGCCGTCGGAACCGGGCTGGACGATTCTGGCCGCCGACTATTCGCAGATCGAACTGCGCGTGCTGGCGCATATTTCCGACGACGCGGGCTTGAAGGACGCGTTCCTGCACGACATGGACATCCATACGAAAACGGCGATGGACGTGTTCGGCGTGACCAGGGAAGAAGTCGATTCGAATATGCGCCGTTCGGCCAAAGCGGTCAACTTCGGTATCGTCTACGGGATCAGCGATTACGGATTGTCGCAGAACCTCGGTATTACCCGGGCGGAAGCGGCGAACTTTATCGAGCAGTATTTTGCCGTCTTCAAGGGCGTGCAGCAGTACATGCACGATATCGTCGAAGAAGCCAAAAAAGACGGATTCGTCAAAACGATGCTCGAACGCCGCCGGTATTTGCCGGAGATTCACGCGAAGAACTTCGCGCTGCGTTCGTTCGCCGAACGGACCGCCATGAATACGCCGATCCAGGGCACCGCGGCCGATATTATCAAGCTTGCGATGGTGCAGGTCGACGCCGTGCTGAACGAACGCGGCCTGAAAAGCCGCATGCTGCTTCAGGTACACGATGAATTGGTATTCGAAGTGCCGGAAGACGAACTGGAACTGATGAAGACACTCGTGCCGGAGACGATGGAAGGCGCGCTCAAGCTGTCCGTGCCGCTCAAAGCGGACGTAAGTTTCGGCGCGAACTGGTACGAAGCCAAATAAAAAATAAACGGTATATGCCCTTTAAGGAAAGGTGAGACAAGCATGCCCGAATTACCCGAAGTCGAAACCGTCAAGCGGACGCTCAACGCGCTTGTCGCCGGAAAGGAAATTCGCAGCGTAACCGTATCGCTGCCGCGCATCGTGCGGCGTCCGGAAGATCCGCTGCTGTTCGCGGCGCTGCTGGAAGGCCAGACGATCGGAAGTATCGAACGGAGCGGCAAATTTCTGCGCTTCAATCTCGACGGATGGGTGATCGTGTCCCATCTGCGCATGGAAGGCCGTTACGGCCTGTACGACTCGGCCGATCCGGTCGAGAAGCATACGCATGTCATTTTCCATTTTACCGACGGAACGGAACTGCGCTATCGCGACGTCCGGCAGTTCGGCACGATGGACCTGCTGCCGTCGGGCGAAGAATTCGCGGGCGCGCCGCTGCACAAGCTCGGCCTTGAGCCGCTGGCGCCGGAATTTACGGCCGAAGCGCTCGGGAAGAAGCTGGCCGGCAAGAAGACCCGGCTGAAGACGGTGCTGCTCAATCAGGAAGTCGTCGCCGGGATCGGCAACATCTACGTCGACGAGACGCTGTTTCGCGCCAAGCTGCACCCGGAACGCGCCGCGGGCAGCCTGAAGCCGGACGAGCTTGAACGGCTGCACCGCTGCATCGTCGATATTTTGACCGAAGCGGTCGCGGCCGGCGGATCGTCGGTCAAATCGTACGTCAACGGGCAGGGCGAATCCGGCTCGTTCCAGGATCAGCACCGGATCTACGGCCGCAAAGGCCAGCCCTGCCACGACTGCGGCACGCCGATCGAGCGTATCGTCGTCGGCGGCCGCGGCACGCATTACTGCCCGCAGTGCCAGCCGGCGGGCCAAGGAGGGACCGAGGCATGAGAATCGGATTGACCGGAGGCATCGCGACCGGCAAAAGCACCGTGTCGCGGATGCTGCAGGCCCGGGGCGTGCACGTCGTCGACGCCGACGTCATCGCGCGCGACGTGATGAATCCGGGGCAGCCGCTGCTCGGCGCGGTCGCCAGCCGCTTCGGGGCAGAGTTCCTGCTCCCCGAAGGCGGGCTGGACCGCCGCCGCATGGCGGAGCATATCTTCAACCGCCCGGAAGAGCGCGCCGCCTTGAACGCGATCGTCCATCCGGCGATCCGCGCCGAGATCCGCCGGCAGGTCGACGAGCGCGAAGCCGCCGATCCGAACGCGATCGTGGCGGCCGATATTCCGCTGCTGTACGAATCGGGCCTTGAAGAGCTGTACGAGCGGATCGTTGTCGTGTATGTGCCGCGCGAACTTCAGCTGACGCGCCTGATCCGGCGCGACGGCTTGTCGCCCGAGCAGGCGCAGAGCCGGCTGAACGCCCAGCTCGATATCGAGGACAAAAAGCGCAGGGCCGATTATGTCATCGACAACAGCGGCACGCCCGAAGAGACGGAGCGGCAGGTCGCGAGCCTGCTGGAGAGTCTGGAGTCGCGATGAGAACGCTCAAGAAAAGATTCGTGCTGCCGCTGTTTCTGCTCGTGCTGGCTGCGCTCTTTTTCAACAGCGGATGGATGGCCTGGGTGTATCCGATCGGCTACAAGGAAGAGATCCGCGAACAGTCGAAGTCGTACGATATCGATCCGTTTCTGATCGCTTCGATCATCCGGGTCGAGACGAATTTCAAGCCGAGCAAGGAATCCCGCGTCGGCGCGCTGGGGATCATGCAGCTCATGCCGGATACGGCGGATTGGGCGATCGAGCAGGGCAAGCTGCCGGAAGCGACGCTTGAGCGGATCAAGCACGAACCGGATACGAATATCCGGATTGGCACGTGGTATTTGCGCAATTTGACGGACCAGTTCGGCGACAATCGCCTGGCCGTTATGGCCGCTTACAACGCCGGGCCGGGCAATGTGCGAAAGTGGATGAAGGAAGGCACGTGGGACGGAACGCTCGAAAACGTGCGCGATATTCCGATCGGGGAGACCCGGCACTATGTACAGCGGGTCATTTACTATTATAATCAGTATACGAAGGTGTACGAGACGTTCTGAATCGGAAGCGGCAGAGAGGGTCCCGGCTGCCTGTAGAAAGGAAGTGAAACTCGTTTGAAATGCCCTTATTGCGACTATAGCGGAACGAGAGTGCTGGATTCGAGACCGGCTAACGAAAACAAATCGATCCGCAGGCGGCGCGAATGCGAGAGCTGCGGCCGGAGATTCACGACGTTCGAGATGGTGGAAGAGACGCCGCTGATCGTGATCAAAAAAGACGGCAGCCGCGAGGAATTCAGCCGCGACAAAATTTTGCGCGGGCTGATCCGTGCCTGCGAGAAACGTCCGGTGTCGGTCGAACAGTTGGAGACGATCGTGTCCCGCGTCGAGCGCTCGCTGCGCAACACGGCCGTGGCCGAGATCGAGAGCCGCCATATCGGCGAGCAGGTCATGCAGGAATTGTATCCGGTCGACGAAGTCGCCTACGTGCGCTTCGCTTCCGTGTACCGGCAGTTCAAAGACATCAACATGTTCATGAAAGAACTCAAGACGCTGCTGTCGAGAGACGGCGGAATGGAGCGTTGAACGTTCGACGTTGCAAGAGCATGGATTCGTAGGCTTGACCGCAAAGCGTCCGTTTTCCCGATCGGGAACAACGGACGTTTTTTTGCCTTATTTTAAAAAAAGGATATACAACACAACTGTTACGGTGTACTATTTAAGTATAACACTAGTACATTGGAACGAAGAAAAGGCGTGTATCCGTGTATCCGTGTATCCGTATAGGCGTTATCCGAAGTCCGGCATGAATGAACAGGAGCTGCGCCGTGAAGCGACCGGCCTGCGGAAAGGTGTGAACGTCAAACGTGACGATCGAATTCGATAACCGTCTGCCGATTTATTTGCAGATCATGAATGATATCAAGCGGCAGATCGTGACCGGCAAGCTCGGACCGGGAGAGAAGATGCCTTCGGTGCGCGAGTTGGCGTCCGAGCTGAAGATCAATCCGAACACGATTCAGCGTACGTTCCAGGAGCTTGAGCGCGAAGGCATCGCCGAGAGCCGCCGGGGATTGGGACGATTCGTGACAAGCGAGGATGAGAAAATTATGAGCATCAAAAAAGAAATGGCGTCCGAACTGCTGGAACATTTTATCGGCGGGATGCGGGAGCTTGGGTTCGACCCGGAACATATCGTGCAAATCGTGTCCGAATCGGTAGAAGACGGGCAGAAGGAAACGGGAGGGCGTTAATGTGGAACCATTGCTCAAAGTCGAAGCACTTCACAAAAGATACGGGAACAAGACGGCGCTGCGCGAAGTTTCGCTGCAGATCGAGCCGGGGCGGATTGTCGGTCTGGTCGGCAGCAACGGAAGCGGCAAATCGACGCTGATGCGTATCGTCGCCGGGCTGCTGATGCCCGAGTCCGGCAGCGTGCATATTCGGGGACATCGGCCCGGGACACGCTCCAAATCGCTCGTGTCGTTCATGCCGGATCATCCGTCGTTCGAATCGTGGATGACCGTGGCCGATGCCTTGAAGTTCCAGCAGGATTTCTTCGCCGATTTTGATACGGACAAATCAGAGCGCATGCTGGAGTTTATGCGGCTGTCGCGTTCGGACAAGATCGCGTCGCTGTCCAAAGGCATGCAGGAGCGGCTTCAGCTTACGCTGGCCTTGTCGCGCCGGGCCGCGCTGTACCTGCTCGACGAGCCGATCGGCGGCGTCGACCCGGTCGCCCGCGACCATATTCTCGATGCGCTGATCGAGTTCTACGAAGAAGACAGCAGCGTCATCGTATCCACGCATCTCATTGCCGATATCGAACGCATCTTTGACGAGGTGCTGATGATCCGAGGCGGCAGCCTGATCCTGCAGGGAGACGCCGAACAGATCCGTCTGACTTCCGGTAAAAGTATCGATCAACTTTTTAAGGAGATGTATGCCGAATGTTAAACTTGTTGAAATACGATTTGAAGCGCGATGCTTTCGTTCTGCTCGGCGTGGCGGCCGCCCTGATTCTGGTGCAGCTCTCTATTGAAGTCGGAGGCCGGTCCCTGGCTGAACCGGTCGGTAATCGATTCGGGCTGGTCCTGCTTACGTACCTGCTGGCAGCGATTGTGCTGCTTATGCTGGCCTGCCGAAGTTTTCGGGAAAATATCCGCTTATCCGGTCGTCGACTGCTGCCGCTCGGCAGCCTGAATTACGTCGGCTCCGCTGCGCTGTACACCCTGCTGAACGGAGCGGCGCTGCTGCTGCTCGCCGGTCTGCACACCTTGTATTACCGGCAGACCGGACTGCTGAACGAACTTCAACAGCAGGGGTATATCTCGATCGGCAGCGTTGATGTTCATGCTTCTACGGCGTGGACGGTCTTCCTGGCAGGGCTCAGTATAACGTGGTCGGTGCTCCTGCTGCTGTCCGTCATTTTTCTGGTCATTTCCGTTACGGAAAGTTTGCAGGCCAAATCGAAGAACCTGATCGGCATCCTGATCTTTTTCGCGATTGGCTTGGTTCTGACCGTGATCGAAAGCGCGTTGTTCGGCAGCAGTGCCAGCCATGCGATTCCGCAGCTGAATACCGAGGGTCCGGCCATGCTGTGGATGCAGGCTCGGGGATTGAACGCAGGCTGGGCCGCTTTCTTGTTCGAGCTTGCGGTCATTGCGGCATTCGTAACGCTGACTGCCCGCTTGATCGACCGCAAAGTCAAAATTGCATAAACGGATTTGAACCGTGCAGGCGAAAAAAGAAAACAAACGGCCTATCAAGCGGACAGGTTTCCGAAAAATCGCACAAAAAAGCCCCCTTTCGAATCTTTCCGGTTCGAAAGGGGGCTTTTGGTGTTAATCGTAAAAGACGCAAATAATAATGAAATAAAAAACATCTTTCGCGGTTGATTTCCAGCGGGAAAGATGTTATACTAATAGCTGTCCGTAATTTAGTTGTTATAAACAAATATATTAAAATCATAGCACGTATTGATTTTATTGTCAAATCATATTTGCGTTAAATATTAGAAAAAAAGCCTTTAACCATTTCTGATGGATAAAGGATTAAACTTCATTTTCTGTTGGAAGGGGAAATAGATATGGATCGAAACTTGGAAACCGAATCCGCTCAGATTCCGGAAGAAGCCGTTCTAACCGGCGCGGGAAGCGACGACTCCGTACGGATGTACCTCAAAGAAATCGGGCGTACGCCCCTGCTGTCCGCGAACGAAGAAATTTCTCTGGCGGAACGGATCGTGGAAGGGGACGAAGAAGCCAAGCGCCGGCTGGCCGAAGCCAATCTTCGTCTCGTCGTAAGTATTGCGCGCCGTTACGTCGGCCGCGGCATGATGCTGCTTGACCTGATTCAGGAAGGCAACATGGGCCTGATCAAAGCGGTAGAGAAGTTCGACCACACCAAAGGTTTCAAATTCAGCACGTACGCGACATGGTGGATTCGCCAGGCGATCACCCGCGCATTGGCCGACCAGGCCCGGACGATCCGTATTCCGGTACACATGGTCGAAACGATGAACAAGTTTATGCGCGTCTCGCGTCAGATGCTGCAGGAACTCGGCCGCGAACCTTCGGTCGAAGAACTTGCCAAAGCGATGGAGATGACCGAAGAGAAAATTCGCGACATCATGAAGATCGCGCAGGACCCGGTCTCGATCGAGACGCCGATCGGCGACGAACAGGATTCCAAGCTGGGCGACTTTATCGAAGACAAGGAAGCGATCGCGCCTTCGAAGTTTGCCGAAGCGGGCCTGCTGCGCGAACAGCTCGAAGAAGTGCTCGATACGCTGACCGAGCGTGAAGAGAACGTGCTGCGTCTGCGTTTTGGCCTGGAAGACGGCCGGGCGCGCACGCTCGAAGAAGTGGGCAAAGAGTTCGGCGTAACCCGCGAACGGATTCGCCAGATCGAAGCCAAAGCGCTGCGCAAGCTGAGACATCCGAGCCGGAGCAAGATCCTCAAAGGGTATCTGGAATAGTCGCTGCGGCGGCCAATCGAATCGAAAATTCAAGACCGGAACGTTTCGTTCCGGTCTTTTTGCGCGTTCGGACACGGAAAATAGTGCAGAAGGTTGCGAAAGGTGCAGAAATGTTGGAGATGCGACATAGGCCGGAAGGCGACAACCCATTTACAATAAAAAAAGGAAGCCATTTCAATATCGGGAGGGAAAGACTTGGGAAATCGAAGACGGGGAATCCAAGCCGGGCTGCTGGCGTTATGCGCGGGCTTGATACTGAGCGGATGCGGGGGCGCCGGCGGCGAGCAGACTGCACAGTCGCCTATTTTTGAAAACGCATACAAAGAAAAATACGAGCCGCCGGTAACGATCACGACCGCCTGGGGCATCAATCCAATCGCCAAGTTCAAAAACGGGGAAACGATCGAGAACAACGTGGCGACCCGATGGGCCCGGGAACAATTCGGCATCGAGATCAAATCGCTCTGGTCCGTGACGGATACGAACAACGCGTTCACGACCAAAATGCGGCTGTCGCTGTCTTCCGGGCAGGAGATGCCGGAGATCGTAACCGTCGGCGACGATCTGCTGGCGCAGGACCTGATCGACTCCGGCATGTATCAGGAAGCCGGCCCGCTGTTCGACAAATACGCGTCCGACACGTGGAAAAAGGCGATGGAGCTCGATCCGAACATCTGGAATCCGTATACGCGCGACGGCAAAAGAATGGGGATTCCGATTCTCGATTATGCGTATAACAACGATTATCTGCTGTGGATTCGCCAGGACTGGCTGGACAAGCTGAAGCTGGGCACGCCCAAGACGCTGGACGAACTGGAAACGGTCATGGAAGCGTTCAAGAACGACAATCCCGACGGCTTGGCGCCCGACCGGGTCGTCCCGCTCAGCATCGGCTTCAAGACGACGATGAACACGTGGATGGGCGATCCGTCCTGGGTGTTCGGCGCTTACGGCACGCTGCCGCAGCAGTGGAACGCGGGCGCGGACGGCAAGCTGGAATACGGCTCGGTCAATCCGGCGATGAAGCCGGGCCTGACGAAGCTGGCCGACTGGTTGGCCAAAGGGTATATTCCGCAGGAAGCGGCGCTCTGGGACGAGAACAAAACGGCCGAACCGGCTGTCGCCGGAACCGCCGGCATCATTCCGGGCCCGTACTGGATGAGCGGCTGGCCGCTGCAGGACACGGTGAAAAACGCGCCGAACGCCGTATGGAAACCGATCGGCATTCCGAGCGGACCGGAAGGCCAAGCGATGCGACACGGCACCGAGTTTTCCAACGGCGTCATTTTGATCAAAAAAGACATGGCGCATCCGGAAGCTTTTTTCACCTACCAGAATTACCTGTTCGACCATTACGCCGATCCCGAGCCGGGCAGTCCGTACGATTACGGTCTGTTCGAAGGCTACGATTACCAGCTTGACGCCGAGGGCCAGCCGATTCCGGGCGAAGAGATCGACGGCGGATACGTCAACGTAACGCTGTATCTGCTCGTGCACGACGGCGCGCGTATTCCCGATGCCCAGATGAAAGCGCTGCTGAGTTTGGCCGACGGCAAAGAACCGGTAAGCAAAATCGAAAAAGACGTCGCGCTCAACTACGGGGCGGAAACGCCGGCGGCGGCCAAAGTGCTGCTGAGCCAGGAAGACCGTTCGCACAAAAACCGGTTTACCGGCCCGGCGACCGACACGATGAAATCGAAGCTGGATTATCTGAACAAAATGGAAAATCAGGTGTTCAACGAAATCATTTACGGCAAAAGCCCGGTCGAAGCGTTCGATGCGTTCGTCCAATCCTGGAAGTCGGGCGGCGGCGACACGATCACGCAGGAAGTGAACGAATGGTATGACAGCGTCAAATAAAGACAGGCGGACCAATAGAACGAACGAATCGATAGAACGAACGAATCGAAAGAACGAATGAACGGGGAAAAGACTTCAATATCGCCGTCCGTAAGCGCGCATGCCGCGGCTTGCGGGCGAGCTTGCACCGATCGGGAGGTTGTCTGTTATGGGAAAAAGAACATCGATTCGCGCCGCGGCACTGACGCTGCTGTGCGCCCTGCTTCTGCTGTCGAGCTGGAACGTCGGCGGACCGAATACGGCTTCGGCCGCCGCGCCCGCGTTTGCCAAAGGCGCCGATATCAGCTGGGTAGCGGGACTGGAAGCGAAGGGACAGACGTGGAAAGACAAGACCGGCAAGACCAAAGACATTTTGCAAATTCTGCGCGACGATTACCAGATCAATTCGGTCCGTATCCGCGTATGGGTCAATCCCAACATGAGCGATTACGCCAGCGGCTACCTGAACGCGGACAAAGCGGCGGATCTTGCGGCACGCGCCAAAAAGCTCGGCATGAGCGTCATGCTGACGCTGCACTACAGCGATTCGTGGGCCGACCCGGGGCAGCAGACCAAGCCTTACGCCTGGCAGAGCTTCAACTTCACGCAGCTGATGGACGCGGTCTGGAGCCATACGGTCTACGTCATGAACACGATGAAAAATAAAGGCGTAACGCCGGACTGGGTACAGATCGGCAACGAGACGAGCGACGGCATGCTGTGGCCCGACGGCCGCGCTTCCCAGGGCGGAATGAAAAATTACGCCTGGCTGGTCAATACCGGCCATAACGCGGTCAAATCGGTCAGCAGCGGCACCAAGACGATTGTCCATCTCGCGAGCGGCCACGATTCGGCGCTGTTCGAATGGAATATCGGCGGCCTGATCGCAAACGGCGCCACGTTCGACATGGTCGCGATGTCGCTCTACCCGACGACGTCCGACTGGCAGACGAAAGTCAATCAGGCGGTGCAGAACGCGAACAATATCGTCGCCAAATCTAACAAAGACGTGATCGTGACGGAGATCGGACTGGACTACAATCAGGCCGCCGTCACCAAAAGCTTTATCGCGGACATCAAGCAGAAGATCCGCAGCCTGCCAAACGGCCGGGGCAAGGGCGTCTTCTATTGGGAACCGGAAGCGCCTCCGGGCTACAACGGCGGCTACAACAAAGGCGCCTGGGGCAGCGACGGCAGACCGACGCAGGCATTGGAAGGCTTCTTGAATTAAAAAGAAACGCGCCGACCGGCCCCTGCCGAGCAAGGGGCCGGTTTTGCGCGCGGGAAGCGAGGGTGCCCGGCCGAAGCTCTAATGGACAAGGTCCGCGAACACGGCCTGCGCCGCCGACGCCAGGTGCTGCGGAGCCAGCTTGACCTGCAGCCCGATTTTCCCGGCGCTGACCGCGACATGTTCCAGGTCTTCGCCGGCGGCTGCGATAAACGTCGGAAACGGCTTTTTCATCCCGATCGGCGAGCAGCCGCCGCGCACGTAGCCGGTCCACGGCTGAAGGTCTTTCAGCGGCAGCATTTCGATTTTTTTGACGCCGGCGGCGCGGGCCGCTTTTTTGAGGTCCAGGTCTTCGCCGACGGGAATAACGAACACGTACCCGCTGCTGCCCGCGTGGGCAACGAGCGTTTTGAACACCGATTCCGGCGCCAGCCCTATTTTGTCCGCGACGGCCGTACCGTGAACCTGCCCGTCTTGGTTGTCGTAACTCAGCGTTTCGTAGAAGATGCCCAGTTCGTCGAGCCTGCGCATCGCGTTCGTTTTGTGGATTTTCGGAGCGGCCATTTCGGTGTGCCTCCTTGCGTTTTCGGATGTATTCTATTGTAGCGAACCGATCGGGAAGGCGCAAAATTCATGATCGGAGCGTCGTTTCTTGACATGAAATTTCAACAGTGCTATAAATGGAATTGGATTAGCACTCCGGCAAAACGAGTGCTAACAACGAAACGGGCGCATCTGCGAAGGAGCGTGCCCGGCCATTTAAAAATCGGACTTTATCGGAGGGAAAATCACGCATGGAAAAGAAGCAGTTCCAGGCCGAATCGAAACGCCTGCTCGAAATGATGATCAACTCCATCTACACGCAAAAGGAAATTTTTCTGCGCGAACTGATTTCGAACTCAAGCGACGCCATCGACAAAATCTATTACCGCGCGCTGACCGACGAGAACCTGTCGTTCGACCCGGATCAGTACTACATTAAATTGTCCGTCGACAAAGAGAACCGCACGCTGACGCTGACCGATACCGGCATCGGCATGACGCGCGAAGACCTGGAGAACAATCTCGGCGTCATCGCCAAAAGCGGATCGCTTGCTTTTAAAAAGGAAAACGAAGCCAAAGACGGGCACGATATCATCGGCCAATTCGGCGTCGGCTTCTACTCGGCGTTCATGGTCGCGGACCATGTAGCCGTCACGAGCCGCGCGCTGGGCGAAGAACAGGCTTACAAATGGGAATCCGACGGCGCGGACGGCTACACGATCGCACCGGCGGACAAAGCCGAAGTCGGCACGCAGATCGTTCTGACGATCAAGACCGATACGGAAGAAGAGAGCTACGAAGAATATCTGGACGCTTACCGCCTGCGCTCGATCGTCAAGAAATATTCCGACTTTATCCGCTATCCGATCAAGATGGACAACACTGTCCGTGTTCCCAAAGAAGACGCCGAAGGAGAATTCGACGAGCGGATCGAAGAAGAACAGGTCAACAGCATGGTGCCGATCTGGCGCAAAAACAAAAGCGAGCTGACCGAAGCGGACTACGAAAACTTCTATGCCGAGAAGCATTACGGATTCGACAAGCCGCTCTCGCATGTGCATATCAACGCCGACGGCGCTGTCGTGTACCGCTCGATCCTGTTTATCCCGGAGACGCCTCCGTTCGATTTCTATTCCCGCGAATACGAAAAAGGGCTGGAACTGTATGCCAACGGCGTGCTGATCATGAACAAATGCGCCGACCTGCTGCCGGACTATTTCGGGTTCGTCAAAGGGATGGTCGATTCCGAGAGCCTGTCGCTGAACATTTCCCGGGAAATGCTCCAGCATGACCGCCAGCTCAAACTGATCGCCAAAAATATCGAAAGCAAGATCAAAAGCCAGCTCAAATCGCTGCAAAAAGACGACCGCGAGAAATACGACAAGTTCTTCGAAGCGTTCGGCCGCCAACTGAAATACGGCGTGTACAGCGATTACGGCACGCACAAAGACGCTCTGCAGGACCTGCTCATGTTCTACTCTTCGACGGAGAAGAAGCTGGTCACGCTGGACGAATACGTCTCCCGCATGCCGGAAGAGCAAAAGTATATCTATTACGCGGCCGGCGCATCCCATTCGCGGATCGAGAAGCTGCCGCAGACCGAAATGGTCGCGGACAAAGGCTACGAAATTTTGTACTTCACCGACGATATCGACGAGTTCGCGGTCAAAGTGCTGCTGTCTTACAAGGAAAAAGAATTCCGCTCCGTGTCTTCGGGCGATCTCGGCATCGAAGAGACCGAAGAAGAGAAGCAGGATGAAGCGGAAGCGGCGGGCGACCAGGAGCTGTTCGAATACATGAAGACCCGTCTGGCCGGCAAAGTCTCGAACGTGCGCGCTTCCAAGCGCCTGCGCTCGCACCCGGTCTGCCTGAGCTCCGACGGCGAAGTGTCGATCGAGATGGAGAAAATTCTCAGCATGATGCCGGACAACCCGAACGTCAAAGCGGACAAAGTGCTGGAAGTGAACGTCAACCACGACGTGTTCGCTTCGCTCAAGTCTTCGCTGGAAGGCGACAAGTCCAAGCTGGACCTGTACACCGACCTGCTGTACAACCAGGCGCTGCTGATCGAAGGACTGCCGATCGAAGATCCGGTCGAGTTTACGAATCAGATGTGTAAAATTATGGTGTAGGGGGAAAAGATCGGTCGGCTCCGGGAAAGATCGGCTTCGGTCGCTGTTTCGATCGGGAAGCTGAATTGGATTTCAAGGAGGCTTCCCGATCTCAAAGGCGAACACTGTCGTTCCTGCACCGATCTTTCCCTCCGCCGCCCGATCTTTTCTTGGATTGGAAAGGGAAGAGACAAGGGCTGAAAGACAAGAGATCAAACATAAGAGCGGGAAAGATGAAAACGGGCCAGTTTCCTTCGGGAAACGGTCCGTTTTGTTGTGGGCAGGGGACAGGGAGAAGGGCCGAGAGAGATAAAGAGAGAGAAAGAGAGAGGGAAAAGGAAAGGAAAGAGCAAGGCGAGGGAGCCGGCGAGAGGGAAAGGGAAAGTTAGGGGAATGGGAGCGGGAATGTGAGGGGGATCGGGGGGTAACCGGGATTTTTCGGCTCATTCAGCGAAAACCCGGACGTAAGCCCCCGGGGTTTTTTCAGGGAAAAGGCAAGCTGTGGGACCAAAGCCTATCGGTCGGGAGAGGCTTTTTTTGGCGGATGATTTCTCCTATACTGGAAGCCATTAAGAGACGACAGGAACAGAAGGGAGACCATCCGCATGAGTTTGATGAGACAGGCCATGCTGGGACCGAACGAATCCCGGAGGACCGGTTCGCATTTGTCGGCGGCGCAGAGGTTGATCGATTACTACCTGCTGCCGGTCGAAAAAGAACATTGGAGCTTCAGCAAGCAGATGATCCATCTGGAGCGGTATGCGGGCGGAGGCGGATTCGAGCGGGCGTCTTCGAGGCTCCGGCTCGCGGATTGCGCGCTGCACGGATTGTCGTTGACGATTCTGCTGCTGCTTCTGGGCACGGCGGGACTTGATCTGGTCTGGCCCGGGCTTGAACTGCGCGAAGCGGTCCTGTCCGCCGCCGGAGCCAATCTCGAAGCGGCCCTGCTTGCGGTGGCGGCGCTGCTCATGCTTGTGATCGCTTTGATGGGCGTGCGGCGTTCGCTCGGCCGGGAGCAGGAAGACCATCTGGTGCTGCTGTGGCAGCGCGTGCTGGAAGTCGTGAATCCCGCGCTGGACATGCCGGCGGGTTCGCCGTATGAACTGTCCGAAGCGCTGAACGAATGGATAAACCGCCAGACGGCAAGAGACGACGAGGCCAATCCGGAAGCGACTTTTTGAAGTCGAATAAAGGCATACATAGGCGAACGCGCAGCGGACGAGGAGAGTCGATGCTGAGAACGTCACATTTTTTCGGGAAAATCGGTGTGTTAAAGAGATTGTGATTTTGGAAGTTTTCATTGTTTTTTTGCCATCGGAACGGTGCCAAGGCGAGCAGGATTCGCGGCGGCGCCGTTTTTGCCGTGCACCGGGCAGAAAGCGGACGGCATGCGAACGGCATGCAAACAGTGCGGGCTTCTGGTACACTGGGACTCAGACTATACGCACTGGGGGAACGGCTTTGAGAGAACGAGCGGCGGAGGAGAGATGGAACGAAAGGATGATCAAATCGCTGTGCGGCGCCGGCCCGTACCGCAAAGGGGAAGCGCTGTTTCGCGCGGGCAAAGCGGAAGTAATCCGGCTGCCGGAAGAAGGTCCGGGCGTGTACGAAGCTTATGTGCGCGACGGCGATTCGCTGCATCTGACGCTGCGCTTCGGAGCGGACGACGGGATCTTCGCGGAGTGCGACTGTTCGGCCGGATTCGCGTTCGAACGCTGCTGCAAGCATACGGCGGCGGCGCTGCTGCAGCTGCTGCATCTGCGGCGGGAAGGCCGAACGGCGAACGCCGGAAGACCGGAAGCCGAAGCGCCCGGGCCGGAGACGGCTGCGGGTTCTCGATCGGAACGGGCGTCAGAGCGGCCGACTGCGCAGGCGGCGGAATCGGTGGAACCGCTCAATTTGGCCGATTCGTTCGATTCGGTCGATCCGGCCGGGGCCGCCGGCGCAAATCGGAACAACGCCGGCGCGGCATCCGCCGGGCCGAAGCGAAGCGTTCCTCTTCGCGGCGTCTCTGACGCGGCGGAACGTCCCGAAGACCGGCTCGTCGGCCGGGTGATGGACCTGTTCCGCCAGCAGCCGAGAGCGCTGGCCGGATCGCGGGCGATCTTCGAATCGCGCCGGGAGCTGACAGCGGAGTTTTGGATCGCGCCGTATCCGCACGGCCCGCGCCGGGGGCTGCTCGGCATCGAGCTGCGGGTCGGCGCGGGCCGGACGTACGCCGTGCCGGATATCCGCGAATTTCTGGCGCGCTTCGAACGGGGCGAGAGCTATTCGTTCTCGCGCCATTTCGCGTACGATCCGTCGCGCGACTGCTTCGGCCTGCGCGACGATGCCGTGCTGCTGCGCCTGGCCGAGATTCGGCGCAGCGAGAAAATGCAGCGCGCTTCCGCCGGTGCGCTCTACACGGGCGAGATCGGCGATCCGCCGTCGCTGCCCCTGCCGCCGCACGCCTGGGACGGACTGCTGCCGCTGCTGCGGGAAGCGCCGTTCTCGGCCGTTCGCGGCGGAAGCCGGACGCATTCCGGCGTCGAACTGTCGACAGAGCCGCTGCCGCTGCGCTTCGAATTCCGGCGCGCCGGGGAAGCGGATCGATCGCTGGACATGAGTGCGCGCGGCATGGCCGACACGCTCGTGCTGGAAGCGTACGGCCTGACGCTGCATGCGGGCAAGTTCTACCGCCTCGGGGCGGCGGAAGGCCGGCGGTTGGCCGATTTGCAGCGGATTCTGCGCGCGGAAGAAGAAGCGGGAGGAAGCGCGGAGAGCCTACGCATTCCCGAGGAACAGGTCGAAGCGTTCATGGAAGAAGTCGTGCCGGGCCTGATGAAGCTTGGCGACGTGTTCATGGATCACAGCGTATCCGATGAGGTCGTGCGGATTCCGCTCGAAGCCCGCGTCTATCTCGATCGGGTCGGCGACCGCCTGCTCGCCGGACTGGAATTCCAGTACGGAGATATCCAGATCAATCCGCTGGAGCGCGCGGAGCGGCGGCGCGGCGAGAGCCGTATTCTCGTGCGCGAAGGCGGCAAAGAACTTCAAATCCTGGAACTGATGGAAAACGCGGGCTTTACCCGAACGGAGAGCGGGTATTACATGCAGGCGGAAGAACGGGAATTCACGTTTCTGCATACGATCGTGCCGCATCTGGAGAAGCTCGCGAAAGTGTACGCAACGACGTCGGTCAAGGAACGGGTCATCGCGGTGCACGCGCCGCCCCGAATCTCGGCGCAGTTCGACGAACGCTCCAACTGGCTGGAATTCCGCTTCGAGATCGACGGTGTTCCCGAAGCGGAGATCCGCGAAGCGATTGCGGCGCTGCAGGACAAGCGCCGCTATTACCGGCTGCGCAGCGGCGCGCTGCTGCCGCTGGAGACGCAGGCGTTCCGCACGCTGCTGGAATTCCTGAACGGCAGCCGCCCTTTCCTGCCAGGCGAAGATTCCGCTTCCTTCCGCGTGCCGGTCGCCGAAGGGCTGCATCTGCTCGCCGAAGCGGCGAGCGGCACCGACGGCGGCCCGATCCGGCCGGACCGCAAGCTGCGGCGGCTGCTGGACAGCCTGCGCAGCCCGGACCTGCTCGATTTCCCGCTGCCGGAATCGATGGAGACCGTGCTGCGCGATTACCAGCAGACCGGCTACCGCTGGCTGAAGACGCTGGCCCATTACCGGCTCGGCGGGGTACTTGCCGACGACATGGGCCTCGGCAAGACGGTGCAGAGCATTGCGTACCTGCTGTCGGTGCTGCCGGAGATCCGGCAGAGCGGCCGTCCCGCGCTGATCGTCGCGCCCGCTTCGCTGCTGTACAACTGGCGCAGCGAGCTGGAACGCTTCGCGCCGCAGATCCGCGCCGCGGTCGCCGACGGCACGAGAGCCGAACGCGAAGCGCTGTTCGCACCGGGCGGGGCCGGGCAGACGGACGTATGGATCGTCTCGTATCCGCTGCTGCGCCGCGATCTGCCTCATTACGAAGCGATGGAGCTGCATACGCTCGTGCTCGACGAGGCGCAGGCGATCAAGAATCCGGACACGCAGACGGCCCGGGCGGTCAAAGCGCTGCGAGCCGGTTTCCGCTTCGCGCTGACCGGCACGCCGATCGAGAACTCGCTCGAAGAACTGCGCTCCGTGTTCGACGCGGTCCTGCCGGGGCTGTACCCGGACCGGCGGAAGTTCGCGGAGCTGACGCGCGAACGTATCGCGCAGCGGGCGCGTCCGTTCCTGCTGCGCCGGCTCAAGTCCGACGTGCTGCGCGAGCTGCCGGAGAAGATCGAGTCGATCCGGGTGACGGAGCTGCTGCCCGAACAGAAAAAGCTGTACGTGGCCCATCTCGCGAAGCTGCGCTACGAGACGCTGGAGCATCTGGACAACAGCGCAGAGCTCGGGCGCAGCCGGCTGCAGTTTCTGGCCGGCTTGACCCGGCTGCGCCAGATCTGCTGCCATCCGGCGCTGTTCGTCGACGGATACGCCGGCCGTTCGGCCAAGTTCGAGCAGCTGCTCGAAACGTTGGAAGAATGCCGCCGCGCCGGGCGCCGGGTGCTCGTCTTTTCGCAGTTTACCGAGATGCTGGGGCTGATCCGGCGCGAGCTCGGTTTTCGGGACATGCCGTTCTTCTACCTTGACGGCAGCACGCCTCCGAGCGAGCGTCTGGAGCTGTGCGACCGGTTCAACGCGGGAGACAAAGACGTATTTCTCATCTCGCTCAAAGCCGGAGGGACCGGACTCAACCTGACCGGCGCCGATACGGTCATCTTGTACGATCTGTGGTGGAATCCCGCCGTGGAACGGCAGGCCGAAGACCGGGCGCACCGGATGGGGCAGACGAAGGTCGTGCAGGTGATCCGTTTGGTGGCGAAAGGCACGGTCGAAGACAAGATGCACGAGCTTCAGCGAAAAAAAGCGGCTTTGATCGACGACGTGATCCGTCCCGGCGAAGACAGCCTCACGTCGCTGACCGATGCCGATCTGCTGGACCTGCTGCGCGAGGAATAACGAACAGGACGGCGCGTATACGCGCCGTCCTGTTTTTTTTATTTGCGTGACCTGCCGATCAGATTTTGAACCGTTCGATCGAAGTCTGCAAATCCTGCGCCAGTTTGCTGAGATAAGCGGCGGAACCCGCCACTTCCTGCACGGAAGCGAGCTGTTCTTCGGTGGCTGCCGCAACGCTCTGTGCCATGTCTTTGGAACCGCCGGCGATCGCGGCGGAAGATTCCACGGTTGCCAGCACCTGTTCGGAGCTTGCGGACATCTGCTCGGTCACGGCTGAGACTTCATGCAGCTGTACGGACAGGTTGCGCGTGCTGCTCATGATGCCGCCGAACACGCGGGAGACGTCGCTCATGACGACGCGTCCGTTCTCGGCCTGATTGCGGCTGAGTTCCATGCTCTGGAACGCGATCTTCGTCTCCGACTGGATATCCTGGATCAGGCTGGAGACGCTGGCCGACGATTCCTGCGTTTGCTCGGCCAACTTTTTCACTTCGGCCGCGACGACGGCGAAGCCGCGTCCTTCTTCGCCGGCCCGGGCCGCTTCGATCGCCGCGTTCAGCGACAGCAGGCTCGTCTGGTCGGCGATCGCTTTGATCGTGTCCGTGATCTCGCCGATGCTGGCCGATTTTTCGTTCAGCGACGTGACCACTTCCGACAGGCTGCCGATCGAGCGGTGGATTTGTTCCATTTCCCGGATCGCTTCTTCCAGCTTGCCGTGGCCGTTCGTGACATTCTGCTCGGAATCCTGCGAATCGGAAGCGAGTTCGCTCGCCGATTCGGCAATCCGCTGAATGCCGACGTTCATCTCTTCCATCGTGCGGCTGATCTCGGCCGTGCCGCGCGCCTGCGATTCCGTTCCGTCGCTAATATCCTGAATCTGAGAAGAGATATGTTCCGTAGCTTGGGCGCTTTGTTCGGAACTTGCGAGCATCTGTTCCGAGCTTGCGGCCAGCGTCACGGCATTTTCGGCAATTTGTTTGACCAAGCCGCTCAGCGACTCGACCATCGTATTATAGGAGCGTGTCAGCGCGCCGGCTTCGTCCCGGTACAGATGCGTGCCGACCGAAGTGAAGTCGCCTTCCGCGGCCTGCTGCATCAGATCCTGCAGTTTGCGAATCGGACCGGTAATGGAACGAATAATGAACAGCGAGAGCAGGATCAGCACGATCACCGCCGCGATTACGCTGATCAGGCTGACCGTTTTCGAGACGATGCCGGCCTGGATGTTGTCTTCGTTGCTTTGTTTGGCGGCGGCTTCGGCGAGGGTGGCCAGTTGAACGTACAGCGCTTCGGTCTCGATTTTTTTCGGTTCGAGTTTGTTCAGGTACAGCTGATAAGCTTCCGCGTTTCGATTGTCCAGAGCCGCATTGGCGACTTCGTCTTCGAACGACCGGAGTTCTTTGCGCGAACCGAGGACGGTATCATAGATGGCCTGCTCTTCCGCGCTCAAATCGAAATCTCCGTACGAGGTCAGCAGTTTGGAATTGGCGTCGAACGTTTCTTCGAAATGCTGGTTAAGCTTCACATTTTCTTCATCTTTTTCGTTGATCATCATTTGCAGCATATCGTTCATGATCCGGTTAAAATTGGTCATGACCTGATTGATCGATTTGACCTTCATGAGGCTTTCTTCATACATGACGCGGGAATTGGCCGTCATCTGATTCACGTACACAAAGCTTACCGTGCCGACCAGCAGCAGAAAAACGATCGCCGCGGCGTTCAAAACGAAAAGTTTGGAACGCAATTTGAAGTTGTGAAAAATGTGCATAAGATCTGTCCTCCGTTTGTTGGAATATTTCGTCTACTGGGCTTGCAAGCGCGGCTTGAAGCTGATACTCCATTTATCGGCATATTTCGACAGTCCATAATGAAGCCGGATAGGAACAATGTCTTAATTCCCCTTTTTAATCCGACTATTTTTGGCATGAAAAAAAAGGACACCCGGAGATGCCCTCAATTCTTCGAAGCCATGCACTGCCGCAAGTCACGGGGCGATGCGTCAAGCGTCCGGCCAAGCGGCATCCGCGGCAAATACGAGACCTGCGTCCACTCTGGCCTGCCCAGCCGCTTCCATCACAAGGACGGAATGGCGCATTGCCTGCAGGCATTTGTCCCATTCTCCGGCTGCGTACATCGAGGCGAACGCCCGAAACTCGCTTACCATATGATTGTCTGGCACGTCGAACGTAAAAGTCTGTTCCCCGTCCGGCGTCTTGAGCGTGACCGGGCTGCACAGATTCGGCGGACCGTTCACCCGGATGCTGCCGCGCTCGCCCTGAATAAGCGTGAAGCTGTCCCCGTCGGAGTCTTTGGCGGCGCAGCAGGCGGCGGCGAAGCCGTCATACGACAGCGTCAGCACGCCCGACGTGTCGATGCCGTTGGGCCCGAACCGTGGGATATAGCGCACTTCGTCCGGGCGGCCGAACAAACCGATCGCCAGATGCAGATTATAAATATTGAGATCGTACAGCGCGCCTCCGGCCAACGCGGGATCGAAAGCGGGCAGGATTCGGCCGTCCAGATAATCGCCGTAACGGCTGGATCGTTTGGAGAAGTTGCTCTGCACGAGCCGGATCGGCCCGATCTGCGGCAGCAGTTCGCGCACGCGCTTATAATCCGGCGAATACGGCGTCACCACGGCTTCGAACACATACCGCTTCGCCTGCTCCGCCAGCCGCAGCAGGTCGCGCGCTTCCGCGGCGGTGGAGGTGAACGGTTTTTCCACAAAAACATGTTTGCCCGCCTGCAGCGCGCGCTTCGCGTAGTCGTAATGCAGGCTGTTGACGATGCCGATGTAGACGAACTCGACGGCCGGGTCTTCCAGCATCCGGTCGTAGTCGGTATGGACGGTGTCGATCCCAAAGCTTTGTGCCAGTTGTTGTCCGGCCGCGAGACTGCGTTCCCGCACGCTGATAGCGGTGACGTTCGCGCCTTCGACTTCACGCAGCGCTTCCAGAGCCACCCGGACGATCATGCCGCTGCCGGCTATTCCGATATTCATCCTAAATTCCTCTTTTCCGTAAATGGGTATTTGATCTGTTCCGATTCAATCCGCTCCAATCCGGGTCGCTCCGAACCGAAGCCGTAAGCCCAGTATAGACGTTTGGCGGCGATTGTAGGGTGGTACGCCCGACCTTATAATGGAGGTACAAGTTAACGGCTCCGCAGCTTCTCTGCGCGTACCTGAAGTACGGAACAGGCCGGAATCGGAACGGGAAAAGAGGGAGATCATGCTGCTTGAAAAACTGCGCCGTGCGGATGGATGGTCCGGAAGCGAGCGGGCGATCGCGGATTATGTGCTTCAACATCGGGAAAAAGTGCTTGGCATGACGATCCGCGAACTGTCGGAAGCGACGTATTCGTCGAATCCGACCATCGTGCGGTTATGCCGGAAGCTCGGCGTCAGCGGATTTCGCGAATTCAAAATCGTGCTGTCTTCGGAATTCGAGCGTACGGCGGGGCGGGAAGAGGTCGACGCGAACCTGCCTTTTCGGAAACGGCACAGCTCGGCCGCCATCGCGGGTAATATCGCCGAATTGACGCAGTCGACGGTTCGGGAAGCGGCAGAACTGCTCGGCGGCGAGCGGCTGGATAAGGCTGCGGCGCTGCTCGGCGCTGCGCGCGGCGTCTACCTGTTCGCGGCGGGGGACTCGATGGTGCGGGCGCTCGGCCTGCAGGGCAAGCTGCTGAAGATCAACCGTCCGGTGCAGATCAGCAGCCTGATGCAGGAACAGGGCTACCACGCGTACAACGCGTCGGCCGGCGATTGCGCCGTGTTCATCACGTATGGAGGCCTTCAAGCGGGCTACGCGGACTATGCGGCCGAGATGAAGAGCAAAGGCGTAGGGCTGATCGCGGTTACCGCGAACAGCGAAGGATGCCTGGCCGCGTTATGCGACGTCGTGCTGCCGCTGCCGATCGCCGAAGAGCCGATGGCGAAGATCGGGACGTTCTCGTCCCAGATCGCGATCGATTATGTGCTGAACGTACTGTATTCGTGCGTGTTCAATCTGCGTTACGAGGAAAATTTCGCAATCAAGCAGTCGGCGCAGGCTTACGTGGAGCGGATCGATCATTCCTGATCGCCGCAGCGTGATCCGTACATCGCGATACTTGCAGCGAAAGACTTGTACAGCATGAACGGTGCAGTGAAGGATTCGTAGAACAAAATCCTTGTGGAACCCTATACCCGTATGGCAAAAAAAAGCTGTTCCCGAACCGGTTGCCGGTCGGGAACAGCTTTTTATATCAACTTGTATATTGAATCGTTCGGGTCTACTTACTGGGTCAGCCTACTTGGCCGGCTTACTGTTCTTTGCGCAGTACGGCGGACATCGCGGCCGGCGCTTCGTCGGCGCGGGTCACTTGAATCCGGTCTTCGTCGAGCGTCACGCGGATCGCCGTTACGTCTTCTTCGTCAAGCAGCAGGTCGGTGATGCCGTCTTCCACATGCTGTTGAATCATGCGGCGGAGCGGACGGGCACCGAAAGCCGGATCGTAGCCGAGTTCCGCCAGTTTGCGTTTGGCTTCGTCGGCCACTTCGACTTGAATGCCGCGCGCCGACAGGTTGGCCGAGATTTCGCCCAGCATATTGTCGACGATGACGATCAGGTCTTCTTCCTTGAGCGAAGCGAACGGCACGATGCCGTCGAACCGGTTCAGGAACTCGGGCCGGAAATACTGGCCGAGCGAGCCGAGAATCGAACGCGTCTCTTCGGCTTTCGCCGTGAAGCCCATCGTGATCTTCTTCTCGGCGGCCGAGCCGGCATTCGAGGTCATGATGATGACCGTGTCTTTGAAGCTGACCGTACGGCCCTGGCTGTCGGTCAGGCGGCCGTCTTCCATCACCTGAAGGAACATGTGCTGCACGTCCGGGTGGGCTTTCTCGATCTCGTCGAGCAGGATGATGCTGTACGGGTTGCGGCGCACTTTCTCCGTCAGCTGTCCGGCTTCTTCATGGCCGACGTAGCCCGGAGGCGAGCCGATCAGCTTGGACACGGAGTGGCGTTCCATGTATTCGCTCATATCGAGGCGGATCATCGATTCGCTGCTGCCGAACAGCTCGTCCGCGAGCGCTTTGGACAGCTCGGTCTTGCCGACGCCGGTCGGTCCGACGAACAGGAAGGACGCGATCGGCTTGCCGCTGCTGCGCAGTCCGGCCCGTCCGCGGCGAACCGCTTTGGACACTTTGTCGACCGCTTCGGACTGGCCGATGACGCGGCTTTCCAGACGGGCAGACAAGTTTTTCATCTTGCCGCGTTCGTCGGCCTGCAGCTTGCCGACCGGAATACCGGTCTTGCGTTCGATAATGGCCTGAATATCTTCGACAGATACTTCAAGCACGTCTTCGCCGGAAGGTTCGCCGTTCAGCCGTGCGTTCAGGCCGGCTTCTTCGTCGCGCAGCCTGGCGGCGCGTTCGTAGTCTTCTTCGCGGGCCGCCGCGTCTTTCTCAAGCTTGATCTGCTCCAGACGCGTTTTGATCTCGTCGCTGCCGCCGGTCGAAGCGCGCAGGTTCAGCTTGGCGCCGGATTCGTCCAACAGGTCGATCGCTTTGTCGGGCAGGAAGCGGTCCTGCACGTAGCGGCTCGACAAGCGTACGCACGCTTCAAGCGTCTCGTCGGAGTAGCGGACGCCGTGGAACTGCTCGTATTTCGGACGCAGTCCTTTGAGAATAAGAATCGTCTCTTCGGCAGTCGGTTCGTTTACCATCACCGGCTGGAAACGGCGTTCGAGCGCAGCGTCTTTTTCGATATGGCGGTATTCCTTCAGCGTGGTCGCGCCGATGACCTGCAGCTCGCCGCGCGACAGGGCCGGCTTGAGAATATTGCCCGCGTCCATTGAACCTTCCGCCGAACCCGCGCCGACGAGCAGGTGAATCTCGTCGATGAACAGCAGGACGTTGTCGCGCTGTTCCAGCTCGGCGATCAGCTGTTTGATCTTCTCTTCGAACTGTCCGCGGATGCCGGTTCCGGCCACGAGCGAAGCGACGTCCAGCGAATACACTTCCTTGTTCAGCAGCTTGGACGGCACCTGGCCTTCCGTAATGCGCAGCGCGAGCCCTTCGGCGATCGCCGTTTTGCCGACGCCCGGTTCGCCGATCAGAACCGGATTGTTTTTGTTCCGGCGATTGAGGATTTCGATCACGCGGTCGATTTCTTCGTCGCGGCCGATGACCGTGTCGATCTTGCCGCCGCGAGCCGCGTCGTTCAGGTTGCGTCCGAGCTGGTCGAGCAGGCCGCCGCCGCTTTTTCCGCCCTGGGCGGAAGGCTGCGCGGAGCGCTGCGAAGCGCCGTTCGACGCTTGATTCGACTGCATGAAGCCGCGGAACATTTCTTCGAACGGGGAAGGGCCGGAAGAACCGAATCCCGCCGTGAACGGCACGCCGCCGTTGACTTTGGCATAGCAGTCTTCGCACAGGAACATTTTCTCGGATTTATTGTTAATGGTGAGGCTGAGACCGACGGTTGCTTGATTCTGGTTACAGTGTTGACAGCGCATGAAGGCATGCCCCTTTCAAATGTGAGTTTATGAGTTTGCATGGATGATCGTGTATAAGAATAAAGTTGGCAAAGTCAAAAGTTTGATCTTTTTTTCTGACTTTGACTTTCTTTGACCTTATTATACCGCATCTACATCCAGAGTCAATAGTTTTTCGGTTATTTTTAGTAAGTTTGTTGTGAAAGGTGGAATAAGCGGCATCAGACTCACGAAAAGACTCAATACTGCGCGCCAAACAGCCGCTTCACCCGGAGGAACGGGGGAAGCGGCTGTTTGCGCGGAAACGCGCAGGACGAATTTCGAGCGGATCTGTCGAGGCGTTAAGCGGAGACAAGCGGAGTATGTGGGAACCGCCGGTCGGACCCGATCCGATCGGGACGGACGGCACACCGGTTCGGCCGATTATCCCGCGTCGTACACGGTCTTATTTCTGCGAGGCGGCTTCCGGATCGGTCGCAAGCGTCTCGCCGTTGCTTGCGATGACCTGCTTGTACCAATGGAAGCTGGCTTTGCGGGAACGGTTCAACGTACCTTGGCCTTCATTGTCCTTGTCGACATGGATAAAGCCGTAGCGTTTCTTCATCTCGCCGGTGCCGGCGCTGACCAGGTCGATACAGCCCCACGGCGTGTAGCCGATCAGGTCGACGCCGTCGATGATCGCTTCTTTCATTTCCTTGATATGCTCGCGCAGGTATTCGATCCGGTAATCGTCGCGGATCGAACCGTCCGCTTCGACTTCGTCCACGGCGCCGAGGCCGTTCTCGACGACCATCATCGGCAGCCGGTAGCGGTTGTACACGTTGTTGAGTACCCAGCGCAGCCCCTGCGGATCGATCTGCCATTCCCAGGCGCTCGCTTTGAGATACGGGTTTTTGAGACCCATCGACATGTTGCCGCCGATTTTCTCCTGCTCCGGATCGGCGCTGACGCACACGGAGGAGTAGTAGCTGAACGTATAGAAGTCGACCGTGCCTTCGAGCAGGATCTGTTCGTCTTCGGCTTCGAAGAGGAGCTCCACCCCTTTTTCCGCAAAATAACGTTTGGCAAAGCCCGGATATTGTCCGCGCACGTGCACGTCGCCGCACAGGAAGTTGCCGATATTGTCTTTTTGCTGCGCGAGCAGCACGTCGGCCGGATCGCTTGTCAGCGGGTAGGCGCACATATAGGCGATCATGCAGCCGATCTTGAAGTCGGGATCGATGGAATGGCCGAGCTTGACCGCTTTGGCGCTGGCGACGAACTGGTGGTGCAGCGCCTGGAAGCGGGCCTGGTCCGTACTGGAATCCGGGTTCGTCAGCTCCATGCCGTTTTTCGGAATCATGGCGCCGGCCAGGAACGTGCCGAGAGGCATCGTCAGGATATTGATTTCGTTAAAGGTCAGCCAGTATTTGACGACTCCTTTATACCGCTTGAACAGCGTCTCGCAGTAGTTCACGTAGAAGTCGATGACGCGGCGATCGGACCAGCCGTTATAGATGTTGGCCAGACCGAACGGCGCTTCGTAATGGGAGATCGTGACGAGCGGCTCGATGCCCCGCTGTTGCAGTTCGGCGAATACGCGGTCATAAAAAGCAAGGCCTTCTTCGTTCGGCTCCGCTTCGTCGCCGTTCGGGAAGATGCGGCTCCAGGCGATCGACAGACGGAACACTTTGAAGCCCATCTCGCCGAATAGGGCAATATCTTCCGCATACCGATGATAGAAGTCGACGGCTTCGTGGCTCGGATAATTTTCGCCGGGCAGCAGCTCCGTCGTGATGCGGCGGGGAACGGTATGCGTGCCGGCCGTCATCATATCCGACGTGCTCAGTCCTTTGCCGCCTTGATCGTAACCGCCTTCAAGCTGGTTCGCGGCCGTCGCGCCGCCCCACAGAAAGCCTTCGGGAAACCCTTTTGGAATCGTATTCATTTATTTTTCCTCCTCGGTAAGTTGGGAATCGTAAGGTCGGGATCGTAAGGTCAGGTCGGAATTGTACAGTCGCGACAGGTCAGACGACGATCGTCAGCAGGTTGTCGGCGTAGCCGATCTGTTTCTGCTGCGTCTCGATCACGTCCAGATAGCTGCCGGTATTGGAGACGATGATCGGCGTCGTCAGCACGTAGCCGGCTTTGCGGATCTCGTCCATATCGAACTCCATAAGCAGGTCGCCTTTTTTGACGGCGTCGCCCTGCTTGATACGCGGCGTGAAATATTTGCCTTTGAGCTTGACGGTATCCTGGCCGACATGGATCAGGATCTCGACGCCGGTGTCGCTCGTGATGCCGATCGCGTGGCCGGAAGAGAAGAGGGAAGTCAGCACGCCGTCGACCGGCGAATACACTTTGCCTTCGATCGGTTCGATCGCCACGCCTTTGCCCATCGCGCCGGTCGAGAACGCTTCGTCCTTGATCGTGGACAACGCGATGACGCTGCCTTTCATCGGGCTGCCGACGGTCTCCTGCATGAGGACGGAACCGTCTTTTTTGGACGACGAGCCGTCTTCCGCGACCGGATCGTCCTTGAACGTGAACAAGGTGATGACGACGCCGAGCACGAAGCTGACGATGATGCCGATGATCGCGCCGTAGAAGCCGGCGTCCAGACCGTTCGGGCCGATATAGGACGGAATACCGAAGATGCCGAGGCCGCCGACGCGGTAGCCCTGCGTGCCCATGGCGCCGATGATGCCGCCGCCGACCGCCGCCGCGATACAGCTGACGATAAACGGTTTTTTACGCGGCAGCGTGATGCCGTAGATAGCCGGTTCGGTGACGCCGAAGATGCCGGAGATGACCGCCGGGATCGACAGCGATTTGAGCTTTTTGTTTTTCGTTTTGAGCAGGATCGCCAGTACGACGCCGGTCTGGGCGAACGAAGCGCCGAACATGCCCGCGAGCACCGGATCTTTGCCGAGCAGGGTCAGGTTGTTGAGCGCGATCGGAACGAAGCCCCAGTGCAGGCCGAAGATGACGAATACCTGCCAGAAGGCGCCCATGATGATGCCGGCTGCGATCGGGCTGAAGTTGTAGACGGCAAGCGTGCCGTTGCCGATCAGCGTGCCGGCCCACGTGGCGATCGGTCCGATCAGGATGAACGTGAGCGGAACGATGACGAGCAGCGTGCAGAACGGAACGAGGAACGTGCGGACAACGCTCGGAATCGTGTTTTTGAAAAACTTCTCGATCTTCGCGCCGACGAACGCCGCAATGATGATCGGGATGACGCTCGACGAGTAGGTCATCAGAATGACCGGAATGCCGAGGAACGTAATGTAGACGGGCGATTCGAACAGCGTTCCGCCGAATAACGTATACAGCGGCTCGGCTCCCGACGACGTAATGCCGGCGATGTTCGGGTACACGAGCGCCGCGCCGATCGCCATGCCGATAAAGTGGTTGCCGCCGAATTTTTTGGAAGCGGTGAAGCCGAGGAAGATCGGGAAGAAGAAGAACAGACAGTCGCCGATCGCGTTCAGGATCTGGTAGGTGCCGGAAGCTTCGGTCAGCCAGCCGAGCGTCAGGAACAGGGCATTGAAGCCTTTGATCATGCCGGTTGCGGCCAGCACGCCGAGCGTCGGCGCGAACACGCCGGAGATCATGTCGACGAAGCGGCTGAACAGGCTGATCTTCTCGCCGGAACCCGAATCGCCGTTATCGCCGGATTCGGCGGAGAAGCCGCCGGCGGCGTTCACTTCCGCGTACACGTCGGACACGTGATTGCCGATGACGACTTGGTACTGCCCGCCGCTTTTGACGACCGTGACGACGCCGTCCATGTTTTTGAGCACATCGGTGTTGGCTTTGCTTTCGTCTTTGAGCCTGAAGCGCAGTCTCGTGACGCAGTGTTCAAGGCTGTTGACGTTTTGTTTGCCGCCTACGTTTTGAATGATGTCCTGCGCCAATTTTTCGTATTTTCCCATAGTTCTCGCTCCTTATTCGGCAGATGGTCACCCGTGAAAAAGCTAAACGAAAAAGCATATAAAAAAGGCAAGACCGAGGAAGCGCACGCCCCGGGAGGACCTGCTTCCTGTCGGTCTCGCCTGCATTACCAGTCACGATCCGTCATTTTATGAAGTTGAAAGTTGGCTTGAGCACGCAGGTCTGATCGATATGGGGGAACGCCGCTTCAGGGCGCCGATTCCCGGGTCACGCGGTGGATATGCAGCGTCAGATACAGCTTTTCTTCGTCGGGCAGTTCAAGCTGCAAGTATTTCTCCACTTTGAGCATGCAGCCGTACGCCCGCTTGTATTTGGATTTGACCTGCTGCAGCAGAAAATCGTCTTCCAGTTCGCCGCGGCCCGAACTTCCGATCCGTTGGAAAAAAAAGCGCAGATGGGTGACGAACCGTTCGTAGCTGATCGATTGTTCGTCCGGCGACGTGCCGTACGTGTATTTGATGATGTTCAGGATGTCGCTGATCTTCCCGGCCTGGTCGGCCGCGCTTTGCGTCCGGCGGGCGGCAGGGTCGATCTGCGCGTTGATCAGGTGCATCGCCACGTTCGCCGCTTCGTCTTCCGGCAGTTTTTTGCCCAGCGACTCTTCAATGAACGTCAGCGCTTTGCGGCCGATCGCGAATTCTTTCGGATAGATGCGCCGGATTTCCCAGATGAGCGGATTGGTCGTCGTAATCCCTTCGTCCAGCAGTTTCAGCGCGTTGTTCATGTGGTCGGTAAGCGTGACGTACACGTAATCGCTCAGCGGGACGTCCAGCATGTTTTTGCCGTATTCGATAATGTCGTAGCATAAGGAGATGTATTCGGGCGGCACGTCTTCCAGCAAAAGCTTGAACTTTTCCGAAGCGTCCTGCTGTTGAAGCACGAAAATCTTCTCGACGAGGTCGCGGTCTACCGGTTCGCCGATTTTCCTCTTGAACGCGATGCCCCGTCCGACGACGACGAATTCGCTTTTGCCATTATCGCTTGCGATGATGGCGTTGTTGTTGAAAATTTTTTGGATAATCAACGGCTGCCCTCCTTATCCGGCGAAATCATCAAACGGGCAAGATAAGCGCTTACATCTGTGAAACGAAAAAAGGGACGGTTACGGCGAGAAGGCAAAACCCAGCACATGTACTTGGCGCACATGCAGCGGGTTTTGCCTTCTTCAGTAACAATCCCAAGGCCATCATAGCAAGAAGCGGAACGTTTGACAAGAGAAAAGTATGCGCTTTCTTTTGGGGTTTTTTCGAGAACGTTTTTGATCGGATATCAGGAAAAAGAAGCAGGGTCGGCGTCGCCCGGCGCGCTGCCGGGTTCGTGCATCAGACGCCGCAGCTTGGATTCGGTCGTCGTGCCGGCCGCCGGCGTGTAGATGCTCAGGCGCAGGTCTTCCTGCCCCGACATGCCGAGCGACGTCAGCTCGTAGACCATCTTGCCCGCTTTCGCATGGCGGAATTCCAGATGGACTTCGGGCGCGTAGCTGACCTGGCCGTGCTCCCACATATCGCGGAATTCCGGGTAGCCGGCCGTCATCTCGGCGAGGAACAGGTCGTACCAGCCGTCGCCGACGTGGCGGCCGTAATAGGACCGGAACAGCGACAGGAAGCCGCTGGCGAACTGTTCCCAGTTGACGGCCAGCCGGCGGAATTCCCGGCGCGCGAACAGCAGCCGGATCATGTTGCGCTCTTCGGCGGGAATCCGGTCGAAATCGAGAAACACGAACGAAGCCGCTTCGTTCCACGCCACGATATTGCACATCCGGTCGGAGACGATGACGGGGCAGTACGTCAGCTCGTCGATAATCGTGCGCAGCGCGGGCGGGATCGGCGCCGCCGCCGATTCGGACAGACGCGCGGCGGCTCCGCCGTCCGCGGCCAGCGAATATAGGTACCGGCGTTCGTCGGCGTTCAGGCGAAGCGCGGCCGCGACGCAGTCGAGCACCGACGGGGACGCCTGGATGTCCCGGCCCTGTTCGAGCCACGTGTACCAGGTCGTGCTGACGCCGGCGAGCTGCGCTACTTCTTCGCGGCGCAGACCCGGCGTCCGGCGCCGCGTGCCCGCGGGCAGGCCGGCCGATTCGGGCGAAATTTTGGCGCGCTGGCTTTTGAGAAAAGCGGACAGCGCTTGAAGACGTGCAGCGGAATGCATCGGTCATCCTCCTTCGGAATCCGGTAAACAGGCAGTTCTTATACCCGTATAAACGGTAACTTGTACTAGGATAGTTTCCGTGACAGTATAGCGGTACGGGAAGCTTCCGACAAGGGAATCTTTCGATGTTAATCAGGAACCGAGAGGGGAAAGCCGCAAATGGAAAGAGTCGTTATTACGGGTATGGGCGTCGTTACGCCGCTTGGCAGCGGAGTCGAGACCTTTTGGTCGAAGCTGATCGCCGGGCAGTCGGGGGTGCGGACGATCGAAGCATTCGACGCAAGCTTGCACAAATCGAAGATCGCCGGGGAAGTCCGGGATTTCGACGGAGCGGCGCTGCTCGGCGCCAAAGAAGCGCGCAAGCTGGACCGCTTCTGCCAATTCGCTCTGGCCGCGGCCGATGAGGCGGTGCAGCAATCGGGACTCGATCTGTCGCGCACCGACCGGGAGCGGATGGGCGTCTACGTCGGATCGGGCACCGGAGGGATCGGGACGCTGATGGAGCAGGCCGGCGTGCTGGACGCCCGCGGCCCGGGCAGGGTCAGCCCGATGCTCGTGCCGGCGATGATCGTCAACATGGCCGCGGCGCTGATCAGTATCCGCTACGGGGCGCTCGGCCCGTCGATGTCTCCGGTCACCGCGTGTTCGATCGGCAACACGGCGATCGGCGAAGCGTTTTACCACATTCAGGCGGGCCGTTCCGACGTCATGCTCGCGGGCGGCAGCGAAGCGGCAGTGACGGAGATCGCGCTGGCCAGCTTCTCGAACGCAACCGCGCTGTCGACCCGCAACGACGCTCCGCAGCAGGCGAGCCGGCCGTTCGAAGCGGGCCGCGACGGATTCGTCATGGCGGAAGGCGCCGGCATTCTGGTGCTGGAATCGCTGAGCCATGCGCAGGATCGGGGAGCCGCCATCCTGGGCGAGGTAATCGGCTACGGAGCGAGCTCGGACGCGTACCATATGGTGGCGACGCCGGAAGACGGCAACGGAGCGGCCCGCGCGATGCGGACGGCGCTGAGAGAAGCGAACGTCGTGCCCGCGGAGATCGACGTGATCAGCGCCCATGCGACGAGCACCGTGCTCGGCGACCGTTCGGAGACCGCCGCGATCAAATCGGTATTCGGCCAAGACGCGTACCGCATTCCGGTCACGGCCAACAAGTCCATGACCGGCCATATGCTCGGCGCTTCGGGCGCGGTGGAAGCGGTCGCGCTCGTCAAATCGCTGCAGACGGGCCTCGTCCCGCCGACGATCAACCTGGAACAGGCCGATCCGCTGTGCGATCTCGATTATACGGCAGGCACGGCGAGACAGGCGGAGCTTTGGATCGGCATTTCGAACTCGTTCGGGTTCGGAGGGCATAACTCGGCGATTGTGTTGAGAAAATACGAGAACTAAGAGGGCCCGAACGCTTCTCATTCCGGCGATTTCCAATAGCACTTCAGCTTGAGCAGCTCCGAAATCGGTCCGTTTCCGGCCTGCGACAAAAAGGTTGCGATCTCCGATTTGAAAGTGACTTCCGCAAAATCCACTTCAATCTCGCTGAGGTCGTAATGCCTTGCTCGTTAAGGGATTTGCCTTTTTTGTTCGTGAGCCCCGAATTTACGAGGGCATAACCGAAAGGAGTGCTGCCGCCGCGATAGGGGTACACGAGCCCAAATCATGAACCATTGGATACGGTGATTTAGGGTGTTGACTCGGCAACTCGTCTGTGATATATTATTTCTTGTGAGAAAAACTGATACGGGGCCTTAGCTCAGCTGGGAGAGCGCGTCGCTGGCAGCGACGAGGTCAGGGGTTCGAGCCCCCTAGGCTCCATAATAGCTACACAGCAAGACAAGCCGGTAAAGGGCCTTAATCCTTTATCGGCTTTTTTATTTGCCATCACGACTGGATAAACCGGTTTCGGTCTGTCAAAATAGAAAGTGCAGATAACGCTTTCAGCATTTGCGAGACAGGCGAAAGGGAGGCGGGAAGCCTGACCAACGCCTACTTTCAGTTAACGAAGGAGAGAACTTATTATGGCACAATTCGATCACTTAACGGCCCTGCTCCGCTCTTTTCCGGAGACCGGCCCTGCCGGCGGTGCCTGCATGATCGCCCAGGGCGGCGAGGTCGTATATGAACATTATTTCGGGCAGGCCAACGTGGAAAAAGGGATCGATACCGGACCGGATACGGTCTTCCGGCTCTATTCGATGACGAAGGTGATCGTCTGCGCGGCGGCCCTGATCTTGTTCGAGCGGGGCAAGTTCCTGCTGAATGAACCGCTGCACCGCTATTTGCCGGAATTCGAACACGTCCGCAAAACGGTGACGAGTCCGACCGGACAGGTCCATACCGAACCGGTGCAGAATCCGATTCTGATCCGGCACGCATTCGGCATGATGACCGGGCATCCGTACCCGTACGGCGAATCGCTGTCGGTGCGCGAGCTGACGCGGCTGCGCGGCGAACTGCGCGAGCGGACCGGCGGACGCTACACGCTGCGCGACGAGATTCGGGCGACGGCGCAGGCGCCGCTCATGTTCGAGCCGGGCACGCATTGGCTGTACGGATACGGGCATGACCTGGTCGCGGGGTTGATCGAAGTCATTTCGGGCAAAAGGATCGGACAGTTTTTGCAGGACGAGATTTTCGGGCCGCTCGGCATGACCGATACGGGCTACCGCTACCGGGACGATATCGAAGAGCGGATGGCGGTGATGTACGAACGGGCGGACGACGGCACGCTGACGCCGGCATCCGGCGAGATGGATACGCTGCATCGTCCCGACGCGACGTTGGAATTGGGCGGGCAGGGCCTGTACGCGACGACGCGCGACTATCTCAAGTTCGCAAGCATGATGGCCGCCGGAGGAACGCTGAACGGCGTGCGCATCCTCGGCCGCCATACGATCGACCTGATGCGGACCAATCATCTGGACGAGACGCAGATGCAAGACTTCGGCGGCTCGTATTCGGCCGGCTACGGCTACGGTCTCGGCGTGCGCACGCTCGTCGACCGGGCAGCGGGCGGCAGCAATAGTCCGCTTGGCGAGTTCGGCTGGACCGGCATGGCCGGCACGTGGACTTCGATCTCGCCGGAGCACAATACGGCGATCGTCTACATGCACCAGATGCTGCCGAACATGGAAGAACATTATCATCTGCGAGTGCGGGCCGCGGCTTACGGGGCGCTGTAGCGGAACGTTGCAGGGCAAGGCGGAAACGAAGCGGAGCCAACTCGAAGTCGATTCGAAGCCAAATGAAGCCGATCTCAAGCCGACGTGGGAAAAAAGCTGGCGCTCTTTTATCCAACGTTCAGCGCGATTTCAGATTGTTTTCAGGTTGGGCGATTAAGATGTAATCAATCCCCTCTACACATAGAGTTTGACCCCGGCGACGCCACGCTGCCGGGGTCCTTTTTTTGTCCGGACGCGGAGGGGGCAGACCTACTCCTGAGCAATCAGAATTCATCGTCATCGCGAATCGCCGCAAAAAGTCGCAGATTTTAAGCCAATCTTTAACTTGGCATCAGGTTGCTTTCAGCTTGAACCGTTATTCTAGGTTCAACCCCTCTTAACCAGATACAAGACACACCCGGCGGAGCCACCCCGCCGGGCCTTTTTTTGCCTGCCGCCGGCTATTCGCCGCTGACGCTCACTCGGCTTGGCTTTGCTTCCGCTAACGAATTCTAAACACGCTATTTCAGCCTTTTCGACGGTTTCGGGCAAACTAACGAATCGTCAGCACGCTATTTGAGCGTAAACGCCGCTTTTTGCCCATAAACAAGCAAATAATGCTCTGACGATTCGTTACAGCAGCAAAAAGCGCAAAAACCCGACATTAGCGATACGAGGATTCGTTAGAGTTCGCTTACCCGCTATCCCGTCACCCTATAAGCCGATCCCCGGAATAACAAGCCAATCCTCCCAAATAAGCCAAAAAACCGAACCGCGAAGCTCCGGTTCGGTCTCTTTTCCATACAAAAAGCTGTCGTGCGAAGCAGCAGCGGAGGCACTATCCCAGCGTCACTCCTTCACTGCACCGTAGGCGGCATAGCCGGCGGTTCGTTCTTTTTGGCCGGCGTGCCAGGAGGGGCTTTGGCGCCTGGTTCCAGCGGGACTTCCAGGATGTCGAGCAGGAAGATAAAGATCGGCACGCCGACAATCAGGCCCCAGGCGCCGAGGAAATGCTCGCCCAGCAGCAGGATGAGGAACGTGAAGAAGATCGGCAGATGCGTTTTGTTCGACATGAATTTCGGGTTCAGGATGTACGCTTCGAACGCGTGCAGCACGACGATCATGATCAGGATGTACAGGATCATCTTGAAGCCGCCGATGTTGAACGCGATCGCGCACAGCGGAACGAGCGAGATGATGACGCCCATGACCGGAACGAGGCCGAGCAGGAAGATCATGAGCCACAGCGCGAACAGGTTCGGGAAGCCTAGAATCCACAGGAATACGAGCGACAGCAGCGAGTTCGTCAACGAGATCATGAACTGCACTTCGAGCACTTTGCCGAACGACGACACGAATTTGCGGCCGAAGTATTCCAGCTCCGTGAAGAAGTAGGCGGCTTTGCTGTAGCGGAATTTGGACATGAGCGACGACACTTTGTCTTTTTCCAGATTGAAGAACAAACTCAGGATAAAGGCGATAAACAGGTTCAGGCTCCATTTGCCGATATCGCTCAGCGTGTGCAGAATGAAATCGAAACCGCCTTCGACGTAGCTCGCGATATCGAACTCCTTGACGGAATTCATGATGTAGCGCGTAAACGCATTGTCCGGCAGCACCAGGTTCGACAGATTGTTATAGAACGAGATGACCTGGGTGATCAGCTGCTGGATTTCGTAAATAAAGACGGGCAAATACCGGTACACCCCGAATCCAAGCGCGAAGACCAGCAGGGCATAAGTGAACAGCAGGACGATTTTGTTGTTGATCTTGATCCGGTCCGTGCCTTTTCGAATAAAACGGTGCAGACGGTTCATGAGATAGGTGAGGATAAAGGTAATCAGCAGCATGCTGAGCATGCTCCGAAGCATCAGGAGCAGCACGACGGCCAGAATGAGCGCCAGCGCCCTGCGAATGCCCGGAATGTAGAAAAAATCTCTAAGGGCCTTCATGAAATCACGGTTCTCTCCTTCGGAATCAGACTTGGCTTTGCTTCGGCAACGGATTTGCGAAACAAATCTATATCTATCAGTTTAGAGGTTGGTCGCCTGTAAATGCAAGAACGGATATAATGATCGTGGATGCCCGAATGATTCATGAATAAGCGAAGCAAGCCGGAAGGAGAAAAGCCTGTGCGCGACAATAATCGAACATGCCGAAGCTGCGGGGACGAATTTGCGGTCAACGACCGCCAGATGGAGCGTCTGCTGGCTTCGCCGGCCTTTGCGCCGGAGCTGAGAGTGCCGCAGAGCCAGTACGAAGCGCGGCTCGCCGCCTGCGAAGCATGCCCCAAATTCCAGGGAGGTACGACCTGCATGCTGTGCGGCTGCCTCGTTCCCGTAATTGCCTATTTAAAAAGCAAAAACTGCCCTTATCCCGGTCTGGACCGGTGGGCAGCCGCTGCACATGCTTAACGAACCGATTGATGGTAACGGGTCAGGCTGCCGGCTAGATCCTGCATCGATTCGCCGGTCTGCTGCAGCCGTTCGATCACGTCCGTGAACGTCGTGACGAGATCGGCCTGTTCCTGCGACGAAGCGACGATCTGCGAGATCTCGTTTTCCATAACGCGGATCGAATCCTGAACGTCTTTGAGCGCGATCTCGATATCGGCGGTCGCGCTTTTGGAATGGACGGCAAGCTTGCGCACTTCGGTAGCGACGACGCCGAAGCCGGCGCCCAGTTCGCCGACGCGCGCAGCTTCAATGGCGGCGTTGAGACCGAGCATGTTGGTCTGGTCCGAAATTTCCTTGATCAGCGTCGCGACGCTGTTGATCTTGACCGATTTTTGCACGGCAGTCTTCGTGTTGGTCAGAATCTGCTCGCTCGTCGCCTGCATCTGCTGCGCGTGGGCCGCCACATGCTGGACCATTTCGACGAGATTGTCGGCGATCGAACGGTTATCGGCGGCGATGCTTTTGAGCTTCTCCTGGTTGGTCTGGTCGTAGGTCACGGTCAGGATCGCCGCGACTTCGTCTTGTTCGAGCAGCGGGATGATAACCGCGTGGAGCGGATAACCATAGCCGAACGCTTCGGCCGGGTATTCGGCGAGAATAGGCTGCTTGCTGCCTTTCAGTACGCTGAAGTTCTCGAACCCGGGATACAGCGGGTCTCCGGTCTTCAGGCCGAGATCGAAATCGCCCGACTGCACATAATAGAGAATATGCGTATGATCGTAAATGGTGATGGCCGTATTTTCGCGCATCATTTGACTCAAATAAGGGACGACCTGGATCATGGAATCAACGATAGTCATGCTTGCGTTCACGTTCCTTTCTGTATGGGCAAAACAGCGGATAGGCGGCGTCCGGGTAACGTTATAATCGAGTGTAGGTGAATGTTCCTAAGCCCTTCGTATCAATCGAATATAGAGATAGTTGCTCGAAAATTCAATAAAAAACTTGGCAAATGTCGAAAGTTAGTGACAAAGCACTACGTTGGTTACAATTCGAAACCGTTTTTGAACACGTGTAAGCGATTTAATGAAAATTAAGGCCTACCGGCAAAAGACAAGGTTAAAAGAGAGCACCGGAACAATATGAACAAACCCTCCGCAGCCATGCGGAGGGTCAAAAACGTTACTATTCCATTCAGTTCTCTCACGTTCAGGAAGCGGAGCGCGTATCCGTCTGCGCCGAATCCTGCGCTCCCGGCTGCGCTTTTCGCACCGGGGACACGGCCCAATAGGCGCCGGCGACGAACACGGCTCCGCCGACGATGTTGCCGAGCGTGACGGGGATCATGTTGTGCAGCCAGCCGGCCAAAGTAATCGTCGCCGGGTGGCCCGGCAGCATGAGCGCCGTGCTCAGCAGCGTCATGTTGGCGACGCTGTGCTCGTAGCCGCTTGCGATGAAAGCGAACAGGCACCACCAGATCAGCATGATTTTCGCGGCTTCGTTCGTCGTCCGGCTGGCCATCCAGATTGCGAGGCAGACGAGCCAGTTGCAGAGAATGCCGCGGAAAAACAGTTCCATAACGGGCAGGCTCATTTTTTTGGCCGCGGCGGCGAAGATCAGATGCTCCGGCGCGATATTTTTGAACAGCCCGGTTCCGAGCACGAGCAGGCCGACGATGACGGCGCCCGCCAGATTGCCGAGAAATACGAGCGTCCAGTTTTTCCCGAGGTCTTTGACCGAAGTGCGACGGGCCAGCGTGGAAGCGGTGAAGAACATGTTGTTGCCGGTAAACAGCTCCGAGCCGGCGAAGATGACGAGCGTGAGGGCAATCCCGAACGAGGCGCCCATGATCAGCGACTGGAACGGCGATTGGATCGCGGCGAGCGGAGCGCCCAGCGAGAAGATCAGAATGATGCCGAGACCGACATAGGCACCGGCAAGAACGGCGCTGATCAGATAGCGGAGCGGGTGTTCATTCATGAAATCCCTTTTTTTGACTGCGGCTTCGACGAGGGAACGTACACTTTCGGTAAACATGAGATCGGCCTCCTGGCATGCGAATGGGCAAAACGGGTGAAACGGGCGAACGCAGCAGACGTTTTGTACCTTGTCGACACTAAGAGTTGAAAGGGTACTGGTTCGGGAAGAGAACGACCCGTCCGTCTGCGACCTCGACGCGGAACGTCCGGACCTGACCGGTATCGGGCTGCTGCACGAGGCCGGTCTTCAGGTCGATTTTCCAATCGTACAGCGGATCGTAAATATAGTGGCCGGAGACGATCGCTTCGGCAAGCGGCCCGCCTTTGGGATGGGGATTGCGGTTCTCGACAGCGTAGAATTCGTCGTCCGACGTGCGGAAGACGGCAAGCTCGGTGTTGTCGACGAGGAAAACGCGGCCGATGCGGCTCGGGAAACGGTCGACGGAGTCAAGAACGATCGGCGTCGTACCGGCAAAAACGTTCGATGGATAGGTCATGGTCAAGCTCCTCTCGGGATCGGTTGATCGGTTGGCCGTTACGCGGACAGTTACGCCTGCGGCAGAGCCGGCGCGGCGGTCTCGAACAATTCGCTGCGCAGTTTTTTGTCGTTGAGCACTTGTTTCCACGGATCTTCCACGAACGTCAGCGCATATTCGATATCGTCGATCAATTTGCGGCGGTTTTCGGCATCCGCAACCGTTTTGGCGTAGATGTCTTCCAGGCCGATCCGTTCGACCCATTCCGACGTCCGTTCCAGATAGTTGCCGGTCTCGCGGTAATACTGCATGACGGCGGCGACCGTATCGGTCAGTTCCTGGTCCGTTTTCACTTTGCAGAGCGAGTCGGCCAGCCGGGCCTTGATCCCGCCGTTGCCGCCGATAAACACTTCCCAGCCGCCGTCGTTGCCGACGATGCCGATGTCTTTGGTGCACGATTCGGCGCAGTTGCGGGGGCAGCCGTTAACGGCGATCTTGAATTTGGCCGGAAAATCGAGCCGTTCGAACTTGCGTTCGAGCATGGCGCCGACCGCCAGCGAATCCTGGGTGCCGAAGCGGCAGAACTGCGAACCGACGCACGTCTTGACCGTCCGCAGCGATTTGGCGTACGCATAGCCCGAAGGCATGTCCAGCTCTTCCCATACTTTCGGCAAATCTTCCTTCTGCACGCCGATCAGGTCGAGCCGCTGTCCGCCGGTCACTTTGACCGCTTTGACGTTGTATTTGACCGACACATCGGCGATTTTCTTGAGGTCTTCCGGTGTCGTCACGCCGCCGTACATTCTCGGAACGACCGTGTACGTGCCGTCTTTCTGAATGTTGGCGTTCATGCGTTCGTTGACGAAACGCGATTCTTTCTCGTCTTTGTGTTCGCCCGGGTAGATGACGCCCAGATAGTAGTTGACGGCTGGCCGGCACTTGGAGCAGCCTTCCGCGTTATGCCAGTCGAGTACATGCATGACTTCTTTGGTCGTCCGCAGCCCTTTTTCCTTGATGCCGGCCACGATCTCCTGACGGCTCAGCGGGGTGCAGCCGCAGATGCCGGTCTTGACCGTCTGCTTGAAGCCGTCGCCGAGAACGAAGCTCAGAATCTGTTCGACGACCGGCTTGCAGCCGCCGCATGAACCGGTCGCGCCGGTGCACGCTTTGATTTCGTCGACCGTCGTCAGTCCTTGTTCGGTGATCGCGTCGACGATGACTTTTTTGGTGACGCCTTTGCAGCCGCAGACGATTTCGTCATCGGCCATTTTCTCTACCGCGGCCGTTTTCGATTTGCCGCTGCCGCAGTGGCCGGTGCCCATCAGATCGCCGTAGATTTCGTCGTTCATTTCGGTGCGTTCGCGGACGTATTTTTGCAGCGAAGCGGATTCCGTCACGTCGCCGAACAGCACGGCGCCGACGATTTTGCCTTGATCGAGCAGTATTTTTTTGTAGGTGCGTTTCCATTCGTCTTTGGCCGAGATGACGGTGTGCTGCGGCGTCTCGATAAATTCGCCGGCCGAGAACACGTCCACGCCCGAAATTTTGAGCTTGGTCGACGTGATCGAACCGCCGTAGCCTGCCGTGTCGATACCGCAAATATGTTTGGCGAGGACGCTGCCCTGCTCGAACAGCGGAGCGACGAGTCCGTAGCAGACGCCGCGGTGTTCCGCGCATTCGCCGACCGAGTAGACGTCCGGCGCGGACGTGCGCATGAAGTCGTCGACGAGGATGCCGCGATTCGTGTCGATGCCGCTGACTTCGCCGATCTGCTTGTTCGGCCGGATACCGACCGCCATGACGACGAATTCGGCTTCCAGTTCTTCGCCGTCCGTGAATACGAGCTTGCGCACGCGGTGGTCGCCGGTCATCTCGGCTGTCGATTTGCCCATCGCGAACTTGATGCCCTGGCGTTCCAGCTCGGTCTTGAGCATGGCGGAAGCCTGGCTGTCGAGCTGGCGTTCCATCAGGTCGTTCATCAGATGGACGACGGTCACGTCCATGCCGAGGCCGACGAGCCCTTTGGCCGCTTCGAGCCCGAGCAGTCCGCCGCCGATGACGGCCGCTTTCTTGTACTGCTTCGCCGCGTCCAGCATCCGGTCGCAGTCGGCGATATCGCGGAAGCCGACGACGCCTTCGCGGTCGCTGCCGGGAATCGGAAGCATAAGCGAATTGGAGCCGGTCGCGATCAGCAGCTTGTCGTACGCCTGCGTCAGACCGGTATCGGTGAGCACTGTTTTGCCGACCGTATCGATCTGCGTCACCGTCGTGTTCGTATGCAGCGCGATGCCGTTCTCCTCGTACCAGCTCCAGTCGTTCAGCACGATGTCTTCGAGCTTTTTGCTGCCTTCGAGCACGTACGAGAGCATGATCCGGTTGTAGTTGGGATGCGGTTCGCTGCCGAAAACGGTAATGTCGAACCGGTCGGTCAGCTTGAGAATCTGTTCCAGCGTATTGATGCCGGCCATGCCGTTGCCGATGACGATCAGCTTTTGTTTGACGGTGTTCATGAGGAAAAGCCTCCTTGGCGTTTGAATTCGGATGAAGGGAAGATCGCGGCCCGCGTGCGTGCGTCGTATCGGCCGTCAGGCGGCGGGGCAGGGGTGCTGCGGATCGGCGATCTTTCGTTAATGTGAACTTATTCACAACGTGAGTTGCAGGAAAGGGCGGGGCCGGAATATCCGGTAAGCCGCCGCTATTTCAAATTTGATCTACCTTGCATCCTCATTATAGGAGAACGCGATTGAAGAGGTTGGTGATCGTAATCACATCAAATGTGAAATATTTCACTTGAAAAAGTCACAATTCAGTACAGGGCGATTGTGCGCGGAAAACGGTCGTGCGGAAGAAGTGTGATAAGGTTGGAATATGGGAAAAAAGAGGGGGAAACGGTATGGCGTGGACGTACACGGAATCCGGTCCGATCGACGCTCCGCTGCTGCTGCTGTTCGTGCACGGCGGCGGGGTCGGCGGTTGGATGTGGGATCGGCAGGTCGAGCATTTTCGGCATGCGCACTGCCTGGTACCGGAATGGTCGGAGCAGGACGGAACGGGGGAAGACGAACGTTTTACTATCGAAAAAAGCGCGGAAGCCTTGATCCGGCTTGCCGAACGAAAAAGCGCCGGTCGGCCGATCGTGGCCGTCGGCTTCTCGCTCGGCGCCCAGATCGTCATGCAGATGATGAGCGATCGTCCGGACCTGCTGAGCGGCGCCATGCTGGGCAGCGGTTCGATCTATCCGGCGTCGCTTGCGCGTCCGCTGGCCGGGCCGCTGATCTCGCTGTTCTACCCGCTGATGCGCAGCCGCAAATTCGCGGCGCTGCAAGCCCGAAGCTTGTACGTGCCGGGCGAACAATTCGATATGTATTATGCGCACAGTCTCGGGATCAGCCGTGCCGGGCTGATCCGAACGGTGCGGGAAAGTCTCGGCTACCGGCTGCCGGCCGGCTTTGCCTATTCGACGGCGCGCCTTCTCGTGACCGTCGGCGAAGAGGAAAGCGGCTCGATGCGCCGCTCGGCGCGGGATCTCGCACAGATGCGCGCCGGGTCGGAGCTTGTCGTGCGGCCCGGTATCGGACACGGATTTTCGCTCGCGCAGCCGGAAGCATTCAACGCACTGCTCGCGCGGTGGCTGGAGGAAGGCGGGCTGCTGCCGCGGCGCGGGAGCGGGCGCTGAACCCGGCCGGGCCGGCGGAAGTTCGGCTTGCATTTTCCCAAACCGGCACTTAAACTAAACTTGTACGTACAATTAAGCTTGAGAGCGCTATCTTAGGATCGCTTTCCGGGTGCGCCCGGCAGATGCCGGAGACTGCCGGCCCGCACCGGATACGAACGCAAATACAGACCGAGGTGAATCAGGATGAACAAACGGCTTCCCAAATACATGATCTTGAAAAACGAACTGTTAAGTTGGATCGAAAGCGGCCGATTGGTGCCCGGCGGACAAGTGCCGTCGGAGAACGAGATCGCCGAGCAGTTCTCGCTCAGCCGCCAGACGGTGCGCCAGGCGTTCTCCGAACTCGAACGCCAGGGGCTGCTGGAACGGGTGCAGGGCAAAGGCACGTTCGTGCGCAGCGCCGGCATCCGCGAAGAAGCGGCGCAGCCGCGGACGATCGGCATCGTGACGACGTACATCTCCGATTATATTTTCCCGCATATCGTGCGGGGCGCCGAAGCCGAGCTGCGCAGCCGCGGCTATCGGCTGCTGCTTGCAAGCACCGACAACGACAAGGAGAAAGAGATGGAATGCCTGCGCCTTATGCTGAGCGAACCGCTCAGCGGGCTGATCATCGAGCCGACCAAAAGCGCCGAAGGTAATCCCAACCTTCCGTTCTACCTGTCGATGCAGTCGAGAAACCTGCCGTTCCTCATGATCAACGAACGCTACCGCGAACTGGAAGTGCCGTGCCTCAAAGTGGACGACGAACTCGGCGGCTCGACCGCGGCCCGGTATTTGATCGGGCAGGGGCATACGCGGATCGCCGGCTTTTTCAAAACGGACGATCTGCAGGGCGTCAACCGGCTGCGCGGCTTCATGCACGCCCACCGCGAAGCGGGCATTCCGCTGCTGCCCGAGCATGTCGTGACGTACGCGACGGGGCAAAAAGGCGAACTGCCGCTTCGGCGCGTGCGCGAACTGCTCGCTTCGCCGAACCGGCCGACGGCGCTCGTCGCCTATAACGACGAACTGGCCGTGCCGCTCATGAATGCGGCGCGCGAGCTCGGACTGTCCGTGCCGGGCGACGTGTCGGTCGTCGGCTTCGACGATTCGGCACTCGCGCTCGCTTCCGGCGTGCCGCTGACGACGCTGACGCATCCGAAGGAAGAAATGGGCCGCGAAGCGGCCCGGCGGCTGATCGCCATGATCGAGAGCGGCGCTTCGGGTTCGGCCGTCGAATACGAAGACGTCGTCTACGCGCCGGAACTGGTCGAACGCAGTTCGGCCGCCAAGCCTCGGCGGGGGTGAGGGGGGCGGGCGGTCATGTTGACTTTTTGTGCACATTTTCCGCTCAAAAACCGTATTCCGCGCAAAATGTTGACTTGATGCATACATTTTTCGTGAAAAAGCCCGATTTCCGGCCCGACAGGCAGAAAATGTTGACCAAATGCACACATTTTCTGTTCGCGGCCCTCATTCCGCCTGAAATGTTGACTTTTGGTACACATTTGCCGGATAAGACTTCCCAAGAAGGCTGCCGGCTCCCTTTTCCAGCAAGGCGGCAGGGCAAGAAGACGGCCAAAAGATCATGCAGCATTCCCTTTGGCACGGCATGCGAACTTTCTTGCCAAAAGGCTTGCAATCCGCCTACCGGCTGTGCTATATTATTTGGGCAGGGCAAAAAGCCCAGCCAACTATTATGCGGTCGTGGCGGAATTGGCAGACGCGCACGGTTCAGGTCCGTGTGGGCTAACCCCCGTGGAGGTTCGAGTCCTCTCGACCGCATCTCGTTTCATCGAAGAACCGTCGGTTTCCTTTAGGGAAATCGGCGGTTTTTTTGCGTATTCGAACGTGATTTTTGCGTATTCGAACGTGATTTTTGCGTATTCGAACGTGGGTTTTGCATTTTCAAACGTTTTTTTTCGGCGTTCCCGATTCCGTGCTTCCGCCCGGAATCGCTCGTTTCCGACTCTTGCCCGACTCACTCTCCATAACTGCCTGCTGATTTCTTTTGCAGCGAATGAGGTAAAGATACCGAGACGACGGATCGGCTGCCGATCCCGTCCGGAAGACGAACCGAATTCGCAGGGCGATCAGTACGAAGCGCCAAGGAGGAACGCCAGCATGAGTATATCGCATCAATCCCATTCATCCGAACCCGCTCGCGATCCGCGCGACATGATTCGCGTCCGCGGAGCCAGCGAGAATAATTTACAAAACGTCGATCTCGATATTCCGCGCGACGCGCTTGTCGTGTTTACCGGCGTGTCCGGCTCGGGCAAATCGTCGCTCGCGTTCGGCACACTGTACGCCGAAGCGCAGCGGCGCTACCTGGAGTCCGTCGCGCCGTATGCCAGACGGCTGATCCAGCAGGCCGGCACGCCGCAGGTCGAGAGCATCGAAGGGCTGCCGCCCGCGGTCGGGCTTCAACAGCAGCGCAGCGTGCCGCAGGAGCGCTCCACCGTGGGCAGCCTGACGGCCATCTCGAACGTGCTGCGCATGATGTATGCGCGCGCCGGCGATTATCCGGCCGGACAGCCGGTGCTGTACGCCGAAGATTTTTCGCCCAATACGCCGCAGGGAGCCTGCCCCGAATGCCAGGGGCTCGGCCGGATCTACGACGCGACCGAAGCGTCGATGGTGCCCGATCCGAGCTTGAGCATCCGCCAGCGGGCGATCGCTTCGTGGCCGGGCGCCTGGCACGGGCAGAACCTGCGCGACATCCTCATCTCGCTCGGCTACGACGTGGACAAGCCGTGGCGGGAACTGCCGCAGTCCGACCGCGACTGGATTTTGTTTACCGAAGAGAAGCCGTCCGCTCCGGTGTACCCCGATCTCGATTACGAGCAGATCCAGGAAGCGATCCGTTCCGGACGCAAGCACGATTATATGGGCAATTATACCGGCGCGCGCCGCCAACTGCTTCATATGTACGCTTCCGCCGACAATCCGGGGCGCCGCCAGCGGCTCGAACCTTATCTGGTCGTCGGTCCCTGCCCGCTCTGCCACGGCAAAAGATTGAAGCCGGAAGCGCTCTCCGTCACTTTCGGGGGAATGGACATCGCCGATCTGTTCCGGCTGCCCGTAACGGAGCTGCAGCGCAGGCTTGAAGAAGCCGTGCAGGCGCACGAGTCGCCGAAGGCCGATTCCGCGCATCGGAGAGCGACGGAAAAAGCGCTGATCGCCCGGCGGCTGGTCGAAGACGCGGCAGGGCGGCTGGATCGGCTGATCGCGATCGGCGTCGGCCATCTGTCGCTCGACCGCCCGGCGCCGACGCTGTCTTCGGGCGAGCTGCAGCGGCTGTGCCTGGCGACGCAGCTGATCTCGAAGCTGTTCGGGGTCGTGTACGTGCTGGACGAACCGTCGGCCGGTCTGCATCCCGCCGACGGCGAAGCGCTGCTGGAGTCGCTTGCGGCGCTGCGCGACGCGGGCAACTCCGTGTTCGTGGTTGAGCATAACCTCGACATCATGAAGCAGGCGCAGTGGTTGGTCGATATCGGCCCCGAAGCGGGCGAACGCGGAGGGCAAGTGCTGTACAGCGGCCCGCCGGCCGGCCTGGCGGACGTGGAACGTTCGATCACGCGGCGGTATCTGTTCGCGGATTCCGCTTCCGTGCTCCGGGAACGCCGGACGCCGGAAGGCTGGCTGAAGCTGAATCGGGTCTCCTACAATAATCTGCACGAATTGGACGTGGAGATTCCGATCGGCTGCCTGACCGCCGTGACCGGCGTGTCCGGTTCCGGCAAGTCCAGCCTGATCTCCGGCGCGCTGCCGGCGCTGCTGGCGCCGCATCTGGGCAATCTGCCGGCCGAACCGGCGGAAGAAGGCGAGGACGAACAGCCGGGCGAGATTTCGGGCGAAGCCGGAGGCGATCTTGATTCCCTGCGCCGCCTCGTACGGATCGACCAGAAGCCGATCGGCCGCACGCCGCGCTCGAATCTGGCGACGTACACCGGATTGTTCGATCACGTCCGGAAGCTGTACGCCGACGCGCCGCTGTCCCGGGAGCGTGACTACAAAGCGGGCCGCTTTTCTTTTAACGTGGCGGCCGGACGCTGTCCGTCCTGCGAAGGGCAGGGCTTCGTCCAGATCGAGCTGATGTTTCTGTCTAGCCTGTACGTGCCGTGCCCGGAATGCGGCGGAGCGCGCTACAATGCCGAGACGCTGGAAGTGAAATGGAACGATCTGACGATCGCGGACGTGCTGGCGCTGACCGTGGAAGAAGCGGTGGACGTCTTCGCGGAGCAGCCGGCCGTCTCGCGGCCGCTGTCGGTGCTGCTCGATCTCGGGCTCGGCTATTTGAAGCTCGGCCAGCCCGCGACGGAGCTGTCCGGCGGCGAATCGCAGCGGATCAAACTTGCGGCCGAACTGCAGCGCACGCAGCGCGGCCGGACGCTGTATCTGCTGGACGAGCCGACCAACGGCCTGCATCCGGTCGATGCCGACCGCCTGCTGCGCCATCTGGACGCGCTCGTGCGCGCCGGCCATACGGTCATCATGGTCGAGCACAATATGCGGATCGCGGCCCAGGCCGACTGGATGATCGATATCGGTCCCGGAGCGGCCGCGGAAGGCGGTACCGTCGTGGCGGCCGGCACGCCGACGGACGTGTCGGCTTCTGGGCGCAGCCGGACGGCGCCGTACCTGCTCGAACATCTTGCTTCGGATTCGTCCGCAAGCTGATGCCGCGGCAAGCCGCCGAGCTATTTTACCCAGATTGGGCGGCAGGTGATACAAGTTAGCTTCTTCGGGGTAATAGAATAAGGTGAAGACGAAGGAGAACACGGCCTGGCCGGTGCATCACACCTTTCCCAAGTCGAATTGTCCAATTCCAAGGAGGTCGAATGTTATGAGTAAAGCACTTGAAGCTGAGAAAAGAACCGGTTTTAAACGTTCCGATATGAGAGAATTGCGCGAGAGCGGACGCGTTCCGGCTGTCGTGTACGGCAAGAAAGCGGACGGCATCCCCGTTCACGTCGATGCGAAGGATCTGCAGCGTCACGTGCAGCGCGGTGGCGCGGACATCTTCTCGCTGAATGTCAAAGGCGGTTCGGCATCGCAGGTCATGATCAAAGACGTGCAGCGTCTTAACGGCCGCATCATTCACGCCGACTTCATTCAGATCGACAAGAACACGCCGATTCGCGCGACGATCGCAGTCGATTACCAGGGCGAAGCCAAAGGATCGAAAGAAGGCGGCATTTTCCAAATCCAGGCGAACGAGCTGGAAGTCGAAGCACTGCCGAACGACCTGCCGCAATCGCTCGAAATTGATGTGACGCATCTGGAAATCGGCGACAAACTGACGGCAGCCGACATCAAGCTGGCCGACAACGTGAAGCTGATCTCTTCGGAAGAAGAAATCCTGGCATCCGTCGTTCTGCCGCAGCTTGAAGAAGAGCCGGAAGCGACAGACGAAGAAGCCGAAGTGGCTCCTGAGCGCGTAGGCGACGAAGAGAAAACAGAAGAATAAGAAAGATTCGGGCATTAACCCGCCTTGTCTGTTCTTGGCCTTCGGAGAACCGCTTTCCTTTACGGGAAAGCGGTTTTCTTTTTTTTGCGTAAAATCGCTGCTGCCGTCCAATTCATGCTTTTTCACAGGTAGGATCTTTTTACTTTATTTACCTTTTATTGTTTCGGAAGGAAAAAAGCGCGGTTAAAAAAGAATAGATGCCATTTAGATAGCTGTCGTAAACAGCTTATCGGATCGCATCCAACAGCAGTCGAATTCGCGGCGAAAGGAGGTGAATCGATGAGAAAATGGATAATGACGATCTGTTTGTCGGCGGCGGGCTTTTTTATTTTTCAACCGCCGGACGTACAAGCGAGATCAACCCCCGTACTTCTGGACCATGTGCTTAAAGGAGCGGTTGATGCGGTCGACCAAACGGTCGGCGGCGTATCCGATTCGGTCAATCAGACGGTAAACGGCGTGACAGGCACGCTGGAGCAAACGGTAAACGGAACCTTAACTCAGACGCAGCAGGCCGTTCGGGAGACGTTGGACACGACGGGAGAAGCAGCCGGGGGGCTGCTTATGCCGGTCACCCAACCGACGGCCGACACGGTCGAACAAGTCGTCCATACAGTCGAACAGGTCGTGCAGGACACGAATGGGCTGGTACGAGAAAGCGTAGACATTCCTATGAATACGCTTCCACAAGTGACAGAAGCATTAAACGGCAAGGCTGCCGATCCTGTAGGCACATTGCTGGAAGAGACGGGGCAGGTGGTCAAAACGGTCGATCGCACGGTTCAAAACGCGGTCGAACAAGCCGGTCAAGTCGTCGGCAGCGTCGGCGAGGTGACGGAAGGCGTCGGCGGCACGGTAGGAGGGATCGTGCAGAAGACGACCGACGCCGTACAGGAAGCGGTCAAGCCGGTTACCGATCCGGGCGGCGGCAAGCCGGTCGTTCCGGTATCGCCTACGGCACCGCCAACGCCAACGCCCAAGCCGCCGGTCCCGGTGCAGCCGCCGAAGGTCAACGATCAAGATCCGGGCGATATGTCTGCCGGCCAGACGCCTACGGCGCCTGCAGCACCGCCGGAGCGGACAGCAGACCCGGTCGCGCCGAACAGCAGTTCCGCGTTCACGCAGCCGGATTCGAATTCGCAGCCGGTCACGGAAGTGATCGCGCCGTCGCAGCAGCCTGCGACATCGGCCGTGGTCGTTGAGGTCGAACGACCGGCGAACGCCGAATCCGGTATGCCGAACGTCCCGGTTATGCCGGACGCGGCGCAGGCGGATAACAGCCTTGCAGTCGCTCCGGGGCAGGAAGTCACGGCTTCGGCCGCCCGCTTGACGGACGTATCCGATCCCGCGCCCGCGCCTAAGCAAGACAGCGGTACGAACGCAGCAGGAATGACGGGAGAAGAGCCGACTTTTTCAGACCCGGAAACGGAATTGGAAACTGTCGGAGAGGACCCGGCCAACCCTTCCGCAGCGAACGCCGCCTTAGGAAAAGCGGCAGATCCGTCGAACGCTGACCTTGAGAGCGCCACGCAGACAGGTACGGAAGCGGCGCAGCCGCTGGCAAAACGAGCCGGACGTGCGAATCTTCCGCCTGCGCCGCCGGGACTGTTGACCGACAGCGCTCCTGCGCGCGGCGTCTCCGGCTCTCCGCAGGGAGGGTCCGGTTCCGCCGGGCCGCAGCCTCCGATCGCGCAGCTGCATACCGGATTCGATCCGGTCGCGGCGACGAAGCTGTACCGGCTCAAAGCCGTTTCCGACACGGAAGGCAGCCAATGGATTAACGCTCCGCCTTTTTCGCCGCCGAAACAAGCTCCCTTTTTGACGTAAAAATCAAAAAAATAAAAGGGAGCGATACACATGAAAAAGACGGTAAAAGCACTTTGGACAACAGGATTTGCGGCAGCCCTTCTCGCAGCAACGCAAGGCCAGGTCTCGGCGGAGGAAACGGCGATCCCGGTTCACGCCGAGTCGCGCACCGACAGCCAATCCCTGCTCAATCTGAATACGGACGACCTGATCGGCGAAACGCTGCACGTCGGCGTGCTGGAGAGCGCGCAGACCGCGGCTTCCGCGGCGCCACCGACATCCGGCGAGACGACCAGCCAGGACTACGACGCGCTGGTAAACGTGAATCTGGACGAAGTGTTGGGCGAGAGCGTGCATGTAGGCGTTCTGGAGAGCGAAGAAGCGACGACGACTTCCGGGGCGACGGGCACGAACGGTTCGACCGGTACGACGGGCGGAAACGCGACTGGAACCACGACGACCAGCGAAAAGAATGCCGACGCGCTGGTAAACGTGGATCTGGACGAAGTGCTGGGCGAGAGCGTGCACGTCGGCGTTCTGGAAAACGAAGAAGCGACAACGACTTCCGGGGCAACGGGTACGAACGGGACGACAGGCGGATCGACGACCGGTACCACAGTCACGAATAACGGTGCCCTGATCGATCTTGATCTGGACGAAGTGCTGGGCGAGAGCGTACATGTCGGCGTTCTGGAAAGCGAAGAAGCGACGACGACTTCCGGGGCGACAGGCACGAACGGTTCGACCGGTACGACGGGCGGAAGCGCGACTGGAACCACGACGACAGCCAGCGAAAAGAACGCTGACGCGCTGGTAAACGTGAATCTGGACGAAGTGCTGGGCGAGAGCGTGCATGTCGGCGTTCTGGAAAACGAAGAAGCGACTACGACTTCCGGGGCGACAGGCACGAACGGTTCAACCGGGACGACGGGCGGAAACGCGACTGGAACGACGACAACCAGCGAAAAGAACGCTGACGCGCTGGTAAACGTGGATCTGGACGAAGTGCTGGGCGAGAGCGTACATGTCGGCGTTCTGGAAAGCGAAGAAGCGACGACGACTTCCGAGGCAACGGGTACGAACGGGACGACAGGCGGATCGACGACCGGTACCACAGTCACGAATAACGGTGCCCTGATCGATCTTGATCTCGACGAAGTGCTGGGCGAGAACGTGCATGTCGGTGTGCTGGAGAACAGCAGCAGTACGACGACTTCCGGTACGGCTCCGAATCAACCGGCGGCTTCCGGAAATTCGGGTTCGCTCATTAACCTGAATCTGGACGAGGTGCTCGGCAGCGAGGTGGGACTGACGGTTCTGGAAAATGGCAGTTCGGCCAATTCAAACGGAACGTCCCAGAATTCCTCCCTGCTCGACCTGAATCTGGACGGCCTTCTGCCGGGCGTTCAAGTCTCCGTCCTGCCAAGTTCTTCTTCCACGACGAATGAGCCGGGCACCGACAACGGCGGCAACACCGGCGGAACGACGCCGGGCACCGATAACGGCGGCAACACCGGCGGAACAACGCCGGGCACCGATAACGGCGGGAACACCGGCGGAACAACGCCGGACACTGACAACGGCGGTAATACCGGCGGAACGACGCCGGACACCGGCACCGACGTCACGACGCCGTCATCCGGCGAAGTCGTCATCGACGGCAGCCTGATCGTACCAGGAACGGTTATCGCGGCTTCCGGCACGACGCCCGCTGCCGAGCCGGCCCAAACCGAGCCCGAATCTTCGACCGGCAGCGTCGTAACGCCGGTCACGGCGTCCGAAGGCGACGAGTTCGACGTGTTGGCGCCGGACGCGGAGGTGGCTCAAGCCGAGCCCGCGGACTTCGTCACCGAAGGCACGCTCGTCACGGCGGATGCTTCGAACGCGGATCGGGCCGGCATGCCGGAACGGACTTCGCTCGTGACGGCAGCGGCTCTGACAAATCCGGCTTCGATCTCCGGCTCCATGGATGCCGGAGCAGCCGATGCAGGCGCAGGCGGCGCCGCTTCGTCGGCACTCGCCGAAAGCGCGATGGCAGGCGGCAGCGGAATGTCGGAACTGCCGCAGACGGGCGAGAGCGGCGATATGGCTTACGCGTACGCGGGGCTGCTGCTGATCGCCTGCGGTGCCCTGATGGGCCGGCGCCGTTCGCGCTAAAGCATCCGTGAAGGCTTGCCAAGCGGCTGCCGGACACGGCGTCTGAACCTCAATCGCAACCTAACGAAGACCGGCTGACGGCCTCGACCGACAGCCGGTCTTTGCTATGCCCTGCGTAGGGCGTAGAGCGTTTTCGGTAAATCGACTTGTCGATTTTGGCTGTAACCGCTCTCCTTATGATATAGTTTCTTTGTGAGCTTTTTTCTGAGGCATGGACAGCCCATATTCTGCATCGGGAGATGAGACAATATGATCAAACACATCGTCTTTTTCAAATTGAAGAACCGTTCGGCCGAAAGCGTGGCGGAAGCCGCGGACGTGCTGCGCAGCATGGACGGCCAAATCGAGCAGCTGAGATCGTTCGAAGTCGGCACCGACATTTTGCGTTCGGAGCGTTCGTACGACATCGCGCTGACAGCAACCGTCGAGACGCTGGACGACCTGGAAGCGTACCAGACGCATCCGGTCCACCGGAAGATCATCGAATACATTAACGGAGTCAAAGAAATCTCGCTGGCGGTCGACTACGAAGTGTAGTTCGCCGGCCCAGTCCGAAGGACACGGGGGGAACCGACATTGTATTACGTAAATCGGGAACAGATCGAGAAACGCCTGCTGTCGCTGCCGCAGACGATCGAAGCGATGCGTCTGGTCGCGGCGCAGTGGGAAGGCACGCTGCTGCAAGGGTTGGCGCAGGAACGCGCGCTGCATCTGGCGCTTGAAGCGGTGACGGATATCGGCAGCTACCTGATCGACGGCTTTATTATGCGCGATGCGGGCAGTTATGAAGACATTATCGAGATTATCCACGGCGAGAAGGTTATCGACGACGAGCTGCGCATGCTCATGCTGCGGCTCGTCCGGCTGAGACGTCCGTTGGTACAGGATTATTACGAGTGGGACCGGACGGCGCTGCATCCGTTGACGATGGAGCTGCCCGCCGCGCTCGAACGGTTCGCCGACCGGGTGAACCGGTATTTGCTCAGCGAGCTTGGCGAGGAGAGCCGGCCGCATTGAGCGCAGGCTCGACAGGACACGGAGGAGGAAGCGGACATATGGTCGATTCTGCAGGGCAGCAGCCCCAGGAAGGCAAGAGAATGAAGCCGGGATTTCTTCCCGTCTATGCGGTTGAACTGCTGTTCCGGGACGAGCCGAAGCTTGACGCTTCGGCCATCCTGCACAGCATTCACAAACGCATCCCGAAAACGGCGATCAATACCGGGCCTTTCCGCGAGACGGAAAAGGTGGAGAACGACGCGCTGCGGCGCAAAGAGACGACGGGCGGCGACGGATTCGAACTGGCGGCGGTGTTTTACCATGGCGATTACTCGGTCGCTTTTACCGATTCGGAAGTGCCGGCGCAGACCCGGTTATTCCAGCCCCGCCCGATTCGCGAAGATCTGGATTGGGACGGCGTGCTTCAGCAGAGCTGGAAATGGCAGGGCGGCACGGAGCGGCTGGAACAATACGGCTATGCCGTGACGCTGTGCGACTGGTATGCGGCGATGCTGCCGTTTGTGCGGCGCATGGAGATGTTCCATGCGGTGCTGGCCAGCATCATCGAGACGACCGGCTGCGATGCCGTCTATTGGCAGCCGAGCGGCCAGCTGCTTGATGCCGGCGCTTTTTTGCACGCCTATCCGAACGAACCGCTGTACGGGGCGCTTAACGTGCGCGTCTACCAGATGCAGCGGAAGGACGAAGTGCTGGTCGATACGCTTGGCTTGACGTCGCTCGGCATTCCTGATATCCAGTGCCGGGTCGTCGACATGACGCCGGACCGCGTCATTCCGATGATCTACGGCGCGGCGTATTATCTGTATGGCAGCGGCGGCGAAGTGACGGACGGGCAGCTGCTCGGAGGAGCGGGACTGCGCTGGCTGTGTCAGCAGCAGCCTTCCGTGCTCGCGCCGGCGCGGGTCGTCGTCGACCTGAACCCGGGCCATCCATATTATGCGGGCACGCAGACGACCGATCCGGTCGGCTACGATCTCAACGCGGAAGTCGAGTCGGCCGACGATTGGGAAGAAGAGCAGGATGAGTCCGCGTCCGGTTACCGGCTGCGCGACGAAGACGGCACGGAATTCCGCTCCGAGCGCGAATACCGGCTGCGCGAAAGCCAGCGGGCTTCCGAAGATCGGGAACCGGGGCAGTAGACGCCGTAAAGGTTTGAAGCCACGGCCTAGCTTCCGTCGTTTTGTGGCGGGAAACGGCCGCGGCGGATTTCCCGCAAAATCGGCTTGCGGCCGCGATGCCGCTTCGTTATGATAGACGTTAGGTTTGATTTTAACCCCGGTCCGCGCCGGGCGGCGCAAAGTCCGCAGGGCGCGGATATCCGGGAAAACGATATGAAGGAAGCGTGTACCCGTGCAGCAAGCTATTGCGATAATGGATTCGGGAGTCGGCGGTCTGACCGTGGCCAGAGAGGTCATGCGCCAACTGCCGAGAGAGCAGATCGTCTATTTCGGGGATACGGCGCGTACGCCTTACGGGCCGCGCGATCTCCAGGAAGTCCGCGCGTTCACGGAGCAGATCGTCGATTATTTGATGACGTTCAATCCGAAGATGATCGTGCTGGCCTGCAACACGGCGACCGCGGCGGCGCTCGACACGATCGCCGCGAAGGTGGACGTGCCGGTCGTGGGCGTTATTCATCCGGGCGCCCGCGCAGCCATCAGCAAAGCGAGCAGCAGCGGCATCATCGGCGTGATCGGCACGAAGGGCACGATAGACAGCGGGGCGTACGCCCACGCGCTGAAGCAGATTTCCCCGTTCGTGAACGTCGTGAGCCGGGCCTGCCCGCCGTTCGTGCCGCTCGTCGAGCAGGGACATTTCAGCGGCCGGGCAACGTACGAGATCGTCAAGAACGAGCTGCTGCCTCTTCGGTCGATGCCGCTCGACAGCCTCATTCTGGGCTGTACGCATTATCCGTTTCTCGCGGACACGATCCAGCGGGTCATGGGACCGTCGGTGACGCTGATCAGTTCGGCGGAAGAGACGGCGCGGGAAGTCAGTACCCTTTTATACGAAAAAGGACAGCTGGAGACCGGCGACGCCGTGCCCGAGCACCGGTTCCTGCACAGCGGGCAATCGGACATGTTCGAGAAAATCGCGCAGAAGTGGCTGGCCGAGTACATCGCACGAACCAAAGCGGTCTGGCAGGTCGCCTCGTTCTGAGCGCGGCGCTGCCGATTCGCGTTTTGCCGCCTCTATTTACCTTGTCATCCAATCCAATGCGAGCCGCGGCTTAGGCCGACGGCGGAAGGAGCCTGTCATGAAAGTCAAAATTACGCGCAACGCCGCCAAGAAACTGCTGGAAGAACTGAACAAGGAAGAGAACAAGGACATGAACATCCGCGTCTTCGTCACGCATTCGCACGGCGACCACGCCCACTACGGCATGGACCTCGACAAGCAAAAAGACGGTGACGAACTCGTCTCGACGGACAAAGACATCTCCGTGCTGGTGGACGCGAGCGAACCGATGCTCGACGGCATCAAGATCGACTATCTGTACAGCGCCCAGGAAGAAGGATTCGTTATCACGAACCCGGCCATGGGCAACCACGGCGACCACTAGGCTCCGCCATAGAAGAAGGGAACGATCATGGCTAACGATATTCGCGTTTGCGATAAGTGCCAGCATGTGCGCATGAAGACCCTCGTGCCCAAGCTGCAAAAAATGGCGCCCGACGCCGAGATCAAAGTCGGCTGCAAGTCGTACTGCGGTCCGTGCGGCAAGCGGGCGTTCGTGTTCATCAACGGACGTTACGTCAGCGCTCCGACGGAAGCCGAAGTGCTGGAGAAGATCGCGCCGTTCATCAAGAAGGCGTGATCGGCTAACGGCTCTAACGGAGCGCGGCGGAGATCTTCAAGTCCGTCCGCGTCCGGTTCCGCCCAAGCCAACAGCTTTTAACCGCAAAAACCCCGAAGTCCGGATAGCCGGATTTCGGGGTTTTTCGTCTCGTAACGGATCAGGCAGAGGCTCACGGAGACGTCTTCAACGCCGGAATCAGATCGTGCGCGATCACGTCGTCCGAGATGCCGAGCCGCTTCGACGCTTCTTCGTAGCCGGCCCGCGCCTGTTCGACGTCTGTCGGCTGCCCGGTCTTCAGGTCGTAGGCGGTGCCGTTCTCGAACGTACCGTCCGCGGAAGGCGAGTAGTAGACATGTCCGTCGGTAAAAGCGCCGCTGCGCAGCACGACGAGGCGATGGTCGTCGGTGCTGCGATCGAGCAGGTCGTTGCCCATCAGCGCATAGTCGCCGGCGTCGATACCGAGCAGCGGCAGCAGCGTCGGCATCAGATCGAGCTGTCCGCCCGGCTGGTCGGACGTGCCCGCAAGGCCGCCATCCGGCAGATGGATCAGCAGCGGCACCTGGCCCATGAGCTGTTCGTAGTCGAACTCCGACAACTCCCGCCCCATCAGCTTGCCCGCCGCTTCGCGTTCGTCCAGCGAATAATCGTGGTCGCCGTAGAAGACGAAGACCGTATTGTCCCACAGCCCTTCCCGTTTCAGCCGTTCGACCATGCCGCCAAGCGCCGAATCGACGTAATGGACCGACTGGAGATAATCGCCGAACGTCGTGCCCGCGTAGTCGCCTACGTCAAGCTTGTCTGTATCCTGAAGCGCCAGATTGTACGGATGATGGCTCGACAAGCCGATCAGGAACGAATAGAACGGCTGCGGCGTGTCCGCCATGAATCCCACCGACTGGTCGAAGAACGAACGATCGCCGAGCGACCAGCCGAGCGGTTCGTCGATCTCGTAATCTTTTTCCGTATAAAAGCGGTCGTAGCCCATCTCCCGGTACATGCGGCTGCGGTTCCAGAAACTGCCGTCGTAGGCGTGGTAGACGTTGGCCGCGTACCCGTGCTCTTTGAGCACGGACGGCATCGTGTCGAACGCGTTGTCCGCGTAGCGGATAAAGACGGAACCCGAAGGCAGCGGATGCAGCGAGAAGTTGGCGGCCAGATCGGCGTCCGACGTGCGTCCCTGCCCTGTCTGATGGTAGAAGTTGTCGAAATACAGACTGTCGCCGCGAAGAGCGTCGAGGTTCGGGGTGATCGGCTGCCCGTTTATTTGTTTGCCGACGAAAAAGTTCATGAACGCTTCGCCCTGCACGGTGACGACGTTGCTGCCCGCGTAGCGGCCGAATAATTCGCCGGAGTCCGAACGTTCATGCTGACTGGCGGCGAACCAGTCGCGGATCTCGTCCATGCGCGGCTGCGGCAGTTCGAGCCCCCGGCCGATCGCCGTCTGCGCGTACCGATAAGCGTCCAGCGTGTGAAAAGCGAGCAGGCCCGTCACGTTGTACAGCGACATATTCCACCAGTTGTTTTCCAGCAGGTTTTTGGCCCAGGTCTGGGAAGCGTGGCGGATCGGGAAAAACGCGGCGGAAAAACCGACGACCAGCACGAGCAGGCCGGCGGCGAACCGCCGCAGCAGGCGGACACTTCGGCGCGAACGGTTCGGCGTGCCGGCGCTTCCCGTTTCCGATAAAGCGGAAGAGAGGCAGACGCCCTGCCGGCTGCGGCGCCGCCTCGACCACGCCCACAGCGCAGCGCCAATCAGCAGCGGCCAATCGGCGAACAGCCACAGGTCGTTCCACCGCAGCAGCTCGGCGATGCTGCCGCCCAGCGATTCGACCTGCCCGGCCTGCAGCAGCACCGGGACGGTCAGGAAATCGCCGAAATAGCGGAAGTAGACGAGGTCGGAGAAGATCAGCGCCGTCAGCAGCAGGTCGAGCGCGGCGAGCGCGAACAATCGGCCGCGCGGAGGCAGCCAGAACACCCAGAACGACAGCGCGAGCAGGCTGCCGGCCGCGATCAGCGTGTCTGTCCGGTTCATGTCGATATAGGGCAGGCGCAGATTGTCGTGCAGCAGTCTAAGCTTGAGCAGCATGAGCAAGGTGAACAGCAGATAGGCGAATATATAGAGAAAGCCCGGCTTAAAGCCGGGCTGGTTCCGAATATCTCGGATCGGGAACAGGCGCAATGAAACTCCTCCTTGACCTTAGCGGCGCGGCGGCAGCGGTCCCAGGAACTGCAGGAACTGGCACTCGATCCGGCCGTTGAACAATTTGCGGCGCTTGTCGGCGCGCTTGCCGAAGTTCTGCTCGAAGTCCGTCGTCGGCGTGATCGCGAAGAACGACCAGTCCGGCAGGTCGAGCGCGGCGCGTCCAAGCTGGCGAATCATCTTGACGACTTCTTCTTCCTCGCTCAGTCGTTCGCCGTAAGGCGGGTTCGTGATGACGCAGCCGTATTTGCCTTCGGCCTTGAAGCGGGCGACCGGCTGCGCGGTGAACGTGATCTCGCTGCCGAGTCCGGCGCGCTTGGCGGAAGCGCGGGCGATCTCGATCGCTTCCGGGTCGATATCGCTGCCGCCGATGTTCAGCGGAATGTCGTCGCGTACGGCGTCGAACGCTTCTTCGCGCGCCTGCGCCCACATCTCTTCGGGCACGAAATCCCAGCGTTCGGACGGGAAGCTGCGGCGCAGCCCCGGCGCGATATTCCAGCCGATCAGCGCGGCTTCGATCGGCAGCGTGCCGGAACCGCAGAACGGATCGTAGAACGGACGGTGCGGGCCCCAGCGGCTGAGCAGGATCAGCGCGGCGGCCATCGTCTCTTTCAGCGGCGCTTCGACGGTCGTTTTGCGGTAGCCCCGCTTGTGCAGCGAAGGGCCGGTCGTATCGAGCGTGATCGTCGCCACGTCGCTCAGCAGCGACACTTCGAGCGTGTACAGCGGGCCGTCTTCGTCGAACCATTCGGTGCCGTACGATTCTTTCATTTTTTCGACGACGGCTTTTTTGGTGACCGATTGGCAGGCCGGTACGCTGGACAGCTGCGACTTGTACGAACGTCCGTTGACCGGGAATTCGCCGTACTCCGGGATGAAGCCGGCCCAATCGACCGCTTTGACGCCCTGGAACAGGTCTTCGAACGTGAGGGCCGGGAATTCGGCCATTTTGATCAGGACCCGGTCCGCCGTGCGCAGCCACAAGTTGGTGCGGCAGATGTCGGCAGGCGTGCCGGTAAAGGTGACGCGGCCGTTCTCCGTGCGGGCGTCGGCGTAACCGAGATCTTTCAGTTCGCGTGCGACGACCGCTTCGATGCCCATCGGGCAGGTCGCGATCAAAGTTAGGGTTTCTGGAATTTTCATGAGTTCAGCTCCGTTTGATAAGAAAAATGAGAGGTCTTCCGAAGTCGGCGGCCGGCGAAAATCATTGGCCGGGCCGCTTGTGAAGCCTGCTGGAAAATCGTACAATCGTTAGATGGGAAGTCGGAGGACGCAAGCATGCGGCCGGACGCGGACACGCGCATCCGGGGCATTCGCGCGCCCAATGCTCAATCTAGTATAGGGGAACAAGGTTCCCGTTACAATAACGGATAAGCACAAAGCTTAATGGAAAATGGAGAGTGGAAAAAATGAACGACCCGCACATGAACGCCGCGGCGGCCGAAGCTTACATGGAAAGTCTGGCCAACGAAGACGAACTGCTGCTCAAAATCAAACGCGTGATTCACGAGGCGCGCATGCCCGACGTATCGGTCGCGGCCGGTTACGGCAAAATGCTGACGCTGCTCGCGACGCTGTCCGGCGCAAGGCGCATTTTGGAGATCGGGGCGCTCGGCGGCTACAGCGGGATCTGCATGGCGCGCGGCATGGCCGAAGACGGTACGCTCACCTCGCTCGAACTGAAGCCGGAATACGCCGAGATGGCCGCCGGCCATCTGGCCGAAGCCGGTTTCGGCGAGCGTACGCGCTATTTGGTCGGCCCGGCGCTCGACAGCCTGGAGCAATTGCATGCCGACGGCGAGCGATTCGATTTCTTTTTCATCGACGCGGACAAGCTCAACTACGTCAACTACCTCGATATGGCGCTCAAAATGGCGGAGCCGGGCGCGGTCATCGTGGCGGACAATTTGCTGCTGCGCGGACGCACGCTCAATCTGGAGCGCAACGGCCCGGCTATTTTGACCGTGCGCGAATTCAACCGCCGCATGGCGGAAGATCCGCGGTTGATCGGCACGCTGCTGCCCGCCTACGACGGCTTCTCCGTCGCCATGGTGAAGAAAGCGTGAACGTTGCATGATAAAACGCCGCGGGCGGTTTTCAAACGGCCGTTATGGGTGGATAATTAATAGGTAAGGAAATCGTTCCCGGAATCGTCATCGAATCGACGCAAACGCCGCTTGAGGGAAATGTCTTAAAGGCGCATAATTAAAATTGAGTGTTTTAACAAGAGCGATTATCCGGTATTGGAGGACCCCATCGACATGACTTATAACGATCGCTTTATCCGGGCCTGTTACGGCCTTGAGGTAGACCGCCTGCCTGCCTGGTATATGAGACAGGCGGGCCGGTACGATCCGGAATATCGCAAGATCAAGGAAAACTATTCGCTGCTCGAAATTTGCCGGCAGCCGGAGCTTGCGGCCGAAGTCACGCTGATGCCGGTACGCAAGCTCGGCGTGGACGCCGCGATCCTCTATTCGGACATCATGAACCCGGTCGCTTCGATCGGAATCGACTTCGATATCGTCAAGGACGTCGGGCCGGTGATCGACAATCCGATCCGCAGCGGAGCGGACGTGGAGCGTCTGCGCCCGATCGACGTGGAAGGCGATCTCGGCCACGTGCTGGAGACGATCCGTATTCTCGACCGCGAGCTGGACGTGCCGCTGATTACGTTCGCCGGGGCTCCGTTCACGATCGCCAGCTACCTGATCGAAGGACGCCCGTCCAAAAACTACATCCGTACCAAAACGATGATGTACAGCGAGCCGCAAATCTGGTTCTCGCTGATGGACAAATTGGGCGACATGGTGATCGCTTATCTGCGCGCACACGTATTAAACGGAGGGAAAGCGTTCCAGCTGTTCGACAGTTGGGTCGGCGCTTTATCGCCGCAGGACTTCTCGCATTACGTGCTGCCGACGATCACGCGGATCTTCGACGAATTGTCGGCGATGCCGGAACTTGCGAACGTGCCGAAGATTTATTTCCCGGGCGTCAGCTCCGGCGAACTGCTGCCGACGCTGCGCGGGCTCAAGGCGGACGTGATCGGCCTCGACTGGCGCGTCTCGATCGCCGAAGGCCGCAGACGGCTCGGAGCGGGCTACGCGGTGCAGGGCAACCTCGATCCGTTTATCCTGACCGGACCGCAGGACCTGATCCACGACCGGGCAGCGAAGATTATCGACGAAGGCATTCAGCAGCCCGGCTTTATTTTCAATCTGGGGCACGGGCTGTTCCCGGAAGCTTCGCTCGACAAGCTGCGCGAGCTGACCGGTTACGTGCATGACTATTCCGCGCAGGCTTTGGCCGGCCGGGGCGCCCGGAGCTGACCGCTCCGCGCCCGTTTTTTGGTTGACGCGTTGACAACGCACAAGGATACGGAATTCATCGCGAGATTCAGACCGAGGAGGGAAACACCAACATGAAGAAGAAAATCGGAGTACTCGTCCTGTCTTACGGCACGCCGAAAAGTCTGGACGACGTCGAAGCTTATTATACGCATATCCGCCGGGGCAACCCGCCCGGGGCGGAACAGCTCAAAGAACTCAAAGACCGCTATGAGGCGATCGTGGGCGGCGTATTCCCGCTGCGCGAAAACACGGACCGCCAAGTGGAACGCATGCAGGAACAATTGAACAAGTTCGATCTCCCGGACGCGGAATTCGTCTGCTACCAGGGCTTGAAGCATACCGATCCGTTTATCGAAGACGGCGTGCGCAACATGGCGGCGGACGGCATCACGGAAGCGGTCGGCATCGTGTTGGCGCCGCATTATTCGACCATGAGCGTCGGTACCTATATCAAGCGCGCCAAAGCGACGGCGGAAGAAGTCGGCGTGCAGATGAGCTTTATCGAAAGCTACCATCTGCATCCGAAGCTGATCGAAGCGTTCTCGCAGCGCGTGTCCGCGAAGCTTGACCTGTTCGAAGAGACCGGCGCGAAGCGCGACGAAGTCAAAGTGCTGTTCAGCGCGCACAGCCTGCCGGAACGCATCCTGACGATGGGCGATCCGTACCGCGACCAGCTGCTGGAGACGTCGGAAGCGGTCGCGGCCGCGGCCGGCGTGAAGAACTGGCAGTTCACCTGGCAGAGCGCCGGACGGACGGCGGAGCCGTGGCTTGGCCCGGACGTGCTGGAGACGATGAAAGACTTGTCCGAGCAGGACGTGCGCTATATGCTCGTGTCGCCGCTCGGCTTCGTGTCGGACCACCTGGAAGTGCTGTACGACCTGGACATCGAAGCCCAGGAAGTTGCCGAAGAACTGGACGTGCGCGTGATGCGGATCGATTCGCTCAACACGGACCCGCTGTATATGGAGACTCTGGCCGAATGCGTATTGGCCGAATGCCGCAAAGGGGCGCTGGTTCATGGCTGAACAGCGTAAAGTCGTCATTATCGGCGGAGGCCTGACCGGTCTCAGCGCCGCTTTCTACACCCGGAATCTGCTGCGGGACGCGGGCTTCGAGCCTGTCGTGACCGTGCTTGAAAAAGGGAACGCGTGGGGCGGCAAGATCGAGACGCTGCACAAGGACGGCTTCGTCATCGAAAAAGGCCCGGATTCCTTCCTGGCCCGCAAGACGGCGATGGTCGACCTGGCCAAAGAACTCGAGATCGACCATGATCTGGTGACGACCAACCCGGAAGCCAAAAAGACGTATCTGCTTCACAAAGGCAAGCTGCACGCGATGCCTCCGGGCCTCGTGCTCGGCATCCCGACCCAGATCAGGCCTTTTCTGGCCAGCAAGCTCGTCTCGCCGGCCGGTAAGCTGCGCGCCCTGATGGATTACGTCATGCCGCCGCGCCGGAGCGACGAAGACGAGTCGCTCGGCGACTTCATCGAACGCCGGCTCGGGCACGAAGTGCTGGAGAACGTCACCGAACCGCTGCTCGCGGGCATCTATGCGGGGGATACGCGGCACCTCAGCCTCAAATCGACGTTTCCGCAGTTCGGTACGGTCGAGCGCGAACACGGCAGCCTGATCCGGGGCATGACGACCGGACGCAAGCCGCTCGAGACGCATACCGGCACGAAGAAAAGCATGTTCCTGACGTTCCGTCAAGGGCTGCAAAGTCTCGTGCACGCGCTCGTCAACGAACTGGCCGGCACGGTCGACCTGCGCGCCAACACGGGCGCGGCGTCGATGACCAAGCTGCCGGAAGGCGGCTATACGCTGACGCTCGAAGACGGCAGCACGCTCGCGGCCGATTCGATCATCGTCACGACGCCGACGTTCGCCGCATCCAGGCTGCTCTCGCCGCATGTGGATACGGCCGCTCTCGACGCGATCCATTACGTATCGGTTGCGAACGTCGTCTTGGCTTTTGATAAAAAAGACATCAAAACGACGTTCGACGGTTCGGGCTTCCTCGTGCCGCGCAAAGAAGGACGCAATATTACGGCCTGCACCTGGACGTCGACCAAATGGCTGCATACGAGCGCGGACGACAAAGTGCTTATGCGCTGTTACGTCGGCCGCGCCGGCGAGCAGGAAGCGCTCAAGCAAGACGACGCCGGACTCGTGGAGCTCGTACGCAAAGACATCCTCGATCTGATGGGCGTCGACGCCCAGCCGCTGTTCACGGAAGTGACGCGGCTGAACCAGTCGATGCCGCAGTACCCGGTCGGCCATCTGCGCCAGATCGAAGAACTGCGCCGGCAGTTGGCGGAGCAGCTGCCGGGCGTGTATATCGCCGGCGCCGGTTACGACGGCGTAGGCCTGCCCGACTGTATCCGCCAGGCCAAAGCGATCTCCGCGGAACTTGCGTCCGCCAAAGTGCCGGCGCTGTCCGTCGTCTGACAGAGGCAGCCGCAGGCGGGAACCCGATCATCGGATTCGAAAATCGTATAAGGCACAGCCGTTTTCGGAGTCGGAAGATGACGAAGCGGCTTTTTGCCGTTCGCGGCCATTCGCTATCGTTCGCGGTCATTCGTTGTCGTTCGTTGTCGTTCGTTGTCGTTGACTGCGGCGCAACTTTACGCCGCTTCGCTGCGTAGAGACAATGGGCGTATCGGCGAACAGGCAGGCGCCGGCGATTTTGCGGCCGCGCCTTCTATTTATGCCGGATAACCTGCTATAATGAAAAATAGTTTTCCCAGACCGGACGCTTTTTTTTGGCGAGCCGAATGCAGGCAAGGAGATTTGCGATCTTGAATATTCCTTCCCGTTCGAGAAGCACTCGAACCGAAATCGCCCGCAAGCGCAAGCAGCGGGCACTGCTGCTGCTCAATCTGACGCTGCTGCTGCTGATCCTGTCCGGCGGCGCGCTGCTCTACGCGCGCGAGCACGCTGCGAGCGAAGCCCGCACCGCCGCTGCGCTTGCGGCGGACGCGGCCCGGGCGGAGGCAGCGCTGTTCGCTGCCGCCGGCGAAGACCTGTCCGGCGCGGCAGCGCAGCCGGAACCGGGATCTTCGGCCGACGAACCGGCCGAAGCCGCGCCTGCCGACCGCGAAGCGGCGGACAGCGACGAAGTCCGTCCGCCGCTGACCGCCGGGTCGGCCGTAGGCTCGGCTGCTCCCGCCGCCGGCCTGCTGGCGGCTCCGCGCGCGGCTTCCGAACCCGAAGCCGAAGAGGCCCCGCCTCAAGAGTCCCTCAGTCCGGGCGACACCGGCTTATCGGCTTCCGCCGACCCGCTTCCGGCCGCCGCCAAGGGCAAGACCGTCAACCTGACGTTCGCCGGTGACGTTATTTTTTCCGGCAAAGTCCAATCGCTGCTGGAGCAGGAAGGCTACGATTATCCGTACGCTTACGTGCGGAATCGGTTTAGGAACGACGATTTGACGGTTATTAATCTTGAAACGCCCGTTACTTCCGGCAGCACGACGGGCGCGGACAAGACCTACGTATTCAAGTCTTCGCCGAAGGCGCTCGGACCGCTTCGGAAGGCGGGCGTCGACGTCGTCAATCTGGCGAATAACCATACGCTCGACCAGGGCATACCGGGCCTGCTCGACACGATCAAGCATCTGGACAAGGCCAACATCGCGCATGTCGGCGCCGGAGCGGACGAAGCGGCGGCTTACGCGCCCGTGATCGTCGAACGCCAAGGCGTCAAGATCGCCATCGTCGGCGTCAGCCGCGTGCTGCCGGAAGCGGACTGGGCCGCCGGGAAGAAGCATCCCGGCGCGGCCAGCGCCTACGACCCCGAAGCGGCCGCGCGCGCCGTTCAAGCCGCGAAGCGGCAGGCCGACGTCGTCGTGGTCATCGTCCATTGGGGCAAAGAACGCGTCGATACGCCGGACGCCAACCAGACCGTGCTGGCGCACCGGATGATCGACGCCGGCGCCGATCTGATCATCGGGGGCCATGCGCACGTGCTGCAGGGCTTCGAATCGTACAAAGGCAAATGGATCGCGTATGGCACCGGCAATTTTATTTTCACCCGCTCGGCGACGGCGAAGACGTGGGAGACCAGCGTTTTCCAGGCCGAATGCACGAAGAACGGCGACTGCGACCTGACGCTCGTCCCTTATTGGGCGGAGCTTGGCCGTCCGGTGCCGATGAACAAGAGCGACGGTCAGAAGCTGCTGCGGCGGATCGAAAATCTGTCTCCGGGCGTCGAAATCTCGGCGAACGGCCGGGTGCAGGCGAAGCCGTAAGGCCGTGTTTTTAACGAAATTACGCTTGCGGCTTCGGCCTTTCATTTTCGACTTAGACTTTAGCTTTGCGGCTTCGGCCTTGAGTTTACCGTTTCAAAGGCTTTGCGTTCGCGGCCTGAACCCACCGAACCCACTCCAATCCGCGGCCCGGAGCGGGCCGCATCGGGAGATGAACCCATGTTGAACAATCCCTGCGCGGCCCACCGGGGCTTCTCGGGCGTCGCGCCCGAAAATACGCTGGCCGCGATCCGGCTGGCGATGAATCTGCCCGACGTGGACTGGATCGAGATCGACGTGCAGCTGTCGCGAGACGGCGTGCCGGTGCTGATCCACGATTTTACGCTCGGGCGCACGACCGACGGCCGCGGCGCGGTACGCGAACGCACGCTAGCCGAGCTGAAGCGGCTTGATGCCGGCCGCTGGAAATCGATGCGCTTCGCCGGCGAACGTATTCCGACGCTTGCCGAAGTGCTTGATGAAGTGCGCGGCCGCCTGAAGGTCAATATCGAGTTGAAAACGACGGCGCAGACGTATCACGGACTTGCGGCAGCCGCGGCGGAAGCCGTGCAGGCTCGCGGCATGGAAGACGAAGTCCGCTTCACGTCGTTCGAGCCGGCCGCGCTGCTCGAAGCCCGCGATGCCGCGCCGGGCATCCGGCGCGGGCTGATTATCGATTCCCGTCCGGCCGATCTGGAGCGCCGCTTGGAACTCGGCGGCTGTACGCTGCTGTCGATCGCTCACGGCAAAGTCGACCGGGAATTCGTCCGCCGGCAGATCGAACGCGGCGTCGACGTCATGGTCTGGACGGTCGATCCGATCCGCCGCATGCGCGAGCTTGGTTCGATGCACCCGCAGCTCATGCTGTGCACGAACCGGCCCGACCGCTGGATGCTCGCCAAGCGGCTGCCGGCCGTGCGCGAACGATCGGCATGGCGCCGCTGGATGCGCTTTTGAATCTGCGCCGGGCGCAAACCCCGGCTTCATCCACCACTAGACGAAAGAGGGGATTTTCCATGATAGCCGTAACGAATGTATACTGTGTAGGTCGCAACTACAAGAAACATGCCGAGGAACTGGGCAACGACGTTCCGACGGAGCCGATGATTTTCCTCAAGCCGTCCCATGCCGTCTGCGCGCTGGACGACGGCCTCGTCGAGCTGCCGCAGGATCGCGGCGAGATCCATTACGAGACGGAGCTTGTGCTGCGGATCGGCCGTTCGTACGCGCCGGGCATCAAGGTCGAAGAGATCGCGGCTTCCGTCGCGCTCGGCATCGACTTCACGCTGCGCGACGTGCAATCGAAGATCAAAGCCAAAGGCCATCCGTGGACGGCCGCCAAAGGCTTCCGCAATTCCGCGCCGCTGACCAGCGAGATCCGGTTCCCGGGGCTGGACGCGCTGGAAGCAGCCACGTTCTCGCTGCGCAAGAACGGCGAGACGGTGCAAAGCGGCAATATTCGCAATATGATCTTCGATCTGCAGACGCTCGTCGATTATATCGGGGAACATTACGGTCTCGGCGAAGGAGACCTGATCTATACCGGCACGCCGGAAGGCGTCGGACCGACGACGGCCGGCGACGTGCTGGAACTGTACTGGAACGAAGAGAAATGGGGCGGCTGCACCGTCGGATAACAAGACGGATGCCGTCTGCGTCGGGGAGGCGTATCATCAAGTGGATTGGATCATCGGAGCGGTCGGCGCCTGCCTGGTAGCGGGTGCCGCTTATGCCAAAAGGTCGCTGTCGGCTTCCGGAGCGATCGCGGCCGTCGTGATGGGCACGATTTATTACGGAGCCGGAGACCTGTTCTGGTTCGGGCTGCTGCTCCTCTTCTTCATTACGTCAAGCGTCCTATCCAAAGTGAAGCAGGCGGAGAAGCGTCAGGCGGAGCAAATGTACGAGAAAACGGGCCGGCGCGACGCCGTGCAGGTGCTCGCGAACGGCGGGATCGGCATGCTGCTGTGTCTGGGCAACTATTTCTGGCCTTCGTCTCTCTGGTTCGGCCTGTTCGTCGGCGTGATGGCGACGGTAACGGCCGATACGTGGGCGACGGAATGGGGCAGCCTTAGCCGGAAGCCGCCGCGTTCGATCGTGACCGGCAAAGTGCTCGCAGCCGGCACGTCGGGCGGCGTGTCGCTGCGCGGAAGCCTGGCGGCCGTCGTCGGCGCGGGCATGATCGGCACGGCTGCGGCCGTGCTGCTGCTGTGGATGGATAACGGGCCGGACTGGCCGCTGTGGGCATGGGTGGTCGCGGGCGGACTCGGAGGCACGTTCGGCGCGTTCGTCGATTCGTATCTCGGCGCGACGGTGCAGGTCATGTACCGCTGTCCGTCCTGCGGCAAAAGCGTCGAAAGCCGCGTCCACTGCGGCACGAACACCGTGCGCTACCGCGGATGGACGTTTATGAACAACGACGCGGTCAATCTGCTGTCTTCGGCCGCGGGCGGGGCGCTTGCGCTTGCCGTCATGGTACTGGCAGGGAGGTGGTTCGGATGAGCGAGGCGCAGCGAGAGAAACATGAAGCGATTCTGGATTCGGCGTTCGAGATTTTCGGCAAAAAAGGCTTCTACGAAACGAAAATCTCGGACATTACCGAACACGCCGGAATCGCCAAAGGAACCATGTACCTGTATTTTAAAAGCAAGGAAGAACTGTTTCTCGCGGTCACAAACCGGGATTGGGAAAAGTTTTTGCGCGACCTGAATTTTCGGATCAAGCACGCGGACGGGCTGATGTCCAAGCTGCAGCGCGTCGCCGAACATCATCTGGAGTATTATTACGAACGCAAAGAGCACGGCAAGATTTTTTTCCATGCGCCCAACAACGATTCGGAACTGATGCGGATGATGCACGGATTTTTGACCCGGTACATGGCGGCGGTGAAGGAAGTGCTGGAAGAAGCGGGCATGCCCGATCCGGACTTTTACGCCAAAGCGTTTATCGGCATGCTCGACCGGCTCAAAATGGACATTTTGTTCGAAGGCGAATTTACGCGCGACGAAATGGCACTGCGGGTCGAGCAGACTGTTCGGCTGTTCCTGCGGGGCAGCGAGCGGGAGTTGAATTGAAAGAACGTCCGGACTTCCGCGGGCTGCGGAGGTTCGGTTTTTTTGATAGAGGACAGGGTTGATCGACGAAAGGGGAGTGCACGGCAATGAATATTATGACCGTTGAACAATTATCGAAAAGTTACGGGGAAAAGGTGCTGTTCGACGGCGCCTCCTTCGGCATGGAAGATCAGGACAAAATCGGATTGGTCGGCGTGAACGGCACCGGCAAATCGACGTTTCTCAAAATCATCGCGGGCCTCGAACAGGCCGATTCCGGTCAGGTTGTCAAAAGTGGGGGCGTCCGCGTCCGCTATATGGATCAGAATCCGGACTTCGATCCGGAACTGACCGTCCTCCAGCAGCTGCTGCACGGCGAAGGCGAAGAACTGGCGGCCGCGCGCGCGTACAGCGAAGCGACCCTGCTGTTCGATACCGATCCGAGTTCGGAGAAATTCCAGCAGCTGCTGATGGATACGGGGCAGGAGCTGGACCGCCTGAATGCCTGGAGCCTCGAAAGCGAAGCCAAAAGCGTGCTGTCGAAGCTGGGACTCGATATTTTCGACGCCAAAATGGGTTCGCTCTCCGGCGGTCAGCGTAAGCGCGTAGCGCTTGCGGCCGCACTTGTGCAGCCGTCCGAACTGCTCATTCTGGACGAGCCGACCAACCATATCGACTCCGAATCGGTCGCCTGGCTTGAGACGTATCTCAAGAAACGCCGCGGCGCGCTGCTGATGGTTACCCACGATCGCTACTTCCTGGATCGGGTCGCCGACGTCATGCTGGAACTGGACTACGGGAAAATGCACCGCTATACCGCGAACTATTCCCGGTTCCTCGAACTCAAAGCGGAACGCGAAGAACGCGAATCCGCGACCGAAGACAAACGCCGCAATCTGCTGCGCAAAGAGCTGGCCTGGATTCGGCGCGGCGCCAAAGCCCGCTCGACCAAGCAGAAAGCGCGGATCGACCGCTTCGAACAGCTGCAGGACGACAAGCCGCAGCAGAAAAGCGACAATCTGGAGATGGCGAGCATGTCCACGCGTCTTGGCCGCAAAGTGCTGGAGATCGACCATATCAGCAAATCGCTGGCCGGCCGCCTGCTGATCGACGATCTGCATTACATGACCGTGCCCGGCGACCGGATCGGTATCGTCGGCCCGAACGGACGCGGCAAGTCGACGCTGTTGAACCTGATCGCAGGGGATCTGGAAGCCGACAGCGGCCGGATCGACCAAGGCTCGACCGTACGGATCGGCTACTTCCGTCAGGAACCGGCCGAAATGGACCCAAGCATGCGGGCGATCGATTATATCAAGGAAGCCGCCGAGACCGTCAAGACCGACGAAGGCACCGTAACCGCGTCGCAGATGCTGGAACGCTTCCTGTTCACGCCGACCGCCCAGTGGACGCCGATCGGCAAGCTGTCCGGCGGCGAACGCCGCCGCCTGTACCTGCTGCGCATCCTGATCACCGCGCCGAACGTCCTGCTGCTGGACGAGCCGACCAATGACCTGGACATCCAGACGCTGACTGTGCTCGAAGATTATCTCGACGATTTCCCCGGCGTCATGATTACCGTATCCCACGATCGCTACTTCCTGGATCGGGTGTGCGACAAACTGTTCGCTTTCGAAGGCGGCGGCAAAGTCGCGATCCACGCCGGCAATTACAGCGATTATATGGAACGCACCGGCGGCGACTCGCTGCAGGGCGGCATGTCTTCGAGCGGCAAAGGCGGCCTCGCCACCTCCGCCGACATGAGCGCCGTCAAAGCGCCGGCCCCCGCTGCAGCGGCTCCGGCAGCCCCTGCGGAACCGACTGCCGCTTCCGGTAAGAAGGTCAAGTTCACCTACGGCGAACAGCGCGAATACGACAACATCGACGCTTCGATCGAAGCCGCCGAGCAGAAGATCGCCGATCTGGCGATCCAAATGGACCGCTCCGCCAGCGACTCCGCCAAGCTGCAAGAACTCATCGCCGAGCACGCCGCTGCGGAAACCGAGCTTGAAGGACTGATGGAACGCTGGGCTTATCTGAATGAGCTGGCTGAGCAGATTGCGAAGCAGGGGAAGTAAGGATTTGGTGTGAAGGATAGATAGGTCGTTTGGGCAAGATGGGTAGGAGCGGAAGGAGTAAGGCCTTTAGATGGGTATCCATCTAAAGGCCTTTTTATGATATGGGAATGTGTATCCCTTCTTCCAGATCGATGATAAAATGGGGGAGTGAGCCACTGAGCTTGGGGGAATGGAATGGTTCGGGAATAAGACGTTATCAGAAATCAGCGTTAAGACTAAAATCTACAAGCATTTATCTTCAAGAAACAAAAAGTATAAGTACCATAGAAAATACATTTTACCTAAATAGGAGGTTGTGTAAATGGCATTTCCAACACACATTGTATCGGCTGGAGGAATTGTTGAAGATGAGCATGGAAACATTCTGTTAGTAAAGGCCCATGACGATGGTTGGGTTTATCCGGGTGGTATAACTGAAGTTGGTGAAAACTTGATTGATGGCGTAATTCGAGAGATTAAAGAGGAAAGTGGAATAGATGCTATAGTCAGCCATTTAATCAGTATCGTTTCGAATACAGCGATTCATAAGTGGTATGACGGTGTAACTGATGTTCCAACGAAAGTAATGTTTGATTTCGCATGCAAATCTTTAGGTGGTGAGTTATCTACCTCTGAAGAAACAAGCGATTGCAGGTGGGTTCCAAAAGAAAACGTACTAGATATGATTACTCTGCCTGCCATCCGTATGCGTTATGAAGCCTATTTGAACTTTAACGGATCAGTAAATTATATTGAATACGTTACTGCGACAACGTTAGAATGTAATATCAAACTTGAGAGACCTGTTTAATTGTATAAGACATAAATATGTATGTATCTCGAAGAAGACGCTGACATCTTATAACATAACATTTACGCTGCGGACATTCGTCCTTGGTCCGACATGCGTCGGATACTCGACATTCGTCGAGTCGTGAATACAGGAACGTTAGATGAAATATCAAGAAAGACGAAAGGATAAGACCATGAAAATCAGTATTCTAGCAAACCAAATACTTGAATTGAGAGAAATTAACTATATAGAACTGATTCAAGAACAGCATGATTTAACTGAACACAAATTCAATAATCTGTGCAAAGAGTATTTGGACAATCTAGAATTGAGTAATGAAAATGAAGAAATATTAAAGATCATCACTGAAGATTGGAATAGCTTGTCATTTCCAATATCACTTATGTTCAAGACCTACCAAAGAGCTATAGAAATAAAACCAACTGAAATAGCTTTATATAAAACGTTTGTTGATTATTTATTACTTTATGGCCCTGATTGGGAAGATGAAGCACTAGAAATCACTGAACACCTTAAACAAAAAGACTATATAAAAGCATTGAAAGAAGTAAATAAAGTAGATTATTATAAGATCTTTTAATAGGTTATTCGAAGAGGAGTGGTACTTCATCTAATATAATATTCACGCGGCGGACATTCGTCCTTGGTCCGGCATTCGCCGGGGCGTGAATACGGGAACGTTATCGGAAATTCCCAAAAGATAAGGAGGATTCAACCATGGTAACTTACTTACCCCCTTATTTTTGTGGGGAGAATGCTGAATTGAAATTAAAAACAGATTTGATTTGGCACGACTTAGATATACCTTGTGGAGAAATTTGCCGAGTCGAAGATCTTATCGGATATACCTATGTGATTAGCCCTATATCAAGCCAGGGGAAAATTAAGCATCGAATGAAAAATAGCATTATGGCTAATTATTTTGAAATCATAGATAAGGGGAATGAACCTTGGAATGAAGAGAACAAAGCAGCCATTCAGAAGGGTGCTCCAAAAAGAAAAATGATAAAAGATATTAAGATTTATATAAGTAGAAATGAAGTAATCATGATAGACAAAGGAAAAAATTATTACGGTTTAAAAAAAGAAAATGATAGAGAAATATATTGGGACTTGATTGAAGAAAACACTTTTGAGACTACATTAAGGGTCAAGGATAGAGAATATAAAGAATATTTTATTGAATGTTAGCTTAGCCAAGAAGCTTGGGAACATCCGATAACATAATATTCACGCTGCGGACATTCGTCCTTGGACTGGCATTCGCCAGATACTCGACATACGTCGAGTTGTGAATACAGGAATGTTATCGGAAACCCTAGAAAACCAGATAAATTCATTTGCAAAGCACAAGGGGCAATAAAATGACAATCAGTAAAAGAAATTCAAGAGCTATAAATATTAACGACGAGAATTTCAGATGGACGATCTCTCCAGGAAGTGGCTATTTAGTATTCGTTGCAGAGCATGCAACCGTAAAGGGACAAAAGATAGAGGTTTATATTGAGTCTGAAATCAATAAGTTGTGGATGAATTTTCCGTATGTTGAAGACATGAACCTAAGACTGGTACAACCTAATGGAGTGAGAAAAATAATTATACAAGCCATAACCTTGGGGTGGAACTACAAAGAACCTGGAAAACCAATAGTATTTGACTTGAAGAATGAAAACTTAGTTCAAAGACAGAATTAGATTTATAAATCATATGAAGGTCCTAGGGCATCCGATAACATAATATTCACGCTGCGGACATTCGTCCTTGGCCCGGTCGGCGTTCGCCGAAGCCCCAGTATACGCTTGGTCGTGAGTACAGGAACGTCATAAGAACGTGGAATTCGACGGAAGAACAAGAACAGGTAAAAATCGAAGAGAATAGGAAGTCGATCCTATGTAAATCATGCATAGGAACTGCTAGTACTTTGTTAATGCTAAAAGAGTTTTCGCCTAAAACTCTGACTAAGAGTTGACAAGGAATTAGAGGATTACAAAATGAGGAAGTGATGATTATGAAAAAATTCAAATTATTGTTGGCTTCAATGTTAGTCATAAGCGGCTTAGGAATCAGTGTACAGGATCGTGTTGAAGCCAAAAGTACACAAACAGTTTTTGCAGATTGGAAAGGAACGTGGGAACAATTAACTGCGTATTCAAGTTCAAGCCTGACCGTCGGTAAGGTGGTGAATAAAAAATTTGATTTTAGTAACGACACCTTGTACAGAGACCGTTATACGGGCGAAATATCAGGAACAGCTACGATCAAAGGAAATAAAGCCTATTCTTATTTGAATTATGAAGGAACCACTTGTGTAGTGGTTTTTGAAGTTAAAAATAAGAAGACGTTAGAAATGAGATCTAAAGGGTGTGGATTTTATCATGGCCTCAATGGTTTTATCGGAGGGATTTTCAAAAAGTAGAACATAATTAAACATTAAGTTTCTGATGAAGATATTAGCCAGTGCCTTGCCAACGCTAAAGTTTGGCCCATTTGAAACGCATCTAAATCATGCGCGTTTCAGGCGAACGTAGAAGTCTGGTTAAGAGTTGACAAGATACTAGCATAGAGCGGCAGAGGTAGATCCTTTACGGATCATGGATTAGAAGGTTAGAAGCATCAAAGGAACATTTCTATCCAAAAACTGACCGATCAAGAAGGGAAAAGAATGAATACATATTGGAATTACCGAATCATAAAAAAAGATTGGGGAAATGGTTTGATCTCATATGAGGTCTGTGAAGTTTTCTATGAGAATGATAAGCCAACCTCATGGATATGGGGGAAAAATGTACTCAATGGTGATAGCAAAGAACATTTAGAAGAACAATTGAGGTTTATCAAATACGCTTTTGAAAAACCGGTTCTAGAAATAGTAGGCAATGACGAGAAACTGATTGAAGCAAAGGAATAAAAAACACATTAAATCGTGTAGGTAAATCGAAGGTGCTGTAAGCGTTGGATGACCTAATATTCACGCTGCGGACATCTATCCTTGGCCCGGCATTAACCGGTCACCCGACATACGTCAAGTCGTGCATACAGGAACATTAAACGAAAGATCACCAAAAGAGTAAAAATAAAAATTATAGGAGATCGAATGAAAAAAGAAATCATAGAATATCTGAACAATAATTTTCCGAACTTGAGGGGTGAAGTACATCTTAGATTTGAACTTGGAGAACCTTTTCCAAACGGATCAAACCGAAGAATCAAACAAGTGAATAAAAGAGTGGTCACGATATTCGAAGAGATTTTTGACCAAGATGATTTTATTTTTTTATACATTAAAGACTGGGAAGATCGAGAAGATCCTATGTTTGGAAATACCACACCCGAATATCTCTACGATTTGCTTGATGGAAAAGTCATCGAAGAGGAGGTCGGCTTTGAACTAGATGAAGATGAGGACGAACAAGGAAACACGATTGAAATAAAAAATGAATGTCAAATTAAAATCTTAAATGGAGTGGTCTCTTCATTTCCTTATCGCAAAATCCTTGAAGGGATTAGTCATTACGAGCAGGGAAGAGAGCCATCACTAGGTCAAAGTGTATTTTTCATCAGCAAGAATAAGGGCATTCTATTTCACATGTATGATGATAGAGGTTGTATCATTCATTCAAACTCGAAGAAACATTTAAGACCGCTGTATATGAAATATAATGATTGGATTGTGGACTATTGGAGAGGTTACTTTGACGGAGTGTTCAAGGAAGAGTGATACAGCGTCTAACATAATATTCACGCTGCGGACATCTATCCTTGGCCCGGCATTCGCCGGACACCCAGCATACGCTGGGTCGTGAATACAGGAACGTTATGGGGAATTGACCAAAGAACTATTGTGAGGGATAAATCGTGAAGGATCTAAAAAGAAAGCGAAGACTTGAGGTATTACTTGAAAGAAACAAATCAAGAAATAAAGAGAAAGATACAAGTGTAGCACTTGAAGAGTGTCTGATCGCGCTAGGCAGCGACGTGATTGTTTGGAGTGATAAGAAAACAAAAGAAATCTATCAATCATTTGAAGATGAATTGAAAATCACTTCGTATGGACGCATAGAATGGGATCTCTATGCAGAGTTTGAAGAGATCGATAAAAACACGTTTGAAAATCGATATGCGAATGAAGAAGACAGTCAGTATTTATTATGGAACTATGGATCCGATCCTGTAATCGAAGCAAAGATGAGTCAGATTGTTAAAAGCTTGGATGAGGTAACTGCCGTGTGGCCAGATGTATGGATCTATCAAAAAAATAAACGGATTATTGAAATCTTTCATGATGGAATAATAAGAGTTCTAAATAAGATTTAAGGACAAAAAAGGATTCGAAGGTAACTCAAAGAAGAGGTCAACATCCCCTAACATCATATTCACGCTGCGGGCATACGCCCTTGGCCCGGCATTCGCCTGCCACTCGACATGCGTCGAGTCGTGAATACAGAAACATTGTGCGCAATACCCTGAATTCAAAAAAACATTAAAGGGGAAATTTATTATGAACGATCTTAGATTAACAAAACCTCAAATAGAATTAAAAAAGGAATATTTATCTTTTTATTTGGAATGGAAAGAATCCGGTGAGGATATGGTTCCTTGGGTTATTAATAAAGATCCAAGTGATTTCCAAGCTATGTTGAAATCGTTATGGGATAGTGAGAATGGGATTGATTTGCCGGATGGATGGGTCTCAGATTCAACATTTTGGCTTGTGAATAGCGTAGATAAAGTGTTAGGTGCAGTTAATATAAGGCATAGACTTACCGAAGATTTAATGAATGCCGGTGGTCATATTGGTTATGGGATTCGTCCATCTGAACGTCGTAAGGGTCTCGCAACAAAGTTATTAGAACTATCTCTTACTGAAGCAAAAAAACTAGGTATAGAAAATGTCTTGGTTGTCTGTGATGCAGGAAATATAGGGTCTGCCAAAACCATTATTAAAAACGGTGGAGAACCGGATTTAGATTTTATTGAAGAGGATGGAAACGTAATAAAAAGATATTGGATAAAAAACTAGTGTATGAAAGATAATTCGGGGAAGAGGGTACTGCACATAACAGAATATGCACGCTGCGTACACTCCTATTCGAACCCAAACCAGCCGCAGACCTCCACACGCCTAACCTTAAATCGAATAAAGTAATACCACTTAAAAAACCACCCCTACAACAGGAGAACTCCCTATTGAACCTAAACCACCAGCAGCTGCTATTCAGCCTATTCCACGACGGGACTCTATTCAATATCAGCAAAAGCGGCAGTGACTACTTGTTCTCCATAGACATTCCATACCTGGCAGAACGCCTGAATCCTGATTACAGTTTCTTCACCCTCAAGCTTTCCCAGACTCGGGAGTTCTTTTTCCAGCAGGATACGTCGAATCAAGTCGTAGAAGATCCCGATGAACTCAACCGAATGCAATTGGAAATTTTAAAAACAGACTCGACAGACAGCAAGATTAAAGTATTCTGTACAGATGTTCCAAATGAGCATTTTGGTTTTTTACATATTAAGACGGAAGACATTCAAATCTATGATCCGAAAAACCGGCGTTTGGAACTTGCCGAAGTCGAACAGGAAGCACGAAATTACTGGCAGGAGTTTGGCGAACGAAGCAGAAACGGAGGTACAAAGTGAACCTATTTCACAGAGCCAGACGGGTAATCTTGCAACCGAATCAGAGGCAGCCTGCCCTGCATACGCCTCTAGGGAGTCTCGCGTTCTCGCTGACGGTCTCCGGTCAAACGTATCTACCGAGTCACTATGGGGCGCTTCAACAGGGGGGTTCTTTTTACCACTATGAGTCCGATACTTTTGATTGCGAACTGGTTCTTTGCAGGCCTGCGCTTGATGCTCGTCTGTCGCTTGCCCTGCAGGAGTGTTGGGGAGCGGTGTTCCGAATCAAGCCGCATGCTCCTACGACAATCCGCGGATGCAGTTTTTCGGCGTTCTGGCAGGAAGGCTTCAGTTGGAGCGAATCTGGATCGGACACCGGGGAACATCTCGAAGCGGTCGTGTACGAGAACCCGGAATATCGGCTGCATTTGGGCACCCAAGACGGCCACATGTTGATGATAAGAAAACACCGGGGAGACCGGATTCCGCAATCGCTGAATTTGGAATCCGATTTCGAACAACATGGGTTGATTACAAGTTCCGAGCAGGGGATTGAAGTGCCGATGACAGAGATCGAGCCGCATGAGACGTGTCAGATCCATTTCGTTGCGGCCTGGACCCGGAATATGGAAGAGGACAATTCGACGTGGCTTGCCGTAGATCAGCCTGCGGCGAACATTTTGCACACAGAAGGACTTTTGTAGTTCTTTTCCAAGCCTGCATCAAAGAGCTGGTTCTCGTCTCCATCGCGGAAAATTGCATCGGTCAGAAGAAATTGAGCGTAACGAACAGAAGCGAGGCTGCGTCTACCTTTTAAGCAAAAAAGCCTTTCATGAAGCTTACCTATGCACTACCGAACGTAAAAAGGAGGTTCCATCCATGTCCAACCATATGACGGCAATCGGCTTCGACGTACACTCGGAGGAAGATTTTGAAGAGGTGGCCGAGTATGCTTACGAGACAGGCGAGAGTATCGAGACGGCGCGGGGGACTTACTTGCGGGCGCGGGCAGGTTCGGGGATCGAGATCTGGCTGCAAATGAATACGGAGCAGCAGGTGATCGGGCTTAATCCGCATTACGAAGGTTCTTCCCGCTTCAAGGTCAGGCTGACCGACGAGATTATCCGCAGCGAAGGCAGCGAGCTGGATGGGACTTTTCATGTGTGGGCGGAATTCGACGGGGAAACGGAGGAGTCGGGCTCGTATCCGTTTGTATTCGAGATGCCAAACCGGGCCGTGTACGGAGACGTACAGCTGCCTCGGAGCGTGAGCATTCAACTGACCGCTTTTGCGCATGAACTTAGCGTATTTGACAACGAGGAGCATTTTCACGCTTCCCAGCAGCAGGCAGAAGTGAAGTTTGCGGCGGAATCGTTTATTCCTACCGGGTTGTTCGGCGAAGCAGATGAACCGGGCTCGATGGCGATGTTCACGGGTCAAGTGGTGGAGAGCGCCTGGATCACGAACGAACAGACGGGCAAAGACTTCCATTGGGCGTTGGTGCGAACGTTGGGCGGCGAGATCGACGTGGTGGCGGATCGGGAGACGTTGGAGGCTGACATCCCGGTCGGCGGTATTGTCTCCGGTACGTTCTGGTTAAGTGCCAAAATCATGGAAGAGTCAGCCTAATCCGAAAAGGAGTGGGGATGCAAGATGAAAACATTATACAGGCCGGTCGGGCTTACCGAAATGCAGTTGATTCTGGATAAGGGTCTCCAGGGCTTTCCGCCGCGTCTGCCGGATCAACCGATCTTCTATCCGGTGTTGAACAAGCCGTATGCGGACCGGATCGCCGGGGAGTGGAACACGCAGGACCGCTTTTCGGGATTTGTCGGGTTCGTGACGGAATTCGAGGTGAAGAGTCCGTTTATCGATCGGTACGAAGAGCAGATCGTAGGCGCTAGGCAGCACGCGGAGCTGTGGATTCCGTCAGACGAATTGGAAGAGATGAACGCCAATATCGAAGGCGGAATCCGGGTCGTTGACGTTTTCTGCGGACCGCCTCATACAGAACTGACGCCATCAGCGCTGCCTCTGGACGCTCAAGCGCTCGCCGAACTCCTTGCCCGATTACACACGAACTTGGAGGGAAATCCATGAAGCGGATTGAAGCAGCTTTCCATCCTTTTCCTATCCTGGAGACTGATCGCACCCGGCTCCGGCCGATCTCCCACGACGATGTCGAAGACATGTATGTCTACTGCTCCAACCCGGACGTCGCGAGACATACGACCTGGGAAGCGCATCGGAGTCCGGAAGATACGCGGCAGTTTATCGATTTTATCGTCAGTCGCTACGAACCGGGGCAGGTCGGCGTGTGGGGCATCGAAGACCGGGCTTCCGGGCGGCTGATCGGCACCTGCGATTTCGTGTCGTGGAGCAGCGCGCATGCCCGGGCGGAAGTCGGCTACGCGCTGTCGGCGGAGTTCTGGAACCGGGGCATCATGACGGAAGTCGTGGGCCGGGTGCTGGAGTTCGGTTTCCACGAGCTGGACTTGGAGCGGATCGAAGCCAAATGCCTGATGGAGAACCCGGGTTCGGCCAAAGTAATGGAAAAAGCGGGCATGCGGTTTGAAGGGATTTTGAGGAAATACGCGAATATCAAGGGCGAGTTCAAGGATTTGAAGTTGTATTCGATTCTGAGGGAAGAGTTCGAGGCGTGAGCGCAGTCCAAGTCCATTTCGGGAAAAGAGGGCGGACATGAAAAAGAATAAAATGATCCTTAATTTGATTTTATCTTTTCTGACGGGACTGCTCGCTTTTTACTTGATCACGCGCACGATCACTCCCGTCGCCGTGTTCGCTTGTTTGGCTGCGGTAGGTGTGCTGGCTTTGGGTTACTGGCTGGCGCATGCTTTGAAAAACATGCGAAACGCAAAACGGAGTAAATCGAAAGCGTATCCGCCAAATAGATCAAAGGCTCCGGGCGTGGAACTGTCCCGGAGCCTTTTTTCCAAACCGATCTCAAAGCGTCTTCCTATGCTGAACCGGCCGTGTCGCCGCTTCCCTTACAGCTCGACCCGCAGCGTCCCCAGCATCTTGGCGGCTTCCGGATCGCGATGGGACAGGAACAGGCTTGCGTTCGTATCCAGCGCCGCAATCTGTTCCAGATCTTTCGCGCTGAGTTCGAAATCGAAAATGTCGAAATTCTCGACGATCCGCTCTCTGCGTACCGACTTCGGGATGACGACGATATTTTGCTGAATCAGCGAACGCAGTACGACTTGGGCGACGGACTTACCGTATTTATGCCCGATCGCGGTCAGCGTCTCGTTGGCGAACAGATTGTTACGTCCTTCGGCGAGCGGACCCCACGATTGATGCTGGACGCCTACGCTTTGCATGAACGCCGCATTTTCTGCCTGTCGATGGAACGGATGCGTTTCGATCTGGTTGACGGCCGGGATGACCTCGTTATGCACGATAAGGTCCATCAGGCGGTCGGGATGGAAGTTGCTGACGCCGATCGCTTTGATGCGGCCTGCGCGGTACAGCTCTTCCATCGCGCGCCAGGCCCCGTAGTAATCGCCGAACGGCTGGTGAATGAGGTACAGATCCAGATATTCGAGCTGAAGCTTGTCCAAAGACTTGGCAAACGCTTCTTTGGCGCTCTCATAGCCGGCATCCTGAATCCAGAGCTTGGTCGTGATAAAAAGTTGTTCACGCGGGATGCCGCTGCGTTTGATCGCGCGTCCGACGGCCTGCTCGTTCAGGTAACCGGCAGCGGTGTCGATCAGGCGATAGCCGGCCATCAGCGCTTCGTATACGGCGTTCTCGCACTCTTCGGCATCCGGAATCTGGTATACGCCGAAGCCGAGAATCGGCATCCGGACGCCGTTGTTTAACGTGACGGTTTGCATAATGAACTCCTCCATAAATCGGGATATTAAAGGTTCAACGGCCGCGGCCGGTACAGGGGTGGGAGTAGGGACGAAAGCATTTCTTCCGCGGCCGTTTTGCTTTACAATAAGCCTAGACCCTTCGTGTAACACGAAGGCAAGCGTTTTTTTTGGATTTTTTTAGGCCGGGGAGGAACTTCATATGTACACAGTCAAAGAAGCGGCCATGCTGACGGGACTGACCGAGCACGCCGTACGCTTTTATACGGATAAAGGCCTGGTCCCGAGCGTGCGTCGCAATGAACATAACGCGCGGCTGCGCGGCTGTTCGACGAAGAATCGGTCAACTGGCTGTATGGCGCAAGATGCCTCAAGCGTTCGGGGCTGCCGATCGAGACGATCAAACATTACGTCGAACTGTGCCAGGAAGGCGATTCGACGGTCCCCGAGCGATACATCATGATGCAGCAGTACCGGGAAGAAGCGCTCGTGCAGGTAGAAGAAGCCAAGCTGCGCCTTATGCATATGGAACAGAAGATTGCCCATTACGAGGAAATTATGGAGAATCAGGTTGCGGATATCACCAATCCGTCCACCTGGGAGAAAGGGAGGAATTTCAATGAACCAGCGTCTTCGGATCACAAGATCCATGCAGGAAAATAACGCAGAACCGGCGATCTCGTTGGAGGAGTGCCAAAAGTACTTCGCGGCGAAGCCCGAGTTTGTCTATTCCCATACACTGACGGTCCAGGGAGCGGACAGCACCATGTCGATCGAAGGAGATTTTTTCATGTGGAAGCGTGGAGAGACGGACACTCCTTTTCGGCTGTATCAGGGCGATTTGTACGCAGCCGTGTCGGACGAAGCGGTTGTGCCCAAGATGATCGAGATTGCGACGGACCTGCGGGCGGACATCGTGGAAGGGTGACCGGCGTAACCACGATCGGGCATAAGAAGGAGGAAGGACCATGACTCGTAACCGCCTGATCCGGGCGCTGGCCGTCGTGACGGCAATCTTGCGGAAAATCGTGAAGTTCGCGATTTTTGCCGTGGTGTTTCTTTTTCTTGCTTTTTGCTCGCTGTATATTATTTTTCCGGTGTGGAACGAGGCTCATATGTACACATTCGGCCAACAGTTGAGAAAAGCGCCGCTGCCGGAAGACACCGTCTTTGTCGAGATGCAGTCCGCGGTCGGCAAACTGAACGGTAACGGCAACGGCATCGATTTTTTCGCGGGGATGCTCGTTCGAAGCGATCTCAGCCTCAGCGAATTGATCGATTATTATGATTCGGTTTCTTTTGCGGGCGCCAAAGACGACGAACATACGGCCGAGATCCAGGTGATCAAAGCGAACAGCGACGAGCTGCACTCGAAGTACCTGGAACGCCGCGACCTCAAGTTCCGCAAACTGCGCTCGACCGAAGATTTCTCCGGGTATTACTTCGTGAACCTGTACGACGGCGGGTATGAAGCGGTGTTCGATTTGAGGGGGAATTGAGTGTGCCAGATTTTTTGGAAAAGGGAAATAAAAAAGACGTATACCGCTACTGGGCACTACTGGACAGCACTGAAGAAGGAGTTTCGGTAAGTTTTCCGGATCTGCCCGGATGCGTGACGTTCGGAGAGACCGCCGAGGAAGCTCATGCCGAAGCTCGCGAAGCGCTCGAAGGTTTTATGTACGAACTGGAAACGGATGGAGATCCTATTCCGAATCCTTCACTCCTTGAGACCATTCTCAAGCAGGCCGATCCGGGAGAGGCTGCCATCGAAGTTCAAGTCGATATGCCGGTTGTACGCGAAGCTATGGGATCTTAATTCCTCTTGATGTATCCCGCGAAAATCGATTCACGACAAAAAACCTTCACTCCGCCCGCGGCGGCAGTGAAGGTTTTTTTGGATAGCAGCTTTCCCGGATGCCGCGCAGCTTACTTCTCCGCCGACACCGCGATCATCTGCACGACCATCCGTCCGTCGCCCGGCAGCAGGACTTCGTCCGCGTTCATCTGCGAAGAACCGTCGCCGTCAAGGAAGATGCCTTCGCGTCCTTCGCCGGGAACGCCCGCCAGCAGCGCCCTCCGGAAATCCGCGGCTGTGCTGGGCTCCGGCGTCACGGCCAGCCACAGCTGCCCGGCGTCGTTATAGACGAGCGCGGAGCGCAGGCGTGGATCATCGGCAAAAGGCAGATGTTCCCGCGCGCTCTGCCCGGCCCAGCGGTCTTCGTCCGCGAGGTTCAAGCTGACGCCGCCCTGGGCGAAATAGTCGCCGCGGTCGCTGACCGCAAGCTCGTCCGCCGACGAGACCACCTGCACCGAGAACGCCCGCTTCGCGCCGTCCCAGACAAGCGTGCCCCGGGCGTATTTGGCGTTGAACCAGCCCGAGCCGTAAGCGCCGCGGCCGCCGTGTACCGGCTGGTCGTCCGTGACGGCGATCGAGAGCAGCGACTCTTCGTAAAAGAAACCGCCGTTGATCCCGTAAGCCGGAATCTGCTTGAGCGGAAGGTTGTCCGCGCGCAGCACGATGTCATCCGGCGACACGGCCAGCATATGCAGCTTGGGCAGTCCGGGCGCGCCGGCTTCCGCGTACGTATAACGCTTAGGCAGGCCGTCGAAGACGTGCGGCGGCTTCGCGGCGGGAGCGAGCCGCAGCCAGACGGCAGCGGCAGCCGACAAAGCAAGCAGCACAAGCAGCGTGAAGATCACGCGGCGGCGCAGTCTGCGGCGGTCTCCGGCACCCGGAGCGTGCAGATCCGTATTGGCGCGTGCCTCGTTCCCGCGTTCCCCGCGGGGCCCTTCTGCGTCGTTACGCCCGGACATACGCGCACAGCAGGCGCGCCGTGCCGATGACGGCGCGCGTATGCGTGCGCTCCATCGAGTGCGAAGCATGCACGCCCGGCCCGATCAGGGCGGCGCGGATATTGCTGCCGCCGCGCAGGGCGGCCGAAGCATCGGAGCCGTAGAACGGATAAATATCGACGGCGTGTTCGATCTGCTGCGCTTCGCACAGTTCGATCAGTTTGCCGGTCATGTGGTAATCGTACGGACCGGACGAGTCTTTGGCGCAGATCGAGACGTCGGTCTCTTTGCACGTCAGGTCGTCGCCCATGCAGCCCATGTCGACAGCGATCAGCTCGGCGATATCCGACGGGATATAGGCGGTGCCGTGGCCGACTTCCTCATAGTTGGAGATGAGGATCTTGACGCTGCGCTTCGGCTTCCAGCCTTCGCGCTTGGCGGACTCCAGCAGGCCGAACAGAGCCGCGACGCTCGCTTTGTCGTCGAGGTGGCGGGACTTGATATAGCCGCTCTCCGTCACGACGGCGCGCGCTTCGAACGAGATGTAATCGCCGGTGCGAATGCCAAGCGCTTCGACGTCTGCGCGCGAAGAGACGAGTTCGTCGATCCGCACTTCCATATGTTCTTCCGAACGCTTGAAGTCGCGGGCGTCGGCGTAGACGTGCACCGAAGGATGCTGGGTGAGGATCGTACCGGTATAGGTACGGCCGCCGCGCGTATGGATGACGCAGTATTCGTTCTCGATACTGGACATGGCGAAGCCGCCGAGCGACGTGAGCTTCAGCGTGCCGTGCGGCGTGATCGAGCGGACCATGGCGCCGAGCGTGTCCACGTGGCCGCTCAGGCCGACGGTGTAGTCGTCGTCTTCGCCTTCCATACTGATGATCGCGCCGCCTTTTTCGTTAAAGGTGACCGGGAACCCGAGACTTTCCGCTTCTTCGCGGATCAGGTCGATGATGTGATGGGTGTAGCCGGTCGGGCTCGGGGTGTCGAGCAGCTTTTTGAGCAGGGTGACTACGTATTGTTCGTCGATATGTACCGTCATGATAGACAGACCTCCAATAAGGATAAGATAGGTTGAGGATAAAAGAGGGTCGGGATAAAAAAAGCGCGGCGGCCCGGCGAATGACCGCGCACGGCCGCCGCTGCATAAGCAAGAAGAAAACCGCTCCCTGTAAAGGGCGGCGGTTTTCGGTTTGATGCGCTTCAACTCCGGATCCGATTACGGATCGAAGGTCATGTCCGGCGGCCTGCCCGGCAGCCCGGGAATCGTCCGCGGCTTACAGCTTGTTCAGCTTGTCCGAACGGAAACCGCGGGATTCGGGCTCGCGGTCCAGATCGCCCGAGATCGGCTCAAGCGGAGTCGGGTCCGCCGATACGGTCGGTTCGTTGTAAGCCGGCGGCGACATCGAAGAAACGACGGAAGGAACCGCCGGCTGCGTGCGCAGCTGTTCGTTCTCCAGACGGAGCTTCTTCACTTCGCGCTGCGTCTTGAACAGGCGGTATACGCCGAACATTCCGACCGCAAGTCCGCCGAACAGGGCGCTGCCGAGAATGAGCAGGACCAACGGCACGTCCGCATAACCGAACAGGAAGTTGACTTCCGCCGGGTTGACGTTAATGACCGCGAAGACGGCCACGATGACCGCGAAGATCAGCATCAAAATCAAAGACCATTGAGCTTTCATGATTGAGTAAGTCCCCTTTCGCTACGTTGCTTATTAGCATCATTAGCCGAAAGGAGGCGCTTTGACGCAGGAAGCTTTGCCCTTATTCGGACAGCTGTTCCATTTGCTCGATCAGCGCTTCGAATACGCTCATCGCTTCGCGTACCGGCTCGCGGGACGACATGTCCACGCCGGCTTTTTGCAGGATGTTGATCGAATAATCGCTGCCGCCGCTTTTGAGGAAGCTCAGGTAGCGTTCGACCGCCGGCGCGCCTTCGTCGAGAATCTGCTTGGAGAAGCTCGTCGCGGCGGAGAAGCCGGTCGCGTATTTGTATACGTAGAAGCTGTTGTAGAAATGGGGGATACGCGCCCATTCCATCTCGATATCGCGGTCGACGACCATGTCCGGGCCGTGGTACTGCACGTTCAGGTCGTAATAGATGCTCGAGAGATCCTGCGGCGTCAGCGATTCTCCGGCTTCCGTGCGCGCGTGGATGATCTTCTCGAACTCGGCGAACATCGTCTGGCGGAACACGGTCGTGCGGAACTGATCGGCGTAATACGTCAGCAGATACATTTTTTCTTTGGGATCGGTCGCTTTTTTGAGCAGGTAATCCATCAGCAGCGCTTCGTTGGTCGTCGAGGCCACTTCGGCCAGGAAGATCGTGTACTGCGCGTCGCGGTACGTCTGCGTATTGTCCGAATAATACGAGTGCAGCGCGTGTCCCATCTCGTGGGCCAGCGTGAACATGCTGTTCAGGTTGTCCTTGTGGTTGAGCAGCACGTAAGGATGCACGCCGTAAGCACCGGACGAATACGCGCCGGTCCGCTTGCCTTCGTTTTCGTAGATGTCGATCCAGCCTTCCTTGAAGCTGTTCTCCAGCACTTGAAGGTAATCGGCGCCGAGCGGCTGCAGGCCGTCGATGACGGTCTGTTTGGCTTCGTCGTACGTGATGTCCATTTTGAACTCGTCCACGAGCGGAGCGAACAGATCGTACATATGCAGCTCGTCCACGCCCATGAGCTTTTTGCGCAGCCGCATGTAGCGGTGCAGAATCGGCAGGCTTTCGTGGATCGAATCGACCAGATTGTCGTAGACGGACACCGGAACGTTGTCGCCGTACAGCTTCATTTCAAGCACGGACGGATATTTGCGCGCGCGGGCGTAGAACATATTCTTGTTCACGTTGGCCGTCAGCGAAGCGCCGATCGTGTTCTTGAGCTTGGCGTACGTGCCGTATACGGCCTGGAAAGCCCGGCGGCGCACATCGGCGTTCGCGCTCTCCAGAAATTGAATGTAGCTGCCGTGCGTCAGTTCGACTTCGCTGCCGTGCTCGTCTTCGATGTTCGGGAACTTGAGATCGGCGTTGTTGAGCATGCCGAAAATGTTCTGCGGCGCCTGCGACAGATTGCCGACCTGCGCGAGCAGCGCTTCTTCGGCGCCCGACAGGACATGCGCTTTTTCCCGCTTCATCTCCTGCAGCGTGAACCGGTAAGCCTTGAGCGATTCGTCGTCGATCAGACGGTCGAGTTCCGCGTCGTCGAGCGACAGAATCTCCGGCGTGATGAACGACATCGCTTCGCCGGCGTCGACCAGCAGCTTGCGGCCTTTTTGCGTCAGCGCCTGATACGTCGGGTTGGCGGTATCCTGGTCATGGTACAGATGCGTGTACACATAGAGCTGTTCCAGCTTCAGCGAGACTTCGTCTTCGAACTTGAAGCAGGCGCCGATATTCGAGGCATCGCTCAATTTGCCGCGGAATTCCTCGAACTTTTTCAACTGCGTCTTGGTCTCTTCGTAAGTATCGTCCCAGGCTTGCTGATCGGCGAACAGATCGGTCAGCTTCCATTGATGGTCGGGAGACACTTCGCTTCGTTTCGGCAGTGTTTTGGGCGTTGTACTCATTGTGTGGACCTCCTCGGGATCGGCAATCGGAATACGGAACGGGAAATCGGAAAAAGGCTCGGGACAAATCGCAGCAAAAAGGCCCGGTTAGGAGCCCATGCTGAACAGCGTATAAGCCGTCAGGACGAAAGAAATCAACAGCATGACGGCTGCCGCGGTCGCAAGGCCGCGCTTCAGCTTCGGGGGAATCGTGTCTTTATAAAAAACGACGACGCCGCCCAGCAGCAGGGTCAGGATCAGTAGAGCGGCGATATTGGTCGTGTTCATGCAAGTTTACACGGCCTTGAGGGCGTCGATGATGCTCTGGCGCTCTTCGTCGCTGCCTTCGAACTTTTCCGGGTTGAAGCGGCGCTCCGCCCAGTCCATCATGGCCGGACGGCTCAGGAACTTGTGCGTTTCTTCGCCCCATTGGTCGGAAATTTCGCGCAGGACGAGCTGGCGGCCGTGTACTTCGACCGTCATCATGTTCCAGTTGTCGGTTTTGTAAATAGTATACTTTTTGATCATGTTAACCATTCCTCGTTTCGAATCGTTTCTGAGCGAAATTCTGTCCAAATCTAACGTTTCCTATCTAAAATCATACCCTACCCGTCAAGGCAAAAGCAACGCCTTATAGAGGGGTGAGTTTTCAATTGCCAAAGTTTTTGGCTTGCAGTATAATAACGATACTCACCACAGATGGTGATATTTTTAGGAGGTTGTTCACTTGAAAGGTACAGTTAAATGGTTTAACGCAGAAAAAGGTTATGGTTTCCTTTCCGTAGAAGGCGGCGAAGACGTATTCGTACACTTCTCGGCAATCCAGGGCGACGGATTCAAGACGCTTGACGAAGGTCAAGAAGTCGAATTCGAAATCACCGACGGCAACCGCGGACCGCAAGCAGCTAACGTAATCAAACTGTAAGAATTTTTCTTACCCGATTTGATAACATAGCACACCCAGGCACAGCTCCTACACGGGGTTGTGCCTTTTTGCATGGGTAGCCAAGTGTGCGCAAGCTTGGCTTGCCGGGGCGGCTTCACGTCTTCGGTCCATCGAGTCTCGGCTCGCGTCCGATCCGGCGCAGGACGAGGAAGACGATGACGGCTTCGGCCAGCAGTCCGAGCGACTGGGCGAGCGCGCCGATCATGCCGTTCCAATGCGGGACGAGCGCGACGAGCAGCAGCAGCAGCGCGATCGTGCAGATCGCGTTGGCCAGCTGCGAGCGCAGCATGACTTTGGTCTGCCCGCCGAGCAGGATCAGGCCGTTGCCGTAGTCGAGCCACGGCATGACGAGCGGATACAGAATGAACGCCCGCAGCGTGCGCAGGCTTTCTTCGAGCAGGATGCCGTCGACGTTCATGACGTGCCCGAACACCCAGTAGCCGAGCGGCGTGTAGGCGATCGTTGCTACCAGCGCGAACGGAATAAAGCCGATCGCCAGCGAGAACTTGCGCACCATGACCGGATCGATCCGGTAATAATTGAGGACGATCTGGTGGATGTACATGAAGAAGCTGAGCATCAGCTGCATCAGGCTGCCGGCGACGGCGAACGAAGAAATGGCGAGCGCGACCCCGTCCGTTTTGCCGAGCATGATGTTGAGCGCGGGACCGATAAACATGGCGACAAACGACGAGTACAGCAGCGGTTTGTAGAACCGGAACACGTCGCCGCGCGTCTCGACCGTATGCCCTTCTTTTTTGACCGGCATGCGCCTTGCGATATTGCGTCCTTCGAGGAAGCTGACGGTCGCCTCGATGATCATGCCGAACAGGAAGATGACCGCGCCGACGACCCCGCTGCCGACGCCCGCGACGTGGACGAAGTACAGCGACATGAGATACATGCCCGCGAGACGGATAATCATGCCGATCGTCAGCCATTTGGTGCGGTTGTTCGTGATGATGATGCCCTGGTAGATGTTGCGGATGACCGAGAAGACACTCACGAACATCAGCACGCCGTACACGGCAAGCACGCTCGGCAGCAGCTCGCGGTCGACGCCGAACAGAATGCCGAAGATGCCGTGGCCGACCGGCGTGTAGGCGATGACGAGACCGATCAGCATAACGCAGACGAGAAACACATAAGTGACGAACGTCAGCGCCTTGAACGAGACTTTGTCGCGCACGAGCGCCGAACAGGTCTGTCTCAGCAGGGTGGACGGGCGCTCTGTGATGGCAAGCAGGCTGCCGGCCAGCGCGTAGCTGGCGATGACCGTCTCCGGCGAATCGGACGAAGCCAGCGTGCGGTTGATGATGACGTGCGACAGCGTGACGAGCGAAGCGGATAGGCCCAGCGGCACGAAAAACAGCAGCAGCCGCTTCCAGGAGAGCGGAACTTCGGACATAATAAGACTCCTTTCCCGAAAAATGTTCAATTTTCAGTATAGCATGACCCAAATCGTTTGCACGGGGCGACCGAAAAGTTTCCGAAAATTGAACGTTTTGGGCGGCAGTCGGCGGCCAATAAGGAAACAAGACGTGAGAGCATGCACTTTTTACAGAAAAAACGCTGAAAAAAGACCGGAATATGACGAAGGTTATTTGTACAAAGCCGACCCCTCATATTATAATGGTAGTGAATTTGGGTGCGGCGTAGGCACAAATGACCAATCGGCGGACGCTTTCCCCGAACGCGGCTTGTCCGCGTTGGACGGAAAGACGCATAACCGGAAAAAAGCAACACAAGAAGCCGATAAGTTTGCGAATGCGCCATAGACTTAAGACTGGCATTTGGAGGTACGCTTTGAATCGACTCAGAACCGCTCGCAACGTTCCAGAAAATCCCGTCAGCCTGATGCGCCTCGTGTATCGAACCGTCCTTCCGGACGTTCGGACTTCGCTCGGCGGCTGGAGAGACCGGGCGCAGACCATTCCCGACCCCGAATTGCGCACGCAGGCGCTGGCGAGTATCGCCGACAAGGAATTCCATTGTCAGGGCGGCTCGGTGTACGCGGCCATCAATGTGGACCGAAAAGACGTGCTTATTCCGCTGATCGTGGCGCTTCAGACCATCAGCGATTATCTCGACAATCTGTGCGATCGGAGTACGTCGCTCGACCCGGAAGATTTTCGTCTTTTACATAAGTCCATGCTGGATGCGGTCGATCCGTCCGCGCAGCCGGAAAATTATTACCGGTTCCGCGACGAGCAGGAAGACGGAGGATACCTGAACGCGCTGGTCACCACCTGCCAGGACAACATCCGGCAGCTGCCCGGTTACGTTCATGCCCAGCCTTATGTGCGCCGCCTCGTCGGCTTGTACGGAGACCTGCAGGTCTACAAGCATATCTCGCACGAGCTGCGCGAACCGTCGCTGACCGCCTGGAGAGCGGAACACGCCGATCTTGCGCCCGATCTGTACTGGAACGAATTCGCCGCCGCGACCGGGTCGACGCTCGGCATGTTTATGCTGTTCGCCGGAGCGAGCCGCGACGATTTCGATGCGCAAGACGCAAGAACCGTGTACGAAGCCTATTTTCCTTACGTGTGCGGTCTTCATATCATGCTCGATTATTTGATCGACCAGGAAGAAGACCGCGTCGGAGGCGACCTGAATTTTTGCAATTATTACGAGAGCGGGGAAGCGATGCTGCTGCGCGTCGAAGAGATCGTGAACAACGCGCGCCGCGACGTGCAGAAGCTTCCGCATGCCGCTTTCCACCGCATGGTCATCGAAGGACTGCTCGCGCTGTACTTGTCCGATCCCAAAGTCAGCCAGCAGAAGGATGTGCGAACCGTGTCTAAACGGTTGATGAAAAGAAGTCCGCTCATGCGTACGTTCTTTTTCGCCAACAGTGTATGGATCCGCAAACATAAGCAGGACTAACAAGGAGGATGCAACATGTCAGCAGTAAAAAAGATTGCCGTTTTGACCAGCGGAGGGGACTCCCAGGGGATGAACGCCGCGCTTCGCGCCGTCGTGCGCAGCGCCCTGTACCACGGAATCGAAATTTTCGGCATTCAGCGCGGCTATCAGGGCCTGCTCAATAACGATATTTTCTCGATGGATCTCCGCAGCGTCGGCGATATTATCCAACGCGGCGGCACCGTGCTGCAATCGGCCCGCTCCAAAGAATTCTATACCGAAGAAGGCCAGCGCAAAGGCGCCGAGATTTTGCGCAGCTACGGCATCGACGGCCTGGTCGTCATCGGCGGCGACGGCTCGTACCACGGCGCGAACAAGCTGAGCAAGCTCGGCATCAATACGATGGGCCTGCCGGGCACGATCGACAACGATATTTCCTTCACCGACTACACGATCGGTTTCGATACGGCGGTCGGCGTCGTCGTGGACGCGATCAACAAACTGCGCGACACGATGTCTTCGCACGAACGGGCTTCCGTCGTGGAAGTTATGGGCCGCCACTGCGGCGATATCGCGCTGCACGCGGGCCTCGCGTCGGGCGCGGAGACGATCCTCGTGCCGGAAGTGCCGTACGACCTGGGCGAAGTGGCCCAGCGCATGACGCACAACTTCGCCATGGGCAAACGCCACAGTATTATCGTGGTAGCCGAAGGCGCGGGCAAAGGCGACGATATCGCCAAGGAACTGTCGCAGCATTCCAAGCAGATCGACGCGCGCGTGACCGTGCTCGGCCATATCCAGCGCGGCGGCACGCCGACTCCGTTCGACCGCAACCTGGCCAGCCGCCTCGGCGATTTCGCCGTACGCTCGCTGATCCGCGGCGAAAGCGACAAAGCCTGCGGCCTTATCAAGGGCGAGCTGACGCTGACCGACATCGACAAGGTCGTCAACACGAAAAACGATTTCGATCACGAGATGTACGAACTGGCGCTGCGTTTGTCGCAGTAACCGGACCGTATGGGGCGGAGCGGTACGCTCCCGCAGATCGGCATAAGCCTTCGCATGGAATCGGCAGCGTCGTCTGCCCGCTTCCGCCGCGGAGGTTTATTTGTGCCTGGGAAGCGGGTAAGGAGGAAGCAAAAGGAGGTGCGGCGGATGATTACGATCGGGCTGACCGGTTGGGGCGACCACGATTCGATCTATACGACCCGCGAAGCGGGCAAGCAGAAGCTCGTGACGTACGGCAAACTGTTCCGGACGGTCGAGGTGGACAGTATGTTCTACGCTATTCAATCCAAGCGCAATATGGAAAAGTGGACGGCGGAGACGCCGGCCGATTTTCGCTTCGTCGTCAAAGCGTTCCAGGGGATGACCGGGCATTCGCGCGGCAAAATTCCGTTCGACAGCGAAGACGAGATGTACGAAGCGTTCCGGCTGTCGATCGGGACGTTCGAACAAACGGGCAAGCTGACGGCGGTGCTGTTCCAGTTCCCGCCCTGGTTCGACTGCTCGAAAGAGAACGTGGCCAAGCTGCGGGAGATCCGGGCGAGAATGGACGACGTGCCGTGCGCGCTGGAATTCCGGCACCAGAGCTGGTTCCAGCCGGTTATGCGGGAGCGCACGCTGAAGTTCATGCGCGAAGAACGCTGGATTCACAGCGTGTGCGACGAGCCGCAGGCCGGCACCGGTTCGGTGCCGATCGTCGAACAGGCGACGGACGACAGTCTGACGCTCGTGCGCATGCACGGGCGCAACGCATCCGGCTGGCAGTCGGCCAACCAGCCGAACTGGCGGGAAGTGCGGTATTTGTACCGCTACGACGCGGAGGAACTCCGGGAATGGGCGGAGCGGCTGCGGCGGCTGGAACAGCAGTCGAAAGAAGTGATCGTCGTGTTCAACAACAACTCCGGCGGAGACGCCGCGGGCAACGCCCGGGAGCTGATGGGTCTGCTCGGCCAGGACGTGCCGAAGCTGCCCGGCGAAGACGAGCCGCAGCAGTTGGACCTGTTCGAGTTCTGAACAGGAGGCGCGGAGCGGAAGCCGCGCTTCGAATCGCCGATCGAGTCACCGCTCGAATATAACGAAAAGCCGTTTCCCGGCGCCGCAGGCAGCGGCGGGGAAACGGCTTTTCGGTGTGCGCGGAAGCAGGGAGCGGCGCAGCCCGCAGCCGTGCAGCGGGCTTGGCTTTACGGCAGCGGCGCAGGCGATGCCGGCGGGGCGGCATGCAGCCGCTGCACTTTGAACAGGCGGGCCAGCAGCAGCGCCGCGCCGACGGCAAGCCCGGCGATCAGGCCGAGCCAGTAGCCGAACGGGCCAAACGGCGTATAGACGGCGAGTCCGTAGCCGACCGGCAGGCCGATGCCCCAGTAGGCGATCAGCGTGATGAAGAACGCGGGCGTCACGTCTTTGTAGCCGCGCAGCGCGCCCTGGATCGGCGTGGCCAGCGCGTCGGACAGCTGGAAGAAGATCGCGTAGCCGAGGAACTGGACGATCAGCGCCGTTACGGCCGGATCGGTCGAATAGATCAGCGCGACTTTGTCTGCGAACAGCAGCAGTACGATTGCGGTGACGACCGCGAGCAGCACGGCCGAAGTGATGCCGATCCAGGCGTACTGCCGGGCGTCCCGGGTTCGGCCTGCGCCTGCTTCGTAGCCGACGAGGATCGTCAGCGCCATGCAGATCGCGAGCGGAATCATGTACAGCGTCGAAGCGAAGTTGATCGCGGCGGAATGCGCGGCGACGGCGTTCGTGCCGAAGCGGTTCATGAGCAGCGTGACCGCGGCGAAGATCGACGTCTCGAAAAAGGTCGCGAACCCGATCGGAATGCCCAGCTTGAGCAGTTCGCCCTGCTTGGACCAGGAAATCGGATGCCATTTGCGGAAAAAGCCGAAGTTCGCGAACGGCTGGGCGCGGTGCAGCACGACGAGCGCGATCAGGAAAATCACCCAATAAGTGATGGCCGTAGCTACGCCCGCGCCGACGCCGCCAAGCTTCGGGAAGCCGAACTTGCCGAAGATCAACAAATAGTTGAGTACGAGCTGGACGGGCAGCGAGCAGAGCGTGATCGCCATCGACACGCGCGTCTGGCCCATCGCGTCGATGCAGCCGCGCAGCACGGTATAGCCGAACAGCGGCACGACGCCGAACGCGAGGCAGATCAGGAACTTGCGGGCCGTGTCCGCGACTTCGGCTTCGGCGTTCATGAAGCCGAGCGCGGGATCGAGCAGCAGCCCGCCGACGAGCAGCACCGCGGCCGAGAACAGCAGCGACAGCAGCAGGCCCTGGAACAGGTTGAAGCGCACGTCGCGTTCGCGTCCGCCGCCCATCAACTGGGAGACGATCGGCATGATGCCGTTCAAGACGCCGTTCAGCCCGGTCTGGATCGGAATCCACAAGCTGACGCCGATCGAGACGCCCGCCTGCGCGGCCGGACTGACGTGCCCGGTCATGCTCGTATCGAAAAAGGCCATGGCCGACAGCGCGATCTGGGTCACGAAGATCGGCAGGAATACGACGAAAAACTGCGAAAATTTTTGCTTAAATGAAGAAGTGGCATGCATGCGGTAAGCAGTTCCTTTCGGCGGGGCTGCGCGTCGCGCAGCATGCAGGCAAAAACCCGGCCATGGAAGGCCGGGCTGTCGCCGTGCATGCGTCCGCGCTCAAGCACCGCGGTCAAAGTGAAGCGGCCGCTTCGGGTCCGGTCAGTCTTTCGGGCCGTAGTTGCCGTCTTTGGTATAACGGTTGGATGCGTTCCAGAGCAGGTACTCTTCCACGCCCATATCGGCCATGGCTTTGATCTGGGCGTCCATTTCGGTCTTGCCGTACTTGGTGTAATGCCCGCTGCCGAGCCAGCTTGCCGTAAAGTCCTGAATCCACGGGCGCACGATCGGGCGCTGGGATTCGTCCTTGATCTCGTCCAGCTTCTTGAACGTGTCGACCATGGAGCCTTTGATCGTGACGTAAGGTTCTTTGTCCGGGTTCGTGGCGCCGAACCAGCCGGTCGAGTAATGGCTCGGGTAGACCATCGGCGCGATGACGTCGACGTTCTCGGAAATCTTGGTGAAATCCTGTCCGATGCCGTCCGCTGCCGGAACGGAAGCCGCGTAGCCGAAAATGTCGACCGAGACGCGGACGCCGAGCGGCGCGAGTTCTTTGCGCGCGTACTGCACGAATTCCGATACCGCTTCGGTGCGCGTCGCGTCGGTTTTCTCGTAGACGAGTTCGTCGGCGCGTTTCTCGAAGCCTTCCGCGAAGCGCACGTAGTCGAACTGGATTTCCTTGAAGCCCATCGCGGCCGCTTCTTTGGCGATATCGACGTTGTAATCCCACACTTCTTTGCTGTACGGATTGACGAAAGCGTCGCCGCCGCCGTTTTTCCATACGCCGCCGCCCGAGTTCGTGAACGAAAGTTCCGGATGTTTCTCGGCCAGGACCGTATCCTTGAACACAACGATACGGGCGATCGGGTAGACGTTATGCTTTTTGAGCTTGGCCATCAGCTCTTTGATGTCCGGGATAAACTTTTGGGCCGTGCCCATTTTCAGCAGTTCCTTGTTCTGCGTCTCGTACGTTATGTACCCCAGGTCGTCCTTGATGTCGATAACCATCGAGTTCAGGCCGGTATTGTCGAGCAGGTCGAGCAGTTCGGCCATTCGGGCTCCGCCCGCGCTGTACGCGGTAACGTAGACGCCTTTGACTTTGGGTGCGTCCGGCTGCGGATCGATTTTGACCGGCGGGTTGTTCACGTCGATGACGACGCTGTCTTTCTGCGCGGTCAAAGCGCTTTGGTTCCACGCCGATTGCACGGCGACCGTGATCGGGTTGGCGTTGATTTGTGCCGGAGGCACGGCTTCCGGGTTGTGGCTGCCTACGGTAAGAGCCAACAGGCTCCATAAGATATCCATTTTATTCTCTCCCTCGTCTGTGCGTGATTCTCGGCTGCAAGGCCGTTACCAGTATAGCCTGTTTAACAGTGGTCGAAGCAACAAATTTGTCACGAATATCAAAAAAATACACCCTGATCCTTTAACCGCACTGTCGTGCGCCGAATCCGTCCGAGCACGCAAGGGCCTTCGGAAAAAGAAGCGTCGGGCATATGTAGAGCCGCTCTTTCCCGAAGGATCAGAGCGGCTCATGGCAATCTTTTTGAAAGACCAAATGCCGTTACTGCAGCACTTCCGGCGACTGATGCTCCAGAATGCTGTGGTGAATAATGTCGAGCGCGTCTTCGGCTTCGAGAATGCCCATGCCGTCGCGAAGGACGATCACGGAATCGAGTTCCTGCTGCTTCAAAAACGCAAGCATGTCGGGGTACCATTTCATCACGATTTGTTCGAGCTTTACGGCTTCCATTTCCATAGTCGTCACCCTTTCTTTTCCGGAATCGTACGTCATTGTCTGACTCGAATACCTTAGAAAAGCAGCCATGCGCTATCTATGAAGCTGAAGCGAGAGCCTTGCAAAACCGGGATTCCGGGGAATTCCTTATACGGTACGCGTTCATTATATCACATCGAATTCCGATTCGCGAAACGGTCCTTCCCGCACTTTCCCCTACCCCAAAAAAGAAAGCGCCCGCGAGGGACGCTTTTGGGTGCACATGCGGATTCTGATGAAAAAACGAAGCGGCGCAGGTGAAGTCCAGTGAAGGAGCGAAAGCGTTCGCCTTTGAAATCGGGAAGCTTCCTCGCCTATTCAGATCCGGCTTCCCGATTTCAACGAGCGACCGGAACGGACTTCACCGCAGCCGCAGAGTTCGGTTTTGCGGATAGGACCGCCGTGAGAACCGAACCAGTGTCACACGGAGCGCTTTCGGAACGAGCCCATGACGCCTACCGTCTCCACGATATTGACGAACGCCCGCGGGTCCGCTTCCTTAATGACGCGCTTGAGCTCCGCCAGTTCGTACATCGTCGTCACCGTCATCAGCATATCCTTTTTCGTATGGGAAAAAGCGCCTTCGGCCTGAATCCGGGTTACGCCGCGTTCGATCTGAAGCAGCCGCTCAAGCAGCGCTTCCGTATCGTCCGTAATGATGAACAGCGTCACTTTGATATGGCTGATATGGATCATGTCGACCACTTTGCCGGTGATATAGATAGAGACCATCGACAGCAGCGCCAGATTCCAGTCGTTTTGCAGATAGCCCATCAGCAGGATGACGAGACCGTTCAGCGCGACGAGGATGTTGCCGACCGGAAAGTCCCGGTAGCGGGTAACGATCGAGCCGAGAATGTCGAAGCCGCCGCTTGAGCCGCCCACGCGGAACGAGATGCCCGCCCCGATGCCGACCAGCACGCCGCCGAATACCGAAGAGAGGATCGGATCGTTGGCGACCATTTTCTCGGGAATGAGCGCGACCATGATCGTGACCGCCGCAACGGACACGATGCTGAGCAGGATAAAGCGCCGCCCGAGCAGGAACCAGCCGGCGACCAGCATCGGGATGTTGTAGACGAAGTAGAGCACGCCGATGCTGATCGGCGTAAAGTAGCCCGTCAGCATCGACAATCCCGATACGCCGCCGCTGAGCAGCTGATGCGGAATGAGGAACAGGTTGAAGCCGGCCGAGATCAGCAGGGCGCCGATCACGATCGTAAAAATATGACCCATGCGAATAAACAAAACCACCACTCCTGAAAAACAGTATGAAAAAACCTATTATAAATGAAAACCGTGAAAAAATGTGACAATCCTTTGAAAGGTTTACTGGCTTTTTGATAGTCGCTTATGTTATAATGATTTAGATGTTCTTGAGTAGAACTTTCTCGTTTCCGTAATAACCGTTACAGGCAGAGCGGAAGAAGCGCGAGTAAAAGGTTAAACGGTATATAATAAAGCTTCGGCTTTTCGGCTTCGGCTTTGAAGAAGCTCCTCCCTTGGCCAAGTGTTGTGGTACAGAGAACTTGGCGTTAACAGCATATGAGGAACCCTTCGGTTATCGATCGGTTGCGGCTACTTAAGAATACAGAATCCAGAAGCGGCTTGTCCACAGATAAAGTGGCAGTTCGCCCCTAATAAAAGGAGCATGAATCTATTGGCAAATTTTGCAGACTTCGATTTGGAACCAAAGGTATTACAGGCAATTACGGAAATGGGCTTTGAAGAAGCGACACCGATCCAGTCGCAGGCGATTCCAATCGCCCTGAGCGGAAGCGACATGATCGGACAGGCGCAGACCGGTACAGGCAAGACGGCGGCATTCGGCATTCCGATGATCAGCAAGATCGCTCGCGAAGAAGAGAAGATCTCGGCTCTGATCATGGCACCTACCCGCGAACTCGCGATTCAGGTTGCCGACGAAATCGAGAAGCTCGCACGCTTCAAGGGACTTCGTTCCCTCGCCATCTACGGCGGACAAGACATCGTGCGCCAGATCCGCGCTCTCAAAAGAAAGCCGCAGATCATTATCGGTACGCCGGGACGTCTGCTTGACCATATCAACCGCAAAACGATCAAGCTCGACGACGTTCACACGGTTATATTGGACGAAGCGGACGAAATGCTGGACATGGGCTTCATGGAAGACATTCAGTCCATCCTGAAGCTCGTTCCGGAAGAGCGTCAAACGCTGCTGTTCTCGGCAACGATGCCGGCCAACATCAAGCGCCTGGCCGAGCAGTTCCTGAGAAACCCGCAGCACGTATCGGTCATTCCGAAGCAGCTTAGCATCCCGCTGATCGAGCAGGCTTACATCGAAGTGCCGGAACGTCAAAAGTTCGAAGCACTGACTCGCCTGATCGACATGGAATCGCCGGAACTTGCGATCCTGTTCGGACGCACGAAGCGCCGGGTCGACGAGCTGGCAGAAGCGCTGCAAAAGCGCGGCTATTCGGCTGACGGTCTCCACGGCGACTTGTCGCAGAACCAGCGCGACGCGGTTATGCGCAAATTCCGCGACGGCAGCATCGAAGTGCTCGTAGCGACCGACGTTGCGGCACGCGGCCTCGACGTATCGGGCGTCACGCACGTAATCAACTTCGACCTTCCGCAGGATCCTGAAAGCTACGTTCACCGGATCGGCCGTACGGGCCGTGCAGGCAAAGAAGGCAAAGCGTGGTCGTTCGTAACGCCTCGCGAGCTGGATCACCTGAACTTCATCGAGCGCGTTACGCGCCACAAAATCGCTCGCAAACCGCTCCCGACCATGAGCGAAGCGATCGAAGGCAAACAACGCATCCTGGCCGAGCGCCTGCTCGAAGTGGTACAGGACGGCGAACTGAACGAATACAAAGCGATCGCGATCCAAATGCTGGAGCAGTACGACTCCGTTAACCTGCTGTCGGCGGCGATGAAGCTGATGACCGGGGAGAAAAAAGATTCGAAGATCGAATTGACGCCGGAAGATCCGGTTCGCGCAAAACGTCGCAAGCCTTCGGGCAGCTACGGCGGCGCGCGCAGCGGCGGCGGTTACAAAGGCAGCGGCGGCGGTGGCTATAAAGGCGGCAGCAGCAGCGGCGGCCGTACAGGCGGTTACCAAGGACGCAGCAGCAGCGGCGGCGGCGGTTACAAAGGTTCGAAAGAAGGCGGCGGCTACCAGGGACGCAGCAGCAGCAGCAGCAAACCTTCGTACCAGGGCCAAAGCGACCGTCCAAGCCCAAAACGCGATTTCGATAACTAAGAACGAATGATTCGATCGCAATCGGCCCGGTATCCGGGTCGGCCAGCGGATCGGCTTTACTCTCGTTCGTCAGGGAACGGCGCATCCATGCGCCGTTCTTTTTTTTGCGCGCGGAAGGGGAGAAGGCAGGCAAACGTTTCGATCGCGTTTTTGTAAAGGGTGGTTTTTGCGGAAGGGAATCGGTATAATTGAACTTATCAATCGACATGAGGAATGCTTCCTTGCATTCAATGGACGATGACGCGATTTTTCGAGGAGGAATACCTGTTGGAATTTAGGGGGCTTACCGGGGGGATCTACCGCCTGACCGAGTGGATTATGCGCATCTCGGGAACGAATCTGCTTTGGGTGCTGTGTTCGGCGCCGTTCTTGTTTATTTTGTATATGCGTCTTGCGATCGATCCGCAGTTCGTCAACGAAGCGTTGACGCTCAACTGGGTGCTCGGGATTCTGGCACCGGTTACATTTTTCCCGGCGACGGCGGCCATGTTCACGGTGGCGCGCAAATGGGTCATGGGCGAGCCGGACGTCAAGATCATTCGCACTTTTTTCCGGGGATACAAAGAGAATTATAAGCAGAGTCTGGTAGGCGGCATTTTCTACACGATCCTGTTCGTCGTCATGTACGTGGACATTACCGTCTACATGGTCCAGTTCCGCAACATGCAGCTGTTCGGCATTTTGATGCTGATCCTGATGATTCTGCTGTTCGTCTCGCTGTTCAACTTCTTCTCGATGGTGACCCACTACCATATGAAGATCGGCGGCATTCTCAAGAACGCGATTCTGCTGACGCTGCTGCGTCCGTTCCGCGTCTTCTCCACATTGATCGGCGCGATCGCGATCATCTACATCTGCTGGCAGATGCCGGTGCTGTACGTCATTGCGGCGGGAAGCGTGCTGTCGTGGTTCGCTTTCTTCAACTTCTACGCCACGTTTATCAAAATGCAGGAGCAGGCCAAGAAGCGCGAAGAAGCGCAAAACGCCGACGGGGAAACGGAACTGATCGAGCTCGGCAAAGAGAAAAAAGAAAAGGGATCTTTTCTGAACAAAAAGAACCGGTAGAGTTTACAAGATCGGCCGCAAGCGCTATAATAACTCTACATCCTGCGATGCCCGTTTCGGTTTTTCGTTGTTTTGAACCAATGAATAAGTCTCGGGAGACCTATATTGAACGCCGCGATGAAACGCCCTGTCTATATGACATGGGGACTTCAAAGCCCGTTTTGCGGTCACCCACCTGCGATAGCAGGTTCGAGGCAATGTGATCGGACGGCAGAGCGGGATCCCTTTATGTCCATGAACGGCGTCGGTCGCTTGCAGCGGCTGACAGGCCCGTATGCCCGAGAGGGATATAACGTCCTTGCACCGGAAGTTTTCCGGAAGCAGGGACGTTTTTGCCTTGTTTTTCTTTTGTTCTGAATCGAACAATGCTACACTAGGAGTAGAAAGATGGGCAACGTTAAAGGAGGAAAGATCTTGTCGTTCAAACGTACATTGGTCGGCATCATTCGCAGTCAGGAAGGTACGAGCGACCGCGCGACCGACCCTAATATGAAAACGAGATATTACAGCCTTTCCAGAGATAAAGCGTGGGAAGAAGTCAGTTCGACGCTGAAAAAGATTCCTGGCTATAAGGTGCTGCACGAAGTGGCCGGCGTAGGCGAGATTACGTTGGAGAAACGCACGAAGTTCGGACGCACGATGGACATTACCGTTTCGGTGCTGGCTGTCAGTCCCGTGAAGAGCGCCGTCGATATTTATTCGGCATCGCGCGGATCTTTCGGCGACCTGGGCGCCAATTACCGCAACATCTTGAGCCTGTTCGCCATTCTCGACAAAAAACTGGCCGCTTACAAAACGACGAGCTGAAGCGGTTTTCGGCTTTATGTAAGCGCACCCGCTGCGCGGATCTCCGCGAGCGGGTGCGTTTTTTTATGTTCCGTGCTCCAAAGAGGGCTTAGCGCAGCGCTTTGACAGCGGCGATCGCCTGCTCGTAGTTCGGATGTTCGCTCATTTCGCCGAGGTATTCGACGTAAGCGATCCGGTCGTTTTCGTCGAGGACGAAAATGGCGCGCATGTCGAGCTGCAGCTCGTCGATCAGGACGCCGTACGCTTCGCCGAACGAACGCGCTTTGTAGTCGGACAGCGTGACGACCTGATCGACGCCGGCCGCGCCGCACCAGCGGGCTTGGGCGAACGGCAGGTCGACGCTGACCGTCAAGATGACGACGTGTTCGCCGAGGTCGGCCGCTTCCGTGTTAAAACGCCGCGTCTGCGCGTCGCACGTGCCCGTATCGAGCGAAGGGACGACGCTGATCAGTTTCACTTTGCCGGCAAAATCCTGCAGCGTCGCTTCTTCCAGCAGGTTGCGGTTCAGCTTGAAGTCCGGAGCGGCGTCGCCGACTTTGAGTTCGGGGCCGATCAGCGTAATCGGGTTTCCTTTGAACGTGGCTACGCCGGTTCTTTGTTGGGTCATCATCGTAGTACCTCCTCGTATTCTCGTACAGCAGCGGGAATTTGGATTTTCCCGTCCCGTTTCATTATAATATTCGGTAGAGATTGTTTGCAAAAAAGAGAATAGCGGAAAAGGGGAAAATCATGATTTTTGTACGGTACGAAAAATGGAACCAGTATCTGAAATTTTATCCGATCACGGCGCTTCTCGTGTTGGTCAACGTCGTGATGTTTATCGTTCTTGCGGTGAACGGGGCTTACAGCCGGGACGCTTCCGGCGTCGTGCTGCTCCAATACGGCGCTTTGTCGAACGTGGTGGGCGTGCCCGGAGTGGCGGACGTCGACTCGCCGTGGCGTTATCTGTCTTCGGTGTTCCTGCACGGCGGATTCGAACATTTGCTGTTCAACTGTTTTGCGATTCTCGTCTTCCTGCCGCCGCTTGAGCGCCTGCTCGGCCATGTCCGTTACGCGTTGCTGTATCTCGCCAGCGGCATCATCGCCAACCTGATCAGCATGGGCGCGTACAACCGGGCCGGCGAATATTTCATCTCCGTCGGCGCGTCCGGCGCGATCTACGGCGGATACGGAGCGTTTCTGTACATGGCACTGTTCCAGCGTCAGAAGATGGACAAAGCGTCGCGCCAGACCGTGTACATCCTGCTCGTCATGGGCCTGCTGCTCAGCTTCGCCACGCCAAACGTCAACATATGGGCGCATTTCGGCGGCGCGATCGCCGGGTTCTTCCTGTACGGGCTGCTGATGCGGCTTCCATTCGGGAAAAAAATCGGCGAGTAAGGGTGTGAGTGCGGAGGCGGGGGCGGGTTCGGGGAGGCGCTCCGCTGCTGCGACGCACGCGCGCAGGAGTGGGGAGTAAGAGATTCAAGAGACAGGATATATGAAGGTTGATGGAATAGATCAAAAGCCGCTTTCCCTTGGGGAAGCGGCTTTTTGCGTAAACGAGCTTAATAGTAGAACTGCCACACGGTCAGCAGCGCGATCAGGATCAGCCAGAGTACGGCGGAGACGATCAGGAAGATACGCTCGGTCCGGGTCAGGTGCGGACGACGGCGCAGCGAGAACAAGGTGAGGAGCAGCGCGATCAGGCCGATAGCGGCGAAGATCGGGTTCAGGATCAGCTGCGGAAGCACGTCGCGGTAAGGACGTTCGTTCTCGCTCAGCATGCGCAAAGCGAGCAGCACGTTGTTGGCTGCGAGCAGCGTGCCGCTGAATGAGAAGGCGAGCATCGACCTGCGCAGCATCGGAGGCAGATGGTGCAAGCGGCGCTTGCGGCCGAACGTAGCCAAGGCGAACCTAAGCGGCGGGACGATCAGAAAGAACAGCAGGGCGATAACGGCAGCGGCCGCTTGGGCGATCAGCAGCGGCATCGAGCGGCCCGCAGGCAGCGGCAGGTAATCGGTCGTATAGAGCGAAATCCGCTGCACCTTGCCCTGCTCTGTCTTAAACTGCAGCAGCGGCCACGCTCCGAGCGCGGCATCGCCGCTTACGCGTTGATACAGATCCGGGCGGATCTGCCGATATTCGCTCTCGAAGCCGACCAGCTTCACGGTCAGCGTATTCGGAGCTGATGAAGAGACGCGCATCAGCGACAAATACGGATAGACGCCCATAAATCCTTTTTCGGCGCGGCGTGCCGCGACGAAACTGCCGGTGAGCCGGGAAGAATCAGGCAGTACCTCGCTTGACGGCGGGATCGCCGGGTCGCCGAGCAGCGCCTGCGTCAGCCCGTGCACCAGATGGGCTTCGCTTGCCTGATTCGTCAGGACGATCACCGCGAAGCGTTTTTCCGGCACGATCTGCAGGCTGCTGGAGAATGCGATTGTATTGCCGCCGTGTCCGAGCGTGCGGTAAGCGCCGGGATATTCCCAGAAGCCGTGAGCGATACCGGGCATATACGGATCTTCGCCGTGCGAGCGGCTCAGCATGTCCGGCAGCGTCGAAGACTGGCGGAACAGGGGCGACGGCCGGCCCGATTCCGGCATGAACGCCATGGCGAAGCGCGCGAGGTCTTCGGCCGTGCCGTTGGCGCCTCCGTTCGGATACATGGACATGTAATTCCAGGCGCCTCGGACGACGTTCCCATTCTCCGCGCTCAGGTAACCCGACGCTTTGCGCTGCAGCAGATCCGGGCGATTTTGCAAAACGGAAGAGATCGCGGTCTGCTTCATGTCCAGCGGCGCCAAAATATGTTCGTCGACATATTGGTCGTAAGGCTCGCCGGCGGTCCGTTCCACGATATACGCGGCCAACGAGTTGCCGTAATTCGAATAGGCGACATGTTCGCCGGGCCGGTAGATCTGCGCCGGTTCGGCCAGCCGCAGACCCTCTTCAAGCGTGCGTACCGGCTCTGGCGAATCGTAGGCCATATCGAACATATACTGCTCGAAGCCGGCCGTATGGTTCATAAGATGCAGCAGCGTAATCGGTTGTTCGTACGCCAGTCTTTTCAAAAATCCCGGCGGCAGATATGTACGGATATCCGTCTGCAAATCGAGTCGGCCCGCTTCGACCAGCTGCATGACCGACGTCCAGACGAACAGCTTGCTGATCGAGCCGAGTTCGAACACCGTTTGCGGATCGGCGGCGGTCCGATGTTCGACATCGGCGTACCCGTAAGCTTTGGACAGGACGATCTGTCCGTCCTGCACGACGGCGATCGAAGCGGCAGCCGTCGATTGGCCGATATAAGGTTCGACGAAACGGTCGACGTAGGCTTCAAGTTCCGAGAGAGCGATGCCCGAAGGCGTCGTGGCGCCGCCGGTGTTGGCCTGCGCCTGCGCCGCGGATGAGGAAGGCGCGAATACCGCCAGCAGCAGGCACAAGATCAGGACGATTGACGTGCTGCGCAGGACGGGAACAGAAAGCCTGGATAAGGGAAAAGCGAACATGGATAATCTCCTTTGGGTCCGAACCGCCGGCGGCCGGAACGGGATAGGTTAATTACTTATGTAACAAACCATATAACCCAGAGACGAGACTGTCAAGCCCGATGTTGAACAGGAGCACGGCAAAAAGCGGCAGCCAGGGTCGAAAGTGTCGACCCCGGCTGCCGCGTCTGGGTGCTCGGACAGAGCGTGAATATGGAGTTATCCGGGAATTCGGCGCGTGTCGGACAGCTCGATCCGGTTGCGGCCGTTTTTTTTCGCCTGATATAATGGTTTGTCGACTTCCGCGAACAAATGCGTCAAATATTCTTCGAGATTGTCCGGCACGTGTTCGTGTTCGAAGTCTTCGATCGACAATACGCCCAGACTGACCGTGACGCTGACCCGCTCTTGGGTCGGCTCCAGGGTCACCTCGTTTTTCTCCACGGCGTCCCGTACCTGTTCGGCGATTTTGTGCGCCATTTTGCGGTCCGTGCACGGCAGGTACAGAATGAATTCTTCGCCGCCGTAGCGGGCCAGCACGTCGGTGCTGCGAATAGACTGCTGCACGATGCGGGCGGTCCGGTACAGCACTTCGTCGCCGGCGACGTGGCCGTACCGGTCGTTGATCGTTTTGAAAAAGTCGATATCGAACAGGATGAACGAGAACGGAATACGCTGCTCCACGTTGGCCGTCATCTCCCGGGTCAGGCGCTGCGTCAGGTAATGCCGGTTGTAGCAGCGGGTGAGACTGTCGGTGAGCGCCATTTCCTCAAGCCGGAGATTCGCTTTGGACAGCTCCTGGCGTGTGCGGTCAAGCGACAGGTTGCGTTCGTGCAGCACATCGTTTTTGCGATTCAACTCCTGCACGAGCTGGCGTTCCTTGGACACGTCCTGAAACGTCAGAATATGGCCGATCGGCAGCTGGGCGGCGTCGAAGATCGGGGAAGCTTGAAGCACGAAGCGCAGTCCGCTGCCGGAAGACAATTCGATCTGGAACAAATCCCGCTCTTTGCGCTTGTACGGTTCGAGAAAATGGCGTCTGTCTCCCACGACATGGACGGAAGACAAGAAGACGTCGATATCGAACCGTTCGCCGACCCCGATACCGAGAAACAGGCTCAGCGCCCGATTGGCTTCGACGACTTCTTCCTGATCGTCCAATACGAGAATGCCGTGCGGAATCGTGTTGAGAATATCCTCGTGCGCGATCGTGACCAGGTCGAACACTTTGTACCGGGTGATGACGAAGACAAAAAATAAGTCCGCGATGAAAATGCCGAGCGAAGTAAGGCCCGGAATGATCGGCAGAAAAGATCGCAATCCCACGTTGAGCAAAATGTCGAGCGCCGCAAAAGAGGCCAGAACGAACCCTCCCCACAGCACGATGCGGATCTGTTTTTTGAGGCTGGCGGAAGAGGAGGGCGATCGCAGGGAACGCAGCAGAACGAACAGGGAGGTTAACAAATAGCCAATGATAACAACCATGACGAGCCAGAACAGCGGCCCGTAGGAGCGATCCACGTAATTGTCGGTCTTCGGGCTGGTAAACAGATGCAGCGGATTGAAGATCGCGAGCAGGGCGGAGAAGACCGCGGGTACGAACATGGAGACGACGGATTTGGAACTCAGCCGCTTTTCGCTGCCGGTCAGGAAAAGGGTGAACAACAGCCAGCCGCTTGCCAGCAGCGAACAGGCGGCGAAGGACAGTGTCACGTACAGCAGTTGGACCCGGGGTTCCTGCACGATATGGGTAGCGAATTGACAGAGCGGCCACAGCATCATGAAGAAGTGGAACACGAAATAGACTTTGTGCAGGTTCGTGATCCGAACCGCAAAAAAGATGTAGACGAGCAAGGCGGACAACAAGGCGAACAGGAAGAGATCAGACCACACTGATAGGCTCACAAAGCTTCTCCTTTTGTATGCGAAAGCTGCGATTTTCTGCAATATCAAAGTAGGTGTATAGTACCATAAAAACAAGATAATTAGCCAGCCATTCTCTTCCACCGGCGGCGAATACCGGTCTTTTGGACATGGGGCTTGAGGCCGCTGTGGCGAATCCGATTTCGGTATACGGTCAAAAAAACGTAAAAAAACCAGCGCGGTGTATGCACCGGCGCCGGTTTTCGGTCAGGAATCGATAAAACGGGACTGCTGCGATCGATGAATCAGTTGCGGTTGTTGAAAATGCCGACGAGACGGATCAGTTCAAGCAGCGAGATCAGAGCGGCGGCCACGTAAGTCAGCGCGGCGGCGTTCAATACTTTGCCGACTCCGCGTTCTTCCTCGTTCGTGATATAGCCTTCCGATACCATTACTTCGCGTGCCCGGTTGCTGGCGTTGAATTCGACCGGCAGCGTGATCAGCTGGAACACGACCGTAACGGCGAAGAACAAAATGCCGAATCCGATCAGGTTCGTGTAATCGAACAGGAAGCCGCCCAGAATAAGGAAAGGCGCGACGCCCGACGCGAAGTTGACGACCGGGAAGATCCGGTGGCGCAGCGACAGCATCGGATACGACTCCTTGTGCTGGATAGCGTGGCCGATCTCGTGGCAGGCGACCGATACGGACGAGATGCTGTTGCCGTAGTAGACGTCTTCGGACAGCGCGACCGTCCGGTTGACCGGATTGTAATGGTCGGACAGCATGCCCGGCACAGGCACGATCTGCACTTCCTGCAGGCCGTTCGTATCGAGCATGTGGCGAGCGGCTTCGTAACCGGTCATGCCGCTGTGTACCGGAACCTCGCGCCATTTTTTGTACGTGCTCTTGACCCGGAACTGGGCCCAGATCGTCAAAATGAACGCGGGAATGATCAACATGTACATAAAACCGTTAAAACCCATAAGCGTTTCCCTCCATTTGTAGTGAAAACCTTACATCATTGGATTTTGTCCGAGGAGAAGCTTGATGGCTTCCATACAAGCGATGCCCTGGGGAACAAGTTGAGAAAACGTTTTGCGGGCTTGAGCCGGATCGAGATCCTGCAGCATCGGCTGCAGTTCTTTCAATTCTTTCTCGACTTGCGCCAGGTGGCTTTCGAGCAGGGTCAACTTTTCGGATACCCGATCGTCCTCGGTCGCTTGGCTCCATTTATCGAGCTTCTCCCGAATTTCTTCTAATGTAAACTTTTCGTTCTTCAACTCATGAATACGCGTCAGCCGAAGCAAAGTTTCAGGTCCGTACAATCGGTAATTGGTCATCGACCGGTCCTGGGGACAGATCAAGCCCAATTTGGTGTAATAGTCGATGGTACGCTCGCTGGTGCCCGCGGCTTTGGCCAGTTCGCCGATCCGGAATAACTTCATATCCCCATCGCTGACTCACCCTTTCCTAAACCGTAATAAAGTAAGCAGATATAAAAAGAAAGTCTTGACAAATTCAATTATATCCAATCCAAAGCGTACAGTCAAACGTTATGGTTTGCATGAAAACGCCTACTTTGCCGCGTTAACGCAGGTAGATCTTTTACGTTGAAAAAAAGCTGAAATAAATCCGTTTTTTTTCTAAAAATACACTTGTCAGCTTTCTTGCCGCGGTTTATAATGACAACAAGAGTTTCACATAATGTTAGATAAAATTACATGAAGAGGGTGTGGGGAATTTGAAAAAGAAGTGGTGGTTGGCTCTTGGAGCCCTGGCGGCAGTGTCGGCTTTTCCGGTAAGCGCGTCTGCGGCGGAAGCGGTAGACGGCGAAGCGTTGACGAACGGCGTGAACATGGTATTCGTGTTTATCGCGGCGGTGCTCGTCATCTTCATGCAGGCAGGATTCGCGCTGCTTGAAGCCGGTTCGGTCCGCATGAAGAACGCCGGCCACGTGGCGGGCAAGACTATCCTGTCCTTCGGCGTCGCAAGCGTGGCGTTCTGGGCATTCGGATTCGCTTTCGGCTTCGGTAACGGCAACGGATTCTTCGGCTTCGAAGGCTTCTTCTTCGGAGGCGACGAACAATCGGCATCCTTCAACTCGGTCAACGGCTTCGGTCTTCCGGTGTCGCTGATGTTCCTGTTCCACCTCGCTTTTGCGGGCGTCTCGCTTGCGATCGCCGGCGGCGGTCTGGCGGAACGCGCCAAGCTGAGCGTCTACATCGTATTCGGCGCACTCTTCACGATTATTATCTATCCGGTTATCGCGCACTGGGTATGGGGCGGCGGCTGGCTCGGTTCGATGGGCATGCAGGATTTCGCCGGCTCGACGGTCGTCCATCTGACAGGCGCTACGGCGGCACTGGTCGCGACGATCATGCTCAAGCCGCGTCTGGGCAAATACGGCAAAGACGGCAAACCGAACAGCATTCTCGGACATAACCAGGTTCTGTCGGTACTCGGCGTCATCATCTTGTGGGTCGGCTGGTTCGGCTTCAACCCGGGCAGCGCCCTGTCGGTCATGGACGGATTCTTCGCTTACGTCGCCCTGACGACGAATATCGCGGCGGCGGCAGGCGGCGTAGCGGCTCTGCTGATCTCGTGGGTCGTCTTCGGCAAAGCGGACATTCCGAGCATGATCAACGGCGTACTGGCCGCACTCGTGGCCATCACCGGTTCCTGTGCGTTTGTCGCTCCATGGGCGGCGGTCGTTATCGGTCTGGTCGCAGGCGTACTGACGTTCTTCACGGCGCAGTGGTTTGAAAAAGCGGGCGTCGACGATCCCGTCTTCGCTTTCTCGGTACACGGCGTAGCCGGTATCTGGGGCGCGCTCTGCACAGGATTCTTCGCTATGCCTTCCCTGTCCACCGACAAAGGTCTGGGACAAGCGGGTCTGTTCTACGGCGGCGGCCTGCATCAGCTGGGCGTTCAGGCGCTGGGCGTTGTCGGTACGCTGGCCTTCGTGGCAGGCGTTACGTTCATCATCTTCTACATCATGAAAGTGACAATGGGCATCCGCGTGACGGAAGAAGAAGAAATGATGGGTCTGGACATTAGCGAACACGGCAACTACGGATATCCGGAACAGATGAAAATGGCGGGCGACACGACTTTCAACGGTCCGACCAATCCGGAATCGGGCGTCAAGCGCAATCCGGCCAAAGCCTGATCGGCATGCAAGCGCAGAAAGGGGGGATCCGGTGAAACGTACCGATTCGTACACGGAATACGCACAACGGGCAGTCGAAGATTTATCGCAGATCGGTTCCCCCGAAGCGCTTCGTGCAGCCCGGATCGCCATGCAGCGCAGCTTGATGCAGGCACGGGAAGAGATCGGCGGGGATATCCTCGCCTGGAACGAGGCGATCAACGAGATGCACGACCGGCTGATGCGGCATGCGGTCGAATTATGCGAGCGGGAGATGGGGGAGGCGGGCTTCGGTCCGCCTCCCGTCTCTTATTCGTTCGTCGTTTTCGGCAGCGCGGGCAGGCGGGAACAGACGCTGTGGAGCGACCAGGACAACGGCTTGATTTTGTCGGACACCGAACATGCAGGCAAAGAAACGTATTTCGAGGAGTTCGGCCGCCGCCTCACCGATATTCTGGAGACGGCCGGATACGAGAAATGCGAAGGCAAAGTGATGTGTTCGGAGCGCAGGTGGCGCCGCACGTCGTCCGAATGGTCGGCCCAACTGCACGCCTGGCGCAGCGACCTGAGCTGGGAACCGGTGCGGTATTTGATCATCGCGTCCGATTTTCGGCTGATCGCGGGCGACGCGGCGCTGGCCGAACATTGGCTGCGAAGCTTCCATGACGGGCTGCGCGGCAATACGGAACTGCATGCCGCCATTTTACGCAACACGGTGCGGCACAAAAAGACGCTCAATGTGCTCGGTCAGGTCATGACCGAACGCTTCGGCGACCACGCCGGCGATTTCGACGTCAAATACGGCATGTATATTCCGCTCGTCAACGCCGCACGCTTCCTCGCTATCCAGCACGACGTCGAAGAATCGTCGACGCTGCGCAGGCTGCAGCGGCTGATCCAGTTCGAAGCGGCTTCGCTGCCGCTGCTCGAACCGGCCTACGAAGCGTTCCTGACGGCGCTGCGCCTGCGCAGCCTGACAGACGCGTCGGACGACGGAGGGCTGCTGCACAGCAGCGGGTACCTGTCGAACGAAGAATTGAAGAAAAAGGAACGGTTCTACGAACTGCGGGACGGGCTGATCTTGGTACGCAAGCTGCACCGCGTGCTTCAGCGTCAGCTCAGATTCGCGGAAAGGAGACGCGCATGAAGGAACCGGCTGGGTCGAGAAGCGGATTCTGGAACATGCTGCGCAGCGGAGGGGTTCCTTCCGCGGTAGCCTCGGTATTCGGGGGACAAAGCGCCCATCAGATGGCCTTTATCCGTTCGCTCAGCCGGGAACAGCGCAGACCCGAAGCGTTGATTACCCCGCTGGCGGAACTTGAGACCGTCGTGTTCGATCTGGAGACGACGGGCTTCAACTGCCAGAAGGGCGACGAGATTTTGTCTTTCGGAGCGGTCAAGATGAAAGGCGACCGGGTGCTGGAGAACGAGACGTTCTACACGCTCGTCAATCCGAGGATGGACATTCCTCCCCATATTACCGATTTGACGGGCATTACGGGCGAGATGGTGGAAGAAGCTCCTTCGCTGATCGAAGCGCTGCACGATTTTATGACGTTTATCGGGCATTCCGTGCTCGTGGCCCATGCCAGCGCGCACGACAAAGCGTTTCTTAATACGGCGCTGTGGAAAACGTCGAAAGCGCATCTGAACCATCGCGTCATCGATACGATGATGATCGCGAGGCTGTTGAATCCGTCCCGCCCCGGGTACGGACTCGACGAGCTGCTGGAAGAAGAAGGCATCGAGATCAAGGAACGCCATCATGCGCTGGGCGATTCGCTGATGACGGCGAGATTATGGGGCGGTTATATGAACCGGGTGCGGGACAATCAAATCTCGACGCTCGGCGACCTCTATGCGCGTCTCAGCCATACATGATTCCGGGCACGAAAAAGCGCGCCGCATCCGTCAAAGGAGGCAGCGCGCTTGCGTATCGGGCAGGGCTGTAAAGGTTCGCTTGGGCCGGCGGCGCGATGATCGAATCTTGAACGCGGCCGCCGGCGCGGTGCGGCGGGCCTGGCGCTACGATGGATACCGGAGTCCCATGCCGGCTTCCATGCCGCCCGCCGCGCTTTACCCCGCAGACTTTGCACCGGGAGCGGATACCCGCTCCCCTCGAAGACTGCTACCCATGTTTACCCCTCTCATACTGGGCTTTCCGCTGCGGCGGGAAGTCATTTTTTTTGTTTACGGGTCGTTTACCGGTTAATGATTGAGCAGGCCCGGACGCGGTTCGGCAGCTGCCGCCGCTGCGGCCGGTTCCTGGCCGAGCAGCGCATACCGCATACTGTCGACGAGCGCTTCCCAGCTCGCTTCGATCACGTTGCCGGAGACGCCGACCGTGCTCCAGGCGTTGGCGGCGTCGCGCGATTCGATCAGCACGCGGACTTTGGAAGCGGTCGCTTCTTGGTCGTCGAGCACGCGGACTTTGTAATCGCTCAGATGCATGTCCGTCAGCTGCGGATAATACTGCAGCAGCGCCTTGCGCAGCGCGTTGTCGAGCGCGTTGACCGGGCCGTTGCCTTCGCCTGCCGTATAGAGACTTTCGCCGCCAACGCGCAGTTTGACGAACGCTTCGGAGACGACCGGTTTGCCCGCGGATTTTTCGACGAGCATTTTGAACGATTCGAACACGAACAGTTCCCGCACTTCGCCGCCCGCTTCGCGCAGCAGCAGTTCGAGCGAAGCGTCGGCGCCTTCGAATTGGTAGCCGCGGTGTTCGAGGTCTTTGATGCGGCCGATCGTGTCCGCGGCCTGCGGACTTTTGGGATCGAGTTCGATGCCGAGTTCCTGCGCTTTGGACACCAGATTGCTCTGTCCGGCAAGTTCGGAGACGAGCACCCGCTGTTTGTTGCCGACAAGTTCCGGCGCGATATGCTCGTACGTACGCGAATCGCGCAGAATCGCCGAGACGTGGATGCCGCCTTTGTGCGCGAAAGCGGCGCTGCCGACGTAGGGCTGGCCGGCCGGCATATGCACGTTGGCGATCTCGCTGACATAACGGGCGGTCGAAGAGAGCTGAGCCAGCTTGTCGCCTGGCAGGCAGCTCAGCCCGAACTTGAGCTGCAGGTTCGGAATGACCGAACACAGATTGGCGTTGCCGCAGCGTTCGCCGTAGCCGTTGATCGTGCCCTGCACCTGAAGCGCGCCCGCGGCGACAGCGCTGAGCGAATTGGCTACGGCCAGCTCGCAGTCGTTATGCGTATGGATACCGAACCTAGCCTGCGGCATCTCGGCCACGAGGTCGGCGACGAGGCTGCCGATCTCCTGCGGCAGCGTACCGCCGTTCGTATCGCACAGCACGAGCCAGTCCGCGCCCGCTTCATCAGCGGTCTTCAGCACGGAACGGGCGTAATCGGGATTGTGCTTGCAGCCGTCGAAGAAATGTTCCGCGTCGAAAATAACTTCGAGTCCCCGGCGCTTCAAATAGCGGATCGAATCGTCGATCATCGCCAGATTTTCTTCGAGCGTCGTCTGCAGCGCGGTATGCACGTGGAAGTCCCACGACTTGCCGACCAGCGTCGCCGCCTGGGCGCCGGATTCCGCGATCCGCTGCAGGTTCTCGTCCGTATCGGCGGACCCGCCTTTGCGCCGGGTGCTGCCGAACGCGGTAATCTTCGCTGTGAGGCCGAGTTCGCGGACGCGGCGGAAAAATTCGATATCTTTGCCGTTGCTTCCGGGATTGCCTCCCTCGATATAATGTACGCCGAGCTCGTCCAGCTTGACGGCGATCTTCAACTTGTCGTCCGCCGACAGACTGATGCCTTCCCCCTGCGTGCCGTCTCTGAGCGTCGTATCGAAAATGGTGATGGACCGTGTCATGGAACTGCTCCCTTCCGTCCGTATTAATTGTCGATTATAGCATGAACGCGTTAAACCGGTATAGTGGGCAGGTTAACAATTTTGCGTTAAAATAAGGAAACAAACGTTTGCCTGCGAGTCGACACGGAGAGGAGGAACGAAAGTGAACGAAGACGTCGAGCGGTATTACCCGGCCAAAGGGCGGGTCATTTTGCATGTGGACATGAATGCCTTCTACTGTTCGGTGCACGAAGCGGAACATCCCGAGCTGTACGGCGGCAAAATGACGGCGGTCGCCGGAGACAGCGAGAAGCGGCGCGGCATCGTCGTCACGAGTTCCTATCCCGCCCGCCGCCGCGGCGTGCGCACCGGCATGACAGTGCACCAGGCGCTCAAGCTGTGCCCGTCGCTCATTCTGATCAAGCCGGATTTCAGGTTGTACCGCGCCTACTCCCGGGCTTTTCGCGAAATTCTGTACAGCTATACGCCCCTGATCGAAGCGACTTCCATCGACGAATGTTATATGGACATTACCGGCTCGAAGCAGTTCGGCACGCCGCTGGAGATCGCGGAGCAGATCATGGAGCGCATCGGGCGGGAGCTGTCGCTGCCGTGTTCGATCGGGGTAGCGCCCAACAAGCTGCTGGCGAAGATGGCTTCGGACATGAAAAAGCCGAACGGCATCTCCGTGCTGCGTATCCGCGACCTCGCCCATACGCTGTGGGGCCGGCCGTGCGGCGAACTGTTCGGCGTCGGCGCCAAAACGGCGGAGAAGCTGAACCGGCTCGGCATCCGCACGATCGGGGAGCTGGCCGCCACGGACGAGAAACGGCTGCAGGCTTCGTTCGGCGTATTCGGCATCTGGATGAAGCGCGCGGCGAACGGCCAGGATTACGCCGAGGTCCAGTCCGTGCCCGAGCCGAGCAAGTCGGTAGGGCATACGACCACGCTGCCCTGCGACGTGACCGAAGCGCCCGAAGCGCTGCGGGTCATTCTCAATCTGAGCGATCAGGTGGCGCGGCGCATGCGCAAGCAGCATCTGCTGGCGAGCACGGTGCAGATCACCATCCGCACGCCCGAGATGAAGACGATCACCCGCTCGCGCACGCTCGCGACGCCGACGGAAGCGGCGGACGACATTTACCGCGAAGCCAAAGCGCTGTACCTCAAGCATTGGAGCGACGGCCGGCCGGTCCGCCTGCTCGGGGTAGCCGCACAGGGGCTGACCGACAAAAGCGAAGCCGCGATCCAGCTCGATCTGTTCGATTACGAACGGCAGCCGAAGCGGGAGAAGCTGACGGAAATCATGGACAAAATGCGCGACAAATTCGGCGAGGATGCGCTGATGATCGCCGGCATGCTGGAAGAAGACGGCACGAAGCGGATGAAAGCGGGACGGACGCCGGGCATTTCTTTTCACGGGGAACGGGGTTCGAATTCGGAAAACGGTCGCGAAAAGGATTGAAAATGAAGCGTAAGGATCATTGAAATCAAAAAAAGTTTATATTATAGTTAGAGGGATGAAGACTCTTACGAGAATGTGCTTCTTGACAAGAGAATCGGCCCAGCCGATAGAAAGTATAAAAAGACAATCAGGAGGGAATACCGATGAGCAAGTACACCTGGGTTGACAAAGATACCTGCATCGCCTGCGGCGCGTGCGGCGCGACCGCTCCGGATATTTACGATTACGACGACGAAGGCCTGGCGGAAGTCATCTTCGACGGCGACGCCAACCACGGGATCAAAGCGATTCCGGAAGACATGCACGAAGACATGATCGATGCATGCGACGGCTGCCCGACCGATTCCATCATCATCGCGGACGAACCGTTTAACAAGGAAGGCTGATTCGACTCGCAAGTGCCGAATACAGGACGGATCCGGGAAAAAGCGTCTCTCTCCTGAACAACCAGGCGGGAGGCGCTTTTTTTACGAAAACGTTCTGTACGGCGCATTTTTTCAGCAAAGGAGCGAAGAGTCATGAAGCGCTTTCCCCATCTGAAAAGTTATGTGCGCGAGCATCCCGACAACAAGATGGCCTGGTATTTGCTGGGCAAGGAATATGAAGCCGACGGGCAGCCGGGCAAAGCGAACTACTGCTTTAACCGGGCGCAGGAAGTGTACGAAGCGTACGAGCACGCCCATGTGCCCGAAGACATTTTGGCCGAATACGAACAGAAATTGCACGAAGCCGCGCAGCGCCGCGAGAAAAGCCGTTCCAAACGCCGTGCTTGGCTGCTGGCTGCTGCCCTGCTGCTGCTGATCGGCTTCCGCTATGCGGAGGCGCCGGGCATCAGCGCGCCGCGCCTCTCCGCCGAGATCGACGTAGCGTCCGAGCCGCCGACCGAAGTGTTCACGGCCGCGGAAGCGGACGAACCATCTTCGATTGCCGCAGCGGCGGCCGGTTACCTGCAGGATGGCCGCGACGTCAAAGCTTCCGTGCTCGGCATGGAGCGGCAGGGCAAATGGCTCATGTGGCGGGAAGGCCTGCCGATCGCGGCGGAAGTCGAACCCGGCGAAGCGGCGGGCGAGAGCGTGCTGCGCAGCTACGATCCGAAGACGTGCGACTGCGAAGCGAAGCCGACCGGCAAGCAGCGCAAAGCGGCCCGGGCGTGGATGCGCGAACAGGAAAGCCTCGCGGCGCTTGCCAGCGCGATCGGCAGTTACCGGGCCGGCGGCGAAAGCATTCCGAAGCAGATGGCCGAGCTGAACCGGCCGTTTCCGGACAATGTATTGTCCGGCTCCACGCCGGTCATGCGCCGCTCGTTCCCGGCGCTCGCTTCCGCGCTGAAGCGCAAAGCTTACGGACAGGCGGCGAAGCCGATCGCTTCGGGTTCGGGACGTCCCGTCTCGCCCACGACGCTCGGCGGCGCGCCGTATTTGAACGAGCCGCTCGAGATCGTCGTCGACCGGAGCCGGCACCGCCTGGCCGTCGTCAGCGGCAGCGTGCTGCTGCGCAGCTACGAAGTGGGCCTGGGCGGCGCCAAGACGCCGACGGGGACGTTCGTCGTCAGCGACAAGGTCGTCAATCCGAACGGCAGGTCCGACGGCGAGTTCGGCAGCCGGGGCATGCAGCTGTCGGATACGGACTATGCCATTCACGGCACGAACGAGCCGGGCAGTATCGGCGGAGACGAATCGCACGGATGCGTGCGCATGAACAAAGCGGACATCGAAGAGCTGTTCGACCTGGTGCCGGCCGGCACGCGCGTGACGCTGGCCGACGACGTGCTGCCGGAAGAGATTGTCGTGCCGAAGCAGCGGTTCAAGTCGGAGCAGCGCCAGGATCAGACGAACGACCGGAAAGTGTATAAATGGTTGAACTAAAAGCCCGGCTCCGGCGGCAAGCCGAAGCCGGGCTTTGCCCGGAAGCGGGGGTCCAGGCGTGCCTGAACCCCTTGTAGAAACGCCCGGAATCGGGCTCAGCTCTGCGACAAGGCGATCAGCACGCTGACCACGATCACGAACAGCGCCAGGCTGCCGCCGATCCAGAGCGCGGCCTTGCGGTTGATCTCTTCCTTTTTCTGCTGAAGGGCGGGAGGCTTGCGTTTGGCGGTCATAATCGTCGGCTCCTTTCGGGGAGGGGGATACTTTGTATTGTAAATCTCTTTGCGCCGGATTGGAAAAGGTTTTTACAGGCCGGGAATGCTTTCCTTTTAACCGGCTTCCGGGTAAAATTAATAACGTTAGCTGAGAAGAATGGGAGTGAACCGCTTGCTGTATGAACGATTTGCCAAACCGCTGTTTTTCCGGATGGACCCCGAAAAAGCCCACCATCTCGTGATCGACGGTATCGGTTACGCGGCCGGAACGCCCGGCGGCCTGACGCTGCTGCGAAAAATGTACGGCGTGCGGCGCGACGAAGCCCTCGTATCGGAAGTGGCGGGCCTGACTTTCCCGTCGCCGGTCGGACTTGCCGCGGGGCTGGACAAAAACGCCGAGGCGGTTCCCGGATTTTCTTCGATCGGTTTCGGCTTCGTCGAGGTCGGCACGGTAACGCCGCTTGGCCAACCGGGCAACGAACAGCCGAGGCTGTTCCGCCTTCCGCCGGACCAGGCTCTCGTCAACCGGATGGGCTTCAACAACAAAGGTGCGGAAGAAATGGCGGCCCGCCTCGCCGCGCTCCAGAATCGTCCGGTGCCGATCGGCGTCAATATCGGCAAAAACAAGCTGACCCCCAACGAAGAAGCCCCGCTCGATTACGAGCGCTGCATCCGGATCCTGTATCCGCACGCGGACTTCTTCATCGTAAATATCAGTTCGCCGAATACGCCGGATTTGCGCGATCTCCAGCATGGCGACGAGCTGCGCAAGCTGCTGTCCGCCGTCACGGCGGAACTTGAACGCCAAGCCGGCGGCGCGGCTCCCAAGCCGGTCTTCGTCAAGATCGCGCCCGACCTGAGCGACGCCCAACTGGACGAGACGGTGGACGTCATCTCGCGCAGCGGCGTGTCCGGCGTCATCGCGACCAACACGACGCTGTCGCGCGAAGGGCTCGAACACGGTCATCGCAGCGAAGCCGGCGGACTGAGCGGACGCCCGCTGACCGGCCGTTCGACCGAGATCGTCCGGCGCGTCTACGCGCGCACGGAAGGACGCCTGCCGATTATCGGCAGCGGCGGCATCTTCACGGCCGAAGACGCCTATGCCAAGATTCGCGCGGGGGCCAGCCTGGTCGAGATCTACACCGCTTTGATCTACAAAGGACCGGAAGTCAACCGCCAGCTGCATGCGGGCCTCAAGCGCCTGATGCGCACGGACGGGTTTACCCATATCTCCCAAGCGGTCGGTGCCGACCACCGCTGAAGGGTGCACGAATACGAGGAGGCACATAGCATGGACGGTAGAAACTGGGAAACTTTTTTGCTTCCGTACGAACAGACGGTCGAAGAGTTGAAAGTCAAGTTCAAAACGATGCGCTCCGAACTGAAAAAGCGTGAAGAATACGCGCCGATCGAGTTCGTTACCGGGCGGGTCAAACGGATCACGAGCATTTTGGAAAAAGCCGAACGGCTGGACGTCTCGATGGACAACCTGGAAGAAGGCATCGAGGACATCGCCGGCATCCGCATCATGTGCCAGTTCGTCGAAGACATCCGCCGGGTCGCCGAATATATCCGCGCGCGCAAAGATCTCACCGTCTTGTACGAGAAAGACTACATTACGAATTACAAGGAAAGCGGCTATCGCAGCTTCCACATGATTATCCGTTATCCCGTGCAGACGGCGCTGGAACAAAAAATCGTGTTGGCCGAGATTCAGATTCGGACGCTCGCCATGAATTTCTGGGCGACGATCGAGCACTCGCTCAACTACAAATACCGCGGCGGGCTGCCGGGCGATATGCGTCTGCGCCTGCAAAAGTCCGCCCAGGCCGCGTCCGTGCTCGACAGCGAAATGTCCAGCATCCGCGAAGAGATTCTGGACGCGCAGAAGCTGTTCGAAGACGACGCGAATATCGTCTCGACGCTGCTCAAGATGATTCACCGGCTGTATTCCTATCATCTGGTCGGGGAAGCGATCGCGTACCAGGCCGCGTTCGGGGAACTGTTCGCCGAGCGCAATTACGAAGGCATGAAAGCGATGCTGGAAGAGATCAAAGCGATCATCGCTTCCAAGCACGAGGAAGATCTGGAAGATGACTTTTTATGAGCCGAAGTACGTCGCGTTCCTGATCTATTTCAACCGGGACCGCGATTACTTCGAATGCCACGAGGTGCTCGAAGAGCTGTGGCTGGAGCGGGGTCGCGACCCGCTGTACTCCGGGCTGCTTCAGGTCGCCGTGGCGCTGTACCATTTCCGCAACGGAAGCGTGACGCCGGGTTACGACAAGGTTGAAGGGGCGCGCAAGATGATGCGCAGCGCTCTGGCCAAGCTGTCCGGCTATCCGGGCGATACGCTCGGCATCCGGCTGGATCGGCTGATCGACGACGCGCGCCTGTATCTGGAACGTCTGGAGCGGCATGAACAAGAGCCGTTCGCGTTTCAGCCGATCGAGATCGAAATCTTCGATCCGTCGCTGCGCGAACAGGTGCGCCTTGCAGCCGAGCGGATTCCGCCGAACGTGCCGCAGCGTACCGGATACGCGCGCGGCCCCAAAGCGAAGCCGGAGCACGGCGGAGACGCCGGATAGGACGGCGTCCCGGGCGTCAACGAACTCGCCCCCGGACTTTCCGCCGCAAGAGTGCCGAAGCGTTTTCCTTCCATTCAGACAGCAGGCCCGCTCCGCCGGGCCGCGGCGAACAAGCCGCGCGGCGGGGCGGGCCGTTTTGCGCCCGTACGCGGGCAGACCCAGACAGGAGGTATCCCATGAGCATACAGCTTCCGCCGCTGTTCGAGTCGCGCATGCAGCGCTGGCTCGGCAGCGAATACGAATCTTTTATCGCCAGCTACGACCGGCCGCGCTATGCGGGCATCCGCGTCAACACGCTCAAAATCGACGCCGACGAGTTTCTGGCGGCCAGCCCGTTCGGGCTCAAGCCGATTCCGTGGTGCGACACCGGGTATTATATTGACGAAAATGAGCGGCCCGGCAAGCATCCGTATTATCACGCCGGCTTGTATTACATTCAGGAGCCGAGCGCGATGGAGCCGGCCGAAGCGCTGCGGCCCGAGCCGGGCGACCGGGTGCTCGACCTGTGCGCCGCTCCGGGCGGCAAATCGACGCAGATTGCCGCGAAGCTGCGCGGCGAAGGCGTGCTCGTGACGAACGATATCAGCGCCGAGCGGACCAAAGCGTTAGCCAAAAACATCGAAATGAGCGGCGTGCGCAACGCCGTCGTCCTGAACGAGACGCCGGAGCGGATCGCGGAGAAGTTCCCCGCTTATTTCGACAAGATTCTGATCGACGCGCCGTGCTCGGGCGAAGGCATGTTCCGCAAAGACCCGGACGCGGTCCGGCAGTGGGAGAAGCATTCGGTCGAAGTGTGCACGGTCATGCAGCGCGACATTCTGGACACGGTAGCTTCGATGCTCGCTTCGGGCGGGCGGATCGTCTATTCGACGTGCACGTTCTCGCCGGAAGAGAACGAAGCGATGATCGCGCTGTTCCTCGCGCGCCATCCCGACTTCGTCGTCGGCGAGCTGCCGCATTCGCCGCTGTTCGCGCCGGGCCGGCCGGAATGGGCGGCCGGGCTGGTCGAGAGCGGCGGCGGGCTGTCGCCGCTGCTGCATGAAGCGGCTCCAGGCGGAGAGCCGCTGCTCTCGCGGCCGGGAGCGCTCGCGCCGACGGCGCGGGCGGCGCGCATCTGGCCGCATCTCGCCGAAGGCGAAGGGCATTTCGTGTGCGTGCTGGAGCACACGGGAGAGAAGGCGGCGCGGCCTTGCGCCGCCGGCAGTGCCGGCCCGCTCGTCGGGGCCGGCGAAGAACGGCCCGCCGAGGCCCCGGCCGGCGGGCGCAAAGACCGCGGCCCCAAAGCGGCGGGC